>CAJWIT010000009.1 GCA_913041945.1 uncultured Fidelibacterota bacterium
GTAAATTTTCGTTTAATTTATCTGGAGAAATATGTCTGGTCATAGCAAATGGTCCACGATTAAGCGGAAAAAAGGTGCAGCGGACGCAAAGCGTGGGAAAATATTTACAACGATAATCAAAGAAATAACTGTTGCTGCACGAATGGGTGGAGGCGATGAAGCCAGCAACCCACGGTTGAGGCAGGCAATTGCTAAAGCCAAGGATAATAATATGCCTCAGGATAATATCAAAAGAGCAATCATGAAAGGGACTGGTGAATTGCCTGGAATCAATTATGAGGAAGGAACCTATGAAGGATACGGTCCCGGGGGGGTTGCCATTTTCCTGGAAGTTCTGACCGATAACAAAAAACGGACTGTTGCAGATATCCGCCATCTCATGAGCAAACATGGTGGAAATCTTGGGGAGAATGGCAGTGTGTCCTGGATGTTTGATAAAAAAGGACAAATCCAGGTTGGGATTGAAGCTGGGGAGGAGGAAACAATTCTTGAAGCAGCCCTGGAGTGCGGCGCTGATGATTTTGAGGTTGAGGAGGATATGTATTTAATTTCAACTGATCCAGCAGAGCTCATGCAGGTGAAAGATCAATTGGAAAGCAAAGGATATGAGATTAACTCAGCAGAAGTGGAAATGGTACCAAAAAACCTTCAGAAAGTGGAGAAGAAAGATGTAGATAGAGTTTTGAATCTTATGGATGAGCTTGAAGACAATGAAGATATAAAGAGTGTCTTTGCAAATTTTGATATCGATGAAGCAGATATACCATCGAGTTAGATAAGGTGCGGATTATTGGATTTGATCCGGGGTTAGGCGTATCCGGGTTTGGAATTTTAGAAAAAAAAGGAAATGCTGTACGGGTAATTTGTTATGGTGCAATTCGAACCCCAAGGACAAAAAAACTTCCGGAAAGATTAAAACACTTATATGATGAAGCGACAAAACTTCTCAAAACGTATACACCAGCTGTGATGTCGATAGAAGATACATTTTATCAAAAAAATGTTAAGTCCGCCATGGCACTGGGGCAGGCAAGAGGTGCTTTATTGTTGGCAGGTGCCAATGCAGGTATTCCTTGTTCAGAATTTGCTCCGAGAAAGGTGAAGCAGTCTGTTACGGGGAACGGTGCAGCTACAAAAGAACAGGTTCAGTTTATGGTTCAGAAAATACTACAGTTGGACAAACCTCCAACCCCTATTGATGCGTCCGATGCGCTCGCAATTGGATTGTGTTATTTAAATCAACCGAAGTGGTAAAAAAATGATTGATTCAATTTCCGGTTTGCTGATACAAAAGAATCCAACGTATGCAGTAGTTGATGTGGGTGGAATCCGGTTGAAAGTGAATATCACAATCAGCACCTACGAAAGATTACCATCAACAGGGTCGAATACGGAGCTGCTTGTGTACCTGCACGTCCGCGAAGATATTCTTGCACTGTACGGTTTTGATCATGACGACCAGCGATCCATGTTTCTGCTTCTCATTGGGATCAGTGGAATCGGGCCCCGGTCTGCAATGGGTATTCTTTCCGGAGCAAGCATCGCTGAGTTTAAAAAACGGATTATTGCCGGAGATGTAAAATCTCTGACGGTGATTCCAGGAATTGGTCCAAAAACAGCGAAGAGGATCATTGTGGAGCTGAAAGAAAAATTTGTCACGGAGAAGGATGATGATATTTCCATGTTATTTGATGCTGAAAAAGTGCCGGATGAAATGGATGATGCAATTCAGGCGCTTCAATCTCTTGGATACAGACGTGCCCAGGCCCATAAAGCAATGAAGAAACTGGAAAAAAGTGGAGATCTGACAGGGAATCTTGAGGAATTGTTGAAAAAAGCATTGAAAAAAATGTAGGCGGAAAATAAATAATGGCAATTGTAAAACCATTTAGAGGTTTGAGACCTAAACCCGAATTTTGCAAAGAAATTGCATCACCACCGTACGATGTGCTGAGTACGGAAGAAGCAAGGAAGATTGTAAAACAAAATCCAAAATCGTTTCTGAGAATCAATAAGGCGGAGTTGGAATTTGCTGATGATATGAATCCATATAGCGAGGCAGTATATCAAAAAGGAAAAGCTAATTTACAGCAGCTTATTGATAACGGTTTGATGATCCGGGATGAAAATCCCTGTTTTTATGTGTATCGTTTGACGATGGATAATCGCAGTCAAACCGGTCTTGTTTCACTTGTGTCTGTAGATGATTATGACAATGGACTCATTAAAAAACATGAGCATACCCGCCCTGAAAAAGTGAATGACCGTGCTGACCATATCGATTTTCTTGATGCGCAGGCAGGGCCTGTTTTTACTGCGTATCGTTTCCAGGAACCAATTCAACGAATATTCAACACCATTACGGAAAATCCTCCCTCAATAGATTTTGTTGCAGATGACACTGTACGTCATGAATTTTGGGTGATCGGTGATCCTGATCTGCAGAAGGGAATCATTTCAGAATTTGCTCCATTTCCACTCTATATTGCCGATGGCCATCACCGAAGTCAATCTTCTTCCGAAGTCTGCAGGAGGAAAAAAGAACAAAATCCGCATCATACAGGCGAAGAAGGCTATAATTATTTTCTCAATGTAATTTTTCCAGATTCAGAACTTACTATTCTACCATACAATCGGGTCGTCCGGGATATGAATGGACTCACGATACCACAAATTCTGGAAAAAACGGATCACAACTTTGAAATCAGATCTGTGGATGGAGAAGTGAATCCTGAAGAACCCCACACATTCGGGATGTATGTGGAAGGAAACTGGTTTTTTCTGAAAGCCAGGGAAGGCAGTTTTGACCCGAATGACCCAACGGGATCCATTGATGCAGCTATTCTTGGTGATAACTTTATTGCTCCGATTTTTGGCATTGCAGACCCGAAAACTGATAAGCGAATTAATTTCGTCGGTGGAATTCGCGGCACAAAGGAATTGATCAGATTAGTGAATTCCGGAGAATATAAATTAGCGTTTTCATTGTTCCCAACTTCCATTAAACAACTGTTAGATGTTGCTGATGCCGGAGAAGTTATGCCCCCAAAATCTACCTGGTTTGAACCAAAACTTCGGAGCGGGATGATCGTCAATATGTTAACCGATTAAAAAGGGAAATTATTTATGCTTATTCTTATTTCAGATGCGTTTGCACCGGATCTTCCGGAGAAGCTTTCTCCGTATGGTGACGTCACGGATGATAAGGAAAAACTGCCGGAAGCAACCGTTGTACTCGTGCGTAGTAAAACAAAAGTTACAAGGGAGTATATAGATTCTGCACCAAATCTCAAACTGGTGATCCGTGGCGGTGTAGGACTTGATAACATTGACCTGAACTATGCTGCTGAGAAGGGAATTGCCGTTCATAATACCGCTGCGGCTTCGTCAATTGCCGTTGCTGAACTGGCTTTCACACTGATGATAGCCCTGCCAAATCATGTGACCAGAGCCGACAGTACAATGCGTGCCGGTCAGTGGGCTAAAAAAGAACTGAAACGTACCGAACTGTATAAAAAGACACTGGGAATTGTCGGGCTTGGAAGGATTGGAACCGAACTGGCTAAAAGAGCGGCTGCTTTTGGAATGAACGTTGTTGCCTACGATCCATTTGTCGATTCAAGCGAAGTTGCGACAATGAAACCAGATTTGAAAGACGTTCTAAACAATTCTGATTATGTTTCTTTACATCTTCCCCTTACTGAGGAAACCAGAGGAATAATCGATGCTGAAATACTCAATGAATTCAAGGACGGAGCCTATCTCATTAATACCGGGCGCGGTAAAACAATTGTTGAAGAAGATGTTGTTGAAGCATTGAAGAGTGGAAAACTGGCTGGGTTCGGCAACGATGTATGGTATTCCGATCCACCGGAAAACACACCATTGATTGATGCTCCGAATGTTATCATGCTGCCACATTTAGGAGCATCTACGAAGGAAAATCTGTTGAGAATTGGGGATATTATCGAATCCATTGTCCGTGATTTTGTTCCCACTGATTAACTCGCTTTTAAAAAGGAGATATTACAATGCAAAACCGTGTTTTTAATTTTAATCCGGGGCCTTCTGCACTTCCCGCTGCTGTACTGAATCAAATTCAGGAAGAATTATTGAACTACAAGTCAACCGGAATGTCCATACTTGAAACTTCCCATCGCTCACCTGAATATGAGGGAATTAATGATTCTGCTATTGCACTTTGTAAAGAGTTTATGGGTATTGGCGATGAGTTTCATGTACTGTTTGTTGGTGGAGGTGCTTCCACACAATTTGATTATATTCCTCTTAATTTCTTGCCTGTTGGCGGAACAGCAGCATACGTAGATACCGGAACATGGGCGTCTAAAGCTGTAAAGGAAGCTGAAAAAATCGGAAATGTTCATTTGGCTGGCAGTTCAAAGGACTTAGACTATACCTATATCCTCAGTACCAGTGAGTTGGATATTCCAGAAGATTCAGCATATCTGCATATTACTTCCAATAATACGATCAAGGGAACACAGTGGCACTCGTTTCCTGATACTGAAAATATTCCGCTCGTTTGCGATATGTCTTCGGATATTTGTTCACGCAACCTTAATTTTTCCCGATTTTCTTTAATCTATGCTGGAGCCCAAAAAAACCTGGGACCGTCTGGAGTAACTGTGGTTATACTTCGAAAAGATTTCCTGGAAAAATGTAACCCCGATTTACCAACCATGTTTGATTATCGTACACATGTGAATAAAAAATCTCTTTTCAATACTCCGCCTGTTTTCGCTGTTTATACCTTGAATTTAGTTTTGAAGTGGATAAAAAATCTTGGCGGGTTAGGCGAATTGGAGAAAATAACGAAAGCGAAAAAAGATATTATCTACAATTTAATAGATACGTATCCGGACTTTTTCCGCGGAACTGTAAGGGAAGACAGCAGAAGCTGGATGAATGTAACTCTACGGTTACCTTCGGAAGAACTGGAACAGAAACTGGTTGTAAAAGGGAAAGAATCAGGATTTGTCGGTTTAAAAGGCCATAGAAGTGTCGGGGGTATCCGGGTATCGCTTTACAACGGTGTACCTCTTGAAGCAGCGGAAAAAGTAGCAGAATTTATGGAAGATTTTAAAAAAGCAAATTAAGTTGGTTGAAACCAACGTTTCCTGTGGAAGTCAGATGGTAGTATCCTCTGTAAATTGAAGAAATGAACATCCGACTTTTATTCAAAAAGTGATTCAGAATTGCCCATAAAAAATACGTCTCTTTACAGTCGGCATCTTGCGTTACAAGGCAAAATGGTCCCATTTGCCGGATATATGATGCCAGTCCATTACACTGGAATTGTGCATGAACATCACGCTGTCCGAAACACAGCGGGAATATTTGATGTCAGTCATATGGGTGAATTCATTATAAAAGGAAAAAATGCGGAATCATTTCTCCAATATATGACAATTAACGATGTAGCAGGTTTAAAACCGGGACAAGCACAGTATTCTGCAATGTGTATGGAAGGTGGTGGAATAATTGATGACCTGCTGATTTATCGTTACAGCGATCGATTTATGATTGTGGTAAACGCTGCTAATATCCAGAAGGATTTTAAATGGCTTGAAAAAAATCTGATGGATGGTGTTGTATTGAAAGATGTAAGTGATGAAATTAACCTGATTGCTCTGCAGGGACCGGAATCCAGGAGGATTTTACAGGAAATTATGCCATCGGACGTAAGTATGTTGCCATTTTATCATTGTATCGAAGATAAATATGAAGACAATAACATCCTTATTGCGCGTACAGGTTATACAGGGGAACTTGGTTTTGAGATTTACGGAAATCTGAATGTGATTCCTAAAATTTGGGATGCTTTGATGGAAGTTGGTAAGGAGCATGGGATTGTTCCTGCAGGGTTGGGTGCCAGAGATACGCTTCGCCTTGAAATGAAATATTGTTTGTATGGGAATGATTTTGATGAATCAACAAATCCATTTGAAGCCGGATTAGGATGGATTACAAAACTGGGGAAGGGAAATTTTATTGGGAGAAAAGCTCTTATGAAGAAAAAGGAACAAATTTCCCGTCGATTAGTATGTTTTGAAATGATGGAACGGGCAATCCCAAGGCATGGATATCCGATTTTTCTTGGAAATAAAAAAAATGGGGAAGTAACAAGCGGGTCTCAATCACCCTCATTAAATAAAGGGATAGGCCTTGGTTTTATAAATCATCCACATACAAAGGTGGGGACAATATTAGAAGTTGAAATTCGTGGTCAGAAAAAATCTGCTATTATAGTAAAACCACCATTTTATAAAAATGGCACGGCTAACATTTAATTTTGTTTTTTTCAACAAAAGGTTTTTAATGAATGTTGTACATTTTCTAACATAAAAAACAATGTTAAACAAAATATTCAGCAAAAAAATGGATTTATTTTTTAATATTTTCACTCTCAAGAAAATAAGTTAGTATGAAAGAACGAAGATTAGAAATAATCGGTATTTTGATCATTATCATTTCTCTGCTGGTTTTAGCAAGTTTGATAGGATTCAATCCCAGTGAAGAGGTAGGGGGAATTCCTCCTAATTTACCAACTGAAAATCCCATGGGGATTGTGGGCGTTTTTATTGCTGATTTTTTCATTAAAAAGACATTTGGTATTTCTGGTGTTATTTTCCCAATACTTGGAATTATCTGGGGATGGTGGGTTTTCAGCCGAAAGAAATTAAAATCTCTCAACAGAGCTACAGGATATACCCTTGGGGCTGCATTCCTCTTTTCAATAACTGCTGGATTGATTATTCTTCTCGCGGGGGAAAACACTGATAATGATTTTGTTTTATCTGGATTGATCGGCGGGACCATTGCAAAATTATTAATGGATCAACTGGGCACCATTGGTGGGATGTTAGTATTGATTGGATCCTGGCTTGTACTTGTTCGCGGATATTTTTCATGGAGTTTTTATAAACCTATTAAATCTTTTACCGAAAAGGTTAATGATTGGAAAGGAAAAAAGGAACTAAAGAAAAAGTTGAAAACTTCTGAAGATGCTAAACGGAAGCATACAAAGGACCTTCTATCCACGATAAATGATCAGGAAGTGAAGCAGAAAAAGGCTTCTCCTGTAGAAGAAGAAACTGAGCCTGTTACAGAAGAAGTTACAGATGAGCCCCCATCTGATTTAGAACCGGAACTAACATCTAACGTTGAGGCACAGGAAGAATCTGAATTGGTTGATCAAGAAAAGGAAATGGATGGAATCACCAAGCCTGATGAGAAGTCAGAGCAAAGACAAACAGAAGATAAAATTGGATCTGGTGAAGGCGTTGAAGTTGGGGAAATGGTAAAGGAAAAAGAAATAGATCTTGATTCTATCCAAGATCGTCAAGTGCCTAAACGGGAATATCAATTACCGTCAACTGACCTTTTGACAACGCCAATTTCTATTTCCGAAGGAATGTCCCGGGATGAATTGTTAGAACGTGCAAATTTTTTAACACAGTCTCTTGCAACATTTGGTGTAGAAGGAAAAGTGGTCAATGTGCATCCAGGACCGGTTATTACATTGTTTGAAGTGGAGCCGGCGGAAGGAGTTCGGGTAAATAAATTTGTACAATTATCGGATGATCTCGCACGTGTTATGGAAGCGAGCAGGGTTCGTGTGATTGCTCCAATACCCGGAAAATCTTCTGTTGGAATTGAAATACCGAACCGGAATCCTGCGATGGTCTATTTCAAGTCAGTAATAAACTCAGAAAAGTTTGCAAATACAACGTCCAAATTAACATTAGCAATCGGGAAGAATACATCAGGTGAAATTGCAACATTAGACCTTGCGCAAATGCCTCATCTATTGATTGCCGGAACAACGGGATCGGGTAAATCCGTATGCTTGAATACGATTGTGTGCAGTATTCTTTATCAAGCAACACCGGATGAAGTAAAATTTATGATAATTGATCCCAAAAAAGTGGAAATGACGCTGTATAGAGCCTTAGCACCATACTATTTGCTGAAAACAGAGGATTTTGATGAACCAATTGTAACCACAATGGAAAATGCTATCTTGGCTCTCCGGGCGCTGGAAAAAGAAATGGACAATCGGTATGTAGTATTAGCTGATGCTGTTGTTCGAAATATCGATGAGTATAACAAGAAGATGAAAGAAGAAGACCAGCCAATTATGCCCTACATCCTTCTTGTTATTGATGAGCTGGCCGATTTGATGATGATGAGTGCAAAAGATGTTGAGACTCCGATTGCTCGTCTTGCTCAGCTTGCACGTGCTGTCGGAATCCATCTTGTGATTGCAACGCAGCGTCCTTCGGTGGACGTAATTACCGGTGTGATTAAGGCAAATTTTCCATCCCGAATTGCATTTCAGGTAGCAACTAAGATTGATTCCCGTACGATTTTGGATACTCAGGGTGCTGAAAAATTAATCGGAAGGGGAGATATGTTATTCCAAGGACTTAATTCTCCCGAACCCGTTCGCCTTCATAATGCATATGTATCTTTGGAAGAGATTGAAGCAATCATGAGTTATATTAAAGAACAACCAGTTGTTGAGGAATTAAAACTCGCAAGCGTTCGTGAAGTATCTTCGACCGATTTTACAATCGATAATGGAAACGGAGATGATTTATTAAATGAAGCAATCCGTTTGGTTGTTATTCATCAGCAAGGGTCAATTTCGTTGCTTCAGAGGAGATTGAAGGTGGGTTATTCTCGTGCTGCACGTCTGATTGACGAAATGGAGAAAATCGGTGTTGTTGGACCATTTACCGGTAGCAAAGCTAGGGAAGTCCTTGTAGATGAATCCTACTTGGAAATTATCAAACCCTAGACAAATGAAATTTATATATTATGTTTCTTTGACTGTTTTTCTCTCTTTTTTGATGGGAAATCATCCTGTCTTAGATTCAATATCTACGCGATTGCATACTCCTCGAGGAGTACTCATGAGTCTGGAAATTCATCAGGATCAATATGGAAATGAATGGATTGAAACGGCAAATTTCGAAATTGTGAATGAACGCCAATTTATTTTTCAATCATCTCACCAAGTCTTAAAGGTTGATGGACAGGTAATCTATACTTTTAATCCTGAATCTAAACAAGTGGTCGTTGACCAGATACTTCCAGATGAATTCAGTATTATCGATTTATTGAGAGGTAATTTTGAGGAAATAACAGTGAAAAAAATCGAGAATAATTCCGATTCAATATTATTAGAATTCACAATTAATGAGATGAATATCTCTGGGTCAATTATGATTCAAACTGAGTCCTTTATCCCTGAGCAGTTGGTTTTATATTATGATGAAAACAACCAAATCAATGTGACGATAAACTCCTTTAATGAATTATCTGCGAATAAGATTTATGATGAGTTCAATATATCCGAATGGGAAGTCATAGATTTAAGAAATTGATTTCTAGAAGGATGAAAAGCCTGCTAAAGTTAAAATTATGAATTTACAATCGAAAAAAGTTGCAACCATTGTTTTCAGTATACTCATCAGCATGGCAGGGCTGTGGTATGCATTCCAGAAAATAAATATTACGGAATTTTGGTCTCATCTCTCATCAGTCAACTATGGTCTTTTTCTTTTTGCTATGGGGCTCATGATTTTTTCTGTCCTGGTTCGTGCGTACCGTTGGAAATTAATCTTGAAACCCTTTGAAAATTTCCGGATTAATCCTCTTTTTGGGTCCACGATGCTTGGTTATTTCGGGAATAGCGTATTACCATTTAGAATAGGTGAAGTCCTCCGCGGATACAGTCTCAGTAGAGTCAGTCCACTTTCCTTTTCAGTTACAATGGGGACAATCATTTTGGAGCGTATCCTGGATATGCTTGGTTTAATACTATTAATTGGAATTTTTATGGTTACCCCGCTTTCTATTGGAGATCCAAAACTCGTTCCCCTTATACCTGCATGGATGATGAAATCAATTTTTATTGCAGTGCTTTCAACTGTAGTGTTATTTATTTCAATTCTCATTTTTGGAAGAAATTTGCTCACCTATTTTAATGGAATTCAAAGGAATAGGAATGGTCGCAAATCGTTATTATTCAAAAGAGTAGTTGGTATGTTAATTAATTTATTAGAAGGAATTACTTCTATAAAAAATTCAAATCACTCCTTTCAGATTGCACTTCAAACTATATATTTGTGGGCTATTTATTATGCCTGTACTTATTTAATAGCGCAAGCAGTACATATTAATATTGGATGGATTGGAATTGGCATAGTGCTTATTGGCTCCACACTTTCCATAACTGTTCCTGCCGCTCCGGGATATATTGGTACATATCATGCAGCGATTGTTTATTTAGGGACGACACTTTTTGCTATTTCTCGTCCAGAAGCACAGGCTTTTGCTGTGATTATGCATGCAAGCGGATATCTGCCATTTGTTATTCTGGGAGCTTATTATTTCATTAAAAGTTCAATTCATATTTCAGACATCAAGGATAAAAACTTGGTTTAATGAAGGATTATGACACAATTTTTCTTGATCGGGATGGAACAATAAATCCTGACCCGGGCTATATCAGCATGTTGGACGATTTTCAATTTTTTGATT
Source organism: uncultured Fidelibacterota bacterium (assembly GCA_913041945.1). GTDB lineage: Bacteria > Fidelibacterota > Marinisomatia > Marinisomatales > UBA8229 > UBA8229. The sequence goes on from CAJWIT010000009.1 coordinate 10,573, forward strand.
TCACTATCTCGTCTTTAAAGAAATTAGCGGATGGGGGAAATCGTTTTTGTATTGTGACAAATCAATCAGGTGTAGATCGTGGACTGATTGAACAAAGAAATTTGGATGAAATTCATACGTTTGTCCAAAATGAATTTCAAATAAATAATATTCCGCTATTAGGCATTTATGTTTGCACAGATCATCCGGACCAGGCAACAGAAAGAAGGAAACCCGGTACAGGGTTGTTCACAGAAGCTGCACAAGATCATAATATCAATTTGAAAAAATCGTTGATGATCGGTGACAGTATAGCTGACATTGAAGGTGGAAACAAATTGGGGATGGAAACAATGCTGGTATTAACCGGATTCGGAAATCAGACTAAGAAGACAATTTCTGATGAGATTCAACCAACTTTTGTTGTGTCAAGTTTACAAGAAGGTGCATCTATCCTTTTAGGAGAATGCAGATAATGAAAATCGCGATTTTAATGGGCGGAACCTCTGCAGAACGGGAAGTATCCCTGAGTACTGGCGCTGCAGTTGAAAAAGCATGTTCTGCCATTGGATTTGAGACGATATCGGTGCTCTATGACGGAGACTTTCAGAAAGTTGTTACAGATTTACAATCAGCAGATTTGGTATTTATTGCACTGCATGGCGGACAGGGTGAAGACGGAACGATTCAAGCTTGTTTACAAACATTTGGAATTCCTTTCACAGGTTCTGGCATGTTATCTTCCTCAATTTGTATGAATAAACATGTCAGCAAGATGATAGTCCGCCAAGGTGGATTTGTAACACCGGACTGGACATTGGTTCATTCTATTGATGAGATTTCACACCATGATAATGTTACCTATCCAATTGTAGTGAAACCAAATGAGCAGGGAAGTACAGTTGGGTTATCAATTGTGCATGATCAAAGTGAATTATCTTCTGCACTGGAACTTGCATTTCTTCACGGGAAAGAGGTTATTGTAGAGCAATATATTCAGGGGAGTGAATTAACGGTAGGTATTGTTGGAGAACAGGTTTTCCCCATTGTCGATATAAAACCAAGTCATGAATTGTACGATTACGAATGTAAATATACAGAAGGGATGAGTACATATGAATGTCCGGCAAAACTTCCTTCGAAGCTGACAAAAGAAATACAACAGACAGCAAAAAAAATATTTCAAATTCTTGGGTGTAAAAATTACGGCAGGATTGATTTTCTCTTGGACACAGATGGGGAATTCTGGTTTTTGGAAGTGAATACACTCCCGGGAATGACAAAGACCAGTTTAGTCCCAAAAGCATTCAGAGCAGCAGGTGGTTCTTTTGAAGAATTGATCAAAAAAATAATTGAAGAAACCGAATAAAATATTCCGAACAAATGGTTAGAAAACAATTAAAAGTGTATGATAGATAAAAAAACAAGGGGAGACAATTTATCTAAAGACGCAAACACTGAAAAATGGATTGCTGCTTATACAAAACCTAGACATGAAAAAGTTGCCTACGATCAATTGATTGATAATGGGTTCACTGCCTATTTACCATTATTACGGCAGAAGAGAAAATGGAGTGATCGAAAAAAATGGGTGGAAATACCTTTATTCAAAAGCTATGTATTTGTAAAGACTCACCTAAAAAATGGTTTATTTGTTTTACAGACTCACGGTATAAAAAATGTTGTTAAACTGGGTGAAGAAATAACTGTAATTCGTGATGAAGAGATATTGGCAATCCGTCAAATGATTGAAGGGGGATATGAACCAGAGGGGATTGATTATTTTGTCGAGGGGGACCATGTTGCAATTATTGGAGGCCCTCTGAAAGGGACTGAAGGTGTTGTTGCTCAGATAAAGGGTAAAGACCAGTTCGTTCTGAAAATTGATGCGATTCAGCACGCAGTTTCATGTCATATAGATCGTAAATTATTAAAACCTTTAAAGGTTAAGAATGTCAACACAGTTTTATAATTCCTTAACAAAGAAAAAAGAAACGTTTAAACCCATAGAAGCTGGTAAAGTCAAGCTTTATACCTGTGGACCAACTGTTTACGATATGGCTCACATTGGAAATTTCCGTGCTTTTATGTTTGAAGATTTGCTCAAAAGGTATTTATTGCTTAAAGGATTCGAAATTAACCATATAATGAATATCACCGATGTTGATGATAAAACAATAAAGCGATCATTTGATGAAAACATTCCAATTACTGAATTGACTAAAAAATATACTGATAGATTCTTTGAAGATTTAAAGGTACTGAAAATACTTCCCGCTAATATTTATCCCAAAGCAACTGATCATATACCAGCCATGGTCCGGATGATAGAAAATTTAGTAAAAAATAACAATGCCTACATTACAGATAATGGGTCAGTTTATTTCGCAATTGACTCTTATCATGATTATGGTCAATTAATAAACCTTGATTTTTCACAGCAGAAACGGACTAATAGAATTTCGTCGGACGAATACACAAAAGATAAACCACAGGATTTTGTTTTATGGAAGAGTTGGAAGGAGGAAGATGGTGATGTTTTCTGGGAGTCACCTTGGGGAAAAGGACGCCCAGGTTGGCATATTGAGTGTTCTGCAATGTCGACAGAATATTTAGGGAATCATTTTGATATCCATTGTGGGGGTGTGGATAATTTATTTCCTCATCATGAGAATGAAATAGCTCAAACAATCTGTGCAACAGGGGAGCCATTTGTCAATATCTGGATGCATTGTGAATATCTCACGGTTGAAAGAGGAAAGATGAGCAAATCCCAAGGGAATATTTTCAGGATTTCAGATCTAGTAGAAAAGGATTTTTCAGGGGAAACCTTGCGCTATATCTTGCTGAATACACATTATCGGAGTAAGCTCAATTTTACAATGGATAAAAAGCACGAAGCGGTACAAGTTGTCCAGCGGATCACAGACTTATATGACAGGTTATTGTCTATAAATAAGACGGTTGAAAATGATGGCAGTTTACCGGAAGAATATTCGCAATTTGAAGATGCATTAGATAATGATTTAGATACCCCTGGTGCTTTGGCTGTTTTTTTTGAATGGGTACGCAAAACAAATATAAAACTGGATAGCGGTTCTCTTCGAGAGAAAGAAGCTGTAACGGGTTTGAATTTTTTAGATAAGGTCAATTCAATATTTGATCTTATCCAGGAAAAAATTGAAATACCAAAAGAAATTCTAGACCTAGTTAATATTCGTCAAAAAGCACGTCAAAAAAATGATTGGGTTCTGTCTGATAAATTGAGAGATAAAATATATGACCTGGGATGGACTGTTGAAGACACTTTGACTGGACAAAAGTGTAAACCGTTGAAATCATAATTTTTTTATAGATTTGCAGTAAAAAGCAGTTTTTCAGCCCGTCGGAAGTATGAAAGGCAACAGCTTTTTATACAAAAATCCCTTTTTTTTATCTTGTATAAAAAATATTTCTCTGTTCTAAAAAATAATTGATTCCTTTTAAAAAAGTATCTATATTGATAGACTTTAATATTCATGAATCCATATTGTTGAACATCTTCCTGAATATTAGTTCCTTAAAAAGTGGTTTTTGACGTGCAGGCGTGTCGTCCAGCCAAAGTCATTTTCACTCAGTGTGGTGTTGTATTGATATTGACTTCTGAGTTGCCGGTGTAGCTCAGCTGGTAGAGCAGCTGATTTGTAATCAGCAGGTCGGGGGTTCGAGTCCCTTCGCCGGCTCAGTTTGACATTACTGGTTAACCAGTTGGACGAATCTAATTTGACTCACGAAAGAGATTTGAAGTGCTTTTATTACGCAATGAAGATTTTTTGATAAATATGGGGAGATGGCCGAGCGGTCAATGGCAGCAGACTGTAAATCTGCCGGCGAACGCCTACGGAGGTTCGAATCCTTCTCTCCCCACATTGCGGGTGTAGTTCAATGGTAGAACACCAGCCTTCCAAGCTGGTCACGTGAGTTCGATTCTCATCACCCGCTCGAGCTTGCCTACGTAGCTCAGTCGGTAGAGCACGTCCTTGGTAAGGACGAGGTCACCGGTTCAAGTCCGGTCGTAGGCTCAGGACTTGGATCGATAATTAACAGAACGGAGATTAACATGGCAAAGAAAAAATTTGAGAGAACAAAGCCCCATGTAAACATAGGCACAATAGGTCATGTAGATCATGGGAAGACAACATTAACAGCAGCGGTCACATTACATCAGTCTTCTTCTGGGATGTCTGAGGTAATGACATTTGATCAGATTGACAATGCTCCTGAGGAGCGTGAACGTGGTATCACAATACAGACGGCCCATGTGGAATATGAGACGGAGAACCGTCATTATGCCCATGTAGATTGTCCTGGTCATGCGGATTACATAAAGAATATGATTACAGGAGCCGCACAGATGGATGGAGCCATATTGGTTGTGAGTGCTGCTGATGGTCCCATGCCCCAGACCCGTGAGCACGTACTGTTGGCACGTCAGGTGAATGTTCCCAGTATGGTGGTATTCATGAATAAAACAGATCAGGTAGATGATCCGGAGTTAGTTGACTTGGTAGAGATGGAGTTAAGGGATTTATTAAATGAATATGAATTTCCTGGAGATGATACGCCCATTATAAAGGGGAGTGCATTAGCAGCATTGAATAATCCCACTGATGAAGCTGCTACCAAATGTTTGGATGAATTATTAGCAGCCTGTGACAGTTTTATTCCAGAGCCTGAACGTGATGTTGACAAGCCATTTTTGATGCCGGTAGAGGATGTATTCAGTATTACTGGGCGTGGAACTGTAGGGACAGGCCGGATTGAGTGTGGTATAGTGAAGGTGAGTGATGAGATAGAGATGATAGGAATGGGTGCACACAAGAAGACGGTTTGTACTGGAGTGGAGATGTTCCGAAAGTTATTGGATGAAGGTCGTGCAGGAGACAATGCGGGATTATTGCTTCGTGGTGTTGATAAGGAGGAATTAAAGCGTGGAATGGTTCTGGCAAAGCCAGGCAGTATTACTCCTCATACGAAGTTTAAGGCAAATGTTTATGTTTTGAAGAAGGAAGAAGGAGGTCGTCATACGCCATTTTTCAATGGATATCGTCCTCAGTTTTACTTTCGTACGACAGATGTTACAGGAGTGTCCACATTGCCGGAGGGCACGGAGATGGTAATGCCTGGTGATACTGTAGAGTTGGCAATAGAGTTAATCATCCCAATAGCCATGGACAAGGAGTTGCGTTTTGCAATTCGTGAGGGTGGCCACACGGTTGGGGCTGGTGTAGTGACGGAAATTATCGAATAAGAAACTTATTATGGCAGGAAATAGCAAACGAGCGATTATTCAAATTGAAAGTACTGCTGGTACTGGATATCGGTATACTGTGACAAAAAGTAAACGGATACATCCTGAGCGTGTCGAATACAAGAAATATGATCCTATAATCCGGAAACATATTATCTTTAAAGAAACCAAATAAAATCCATTTGTGAATGAGGAGAGTAGCTCAATTGGCAGAGCACCGGTCTCCAAAACCGGGGGTTGCGGGTTCGATTCCTGCCTCTCCTGCAAAAAAGTTATATAATTATAACTAAGCAATGATAAAAAAAACAAAAAAGTTTTTAGAAGATGTTCAGTTTGAGATGAAAAAAGTTTCATGGCCAACATTTGATGAATTACGTGGTGCAGTATATGTTGTCCTTACTCTGTCACTTTTGTTCGCAGTGTTTTTATTTATTGTAGATTTACTGTTAAATCGAGCTATGAGTGTTTTGCTATAAATATGGATTGGTATACATTAAGAGTCATCTCTGGAAAGGAGCGGAAAATTCAGGAGATAATAGAGCAGGAAGTTGAACGAAATCAGCTAAGTGATACGATCCAAGATATTTTGGTTCCAACGGAGAACAAGGTTGAGATGAAAGATGGAAAGAAAAAAGTAAAAACTCGTGTGTTTTTCCCAGGATATATCTTAATAAAAATGGACCTTGATAATGAAACAAAATATATAATTGAAGGAATTGACGGTGTGATGAATTTTGTTGGGTCAAAAGGCTCACCGCAACCGATAAAACCGGAAGAAATCAGCAGGATTATTGGCGTGGGTGAAAATGGAGAAGATCGTGAGGTAATTTCTATACCTTTTAAAGTTGGAGATCCGATCAGGGTCGTAGATGGTCCTTTTTTAGATTTTTCAGGTTTTGTCCAGGAAGTGAACAACGAAAAACAAAAATTAAAAGTAAGCGTAAGTCTCTTCGGGAAACCCACTCCAATTGAACTAGATTATTTACAGGTTGAATTAGAAAAATAGGTTAGGGAGTCATGGCAAAGAAAATTATTGGGTTTATTAAATTACAAATTCCAGCTGGGCAAGCTAACCCTGCGCCACCTGTAGGTCCTGCCCTGGGACAGCATGGTGTAAATATTATGGAATTTTGCAAGGCATTTAATGCTTCCACCAAAGATCAGCCTGGAATGATAATTCCAGTAGAAATTACGGTATTTGGAGATAGGAGTTTTACTTATATCACAAAAACTTCTCCTGCTTCTTCCCTTCTTCTCAAAGCTGCTAAACTTGAAAAGGGATCCGGAGAACCTAATAAGGAAAAAGTTGGAAAGGTTACATTAGCAGATTTAAAAGAAATAGCGGAGATTAAATTTAAAGATTTAAATGCAAACACCTTGGATAATGCTGTAAATATGATCAGAGGAACCGCACGAAGTATGGGAATTGAAGTTGTAGATTAAGAAAAATATGAGTAAGCCAAAAAATAATAAAACAGTTAATAAAGAACAATTTGATAGAACTGTTTCCTATCCACTTGAAAAAGCGGTTCAGTTAGTTAAGTCATTTACAAGTGAAAACTTTGATGAATCGGTAGATTTGGCAATGAACCTTGGCGTTGATCCACGTCATGCAGATCAAAATATCAGAGTAACAACTGGCTTGCCAAATGGGACTGGTAAAACAGTACAAATTCTTGCCTTGACTATGGGTCCAAAAGAAAAAGAGGCAAAAGATGCTGGAGCAGATTTTGTCGGGAATAAGGAATATTTAGAGAAAATAAAAAATGGTTGGACAGATTTTGATAAAATTGTTGCTACCCCGGATATGATGTCTGAATTGGGAAAGTTAGGAAAGGTATTAGGTCCAAAAGGATTGATGCCCAATCCGAAAAGTGGAACCGTAACAATGGATATTGGCAAAGCGGTACAAAAATTAAAGGCTGGTCAGGTTGAGCTTAGAGTAGAGAAAACAGGAATAATCCATGTCCCGTGTGGAAAAGCATCATTTGAAGCAAATGCTCTTGTCCAGAATATTCAAACTATTTACGAAACAATTACGAAAGCCAGGCCTGGCTCGGTGAAAGGGCAGTATTTCAAAAAAATGACTGTCTCGTCTACTATGGGCCCAGGTATTAGAATAGATCACACAACTATAAAGTAACTATTATGCCAAGTAAAAATAATATAACACAGGTTGAGGTATTGACGGAAAAAATAGGGAAAGCCAAAGCAATATATTTTACTGATTTTCTCGGACTGGATGTAAGTAGTATTACGGAATTAAGGAGTCAGTTTTTTCAAGCATCCATTGAATATACTGTTGCAAAGAATACTCTGATCAAATTGGCCGCCCAAAATAATCAGTTAGAAGGGGTTGAGGAATTCCTTTCCGGACCAACCGCCTTGGCTATTTCTTACAACGAATCTATTATTCCTGCAAAGATATTGAAGGTGTTTGAGAAAACTCATGAAAAACCCACAGTGAAAGGGATGCTTTTTGAAGGTGAGGTTTTGCAGGGTGATGAATTTAATCGCATTGCTACTTTACCATCACGGGAAGAATCGCTGGCGCAACTTGTGGCGATGTTTATAAGTCCTTTAACTATGTTCGTGAATACTTTAAATGCATCAATGTCTGAATTGGTTGGTGTCTTGAGAAGTTTAAAAGAAAAGAAATCCTAATAACACATTAAAAGTAAGGAGTGAATTAATGGCAATTAGTAGAGCAGATGTCTTGTCCTATCTTGAAGAAGCAAATATGATTGAAGTTTCCGAATTAGTAAAGGAAATTGAAGAGAAATTTGGTGTATCAGCAGCAGCACCGGTTGCTATCGCATCTGCACCGGCAGGTGCGGGAGAAACTGAAGCAAGTGAAGAGAAAACTGAATTTGATGTTGTTCTGACAGAAATAGGTCAAGCGAAGATCAATGTTATTAAAGCTGTGCGGGCAATAACAAGTCTTGGTTTAAAGGAAGCGAAGGAATTGGTGGATTCTGCACCCAAGCCTGTTAAGGAAGGTGTTTCGCAATCTGAGGCTGATGAGATCAAAGCTAAACTTGAAGAAGCTGGTGCTACAGTCGAATTAAAATGACATTGATCTTTAGTAATATTTTTTGGTTCAATTTTTGTTTCATAATTAGCAAAGGAGGTTCTTTTGGGAGCTACAACTAATATTTCACAAAAAACTGTTTCATTCCAGAAAACTCCATCTCATTTAGATCTTCCTAATTTATTAGATATCCAAACTGAGTCTTATGAAATGTTTTTGCAGTTCAATATTCCAGTGGATGAAAGGCAAAATGTTGGATTGGAAGAAGTCTTTAGGAATATGTTTCCTATGGAGGACTCATACCGCAATTATGTATTGGAATATAAAAGCTATTATTTAGGGACTCCTAAACACACAGCTGAGGATTGTATTGATAGAGGTGTAACCTATTCTGCACCATTAAGAGTTAAATTAATTCTTCATATCACGGATGAGGAGAACCGAAATAAGTTTATCCATTCTATTGAGCAGGATGTTTATTTTGGGAATATTCCATTTATGACAGAAAAGGGTACCTTTATCATTAATGGGGCTGAGCGGGTGGTTGTCTGCCAACTGCACCGGTCACCAGGGGTATTTTTTGATGAGTCTATTCATCCAAATGGAACAAAACTCTTTCAGGCAAGAATTATTCCAATCAGAGGCACATGGATTGATTTTACGACAGATATCCATGATAGTCTCTTTGTAATTGTTGATCGTCGAAGAAAGTTTCCTGTAACTATGTTATTGAGAACACTTGGTTTCTCATCCAACAAGGATATTTTCAAAGCATTTCAATGTATAAATGAAGTAAGTCTAAAAGATGTAGAAAGGAATTATATTGGTGCATCTCTTGTAGAGGATATTGTTGATACAAAAACTGGTGAGATATTTTATGAATCTGGGGAAGAAGTGTCAAAAGAAATGGTTGACTCATTAAAAGAAATTGGAGTTAAATCCATAAATTTAGTTGATGGACAAAAAGACTTCAAATCTATGTTAATCCTAAATACAATTAAGAAAGATCCCACCCATAATACTGAAGAGGCTTTAAAAGTTGTTTACCAGTTACTTCGTTCCAGTGAACCACCAACTCTCGAGACTGCCCAGAAATTTATTGAAAGAATGCTTTTTAGTCCCAAAAAATATGACTTAGGTGAGGTTGGGCGATACCGGTTAAACCAACAGTTTAATGTAAGTGCATCCATCGAGAATACTGTCTTAACGATTGATGATATCCTCCAGGTAATTAATTATTTAATGGATATGCGTAAAGGTGAACGTGGAACAGATGATATTGATCATCTTGGGAACCGCCGTGTTCGAACAGTAGGTGAGCAGTTGAAAGATCAGTTTGGTACGGCCCTTAGCCGAATGATTCGAACCATTCATGAACGAATGAATTTGCGAGAAGCTGAATCTATCACACCTCAAGATCTCATTAATGCACGGATAGTAACCACTGTTATTAATACATTTTTTGGGACGAGTCAGCTTTCACAATTTGGTGATCAGACAAATCCCCTCGCAGAGATAACACATAAACGAAGGATTTCTGCTCTTGGTCCGGGAGGATTAACCCGTGAACGGGCTGGATTTGAAGTACGTGATGTTCACTATACCCATTATGGACGATTATGTCCTATTGAAACTCCTGAAGGACCCAATATCGGATTAATATCTTCTTTAGCTCTTATGGCTAAAATCAATCGTCATGGTTTCATTGAATCGCCTTACCGAAAAGTGGAAAAGAAAGATGAAACTGCTTTTGCATCTACAAATATTGAATATTTATCTGCGGATAATGAAGACCGCGTTTTTATTGCACAATCTGATGCGTCAACCAATAACAAAAACCGTTTGATTGATGAAAGAATACGTGTGCGTATAAAGGGTGATTTTCCAGTCGTCAGTCCAAACGAAGTCCAATACATGGATGTTGCACCAAACCAGATTTTGAGCGTTGCATCTGCATTAATTCCTTTTGTTGAGCATGATGATGCAAATCGTGCATTAATGGGTTCAAATATGCAGCGCCAATCAGTTCCTATCATGTACCCAAATGCACCCATTGTTGGGACCGGATTAGAACAGATAGTTGCAAGGGATTCAAGGACGTGTCTTATTTCTCCTTCCAATGGTAAAGTTGTATTTGCTGATGCAAAACGGATTGTCATTAAGACAACAGATTTGCCTGATTCTCTGAGTTTGATTGAAGGTGATAATTTAATTGAACTCCCACTTCGAAAATATATTCGTTCAAACCAAAATACCTGTCAAAATCAGAAAACTCTTGTAAAAGAAGGTGATACGGTAAAGCAGGGGCAGCTTTTAACTGATGGAACAGCTACAGATAAAGGAGAATTAGCTCTGGGGCAAAATGTTCGAGTAGCCTTTATGCCTTGGCGCGGTTATAATTTTGAAGATGCAATTGTTATAAGTGATCGATTGGTAAAAGATGATGTTTTTACTTCTTTACATATAAATGAAGTTGAAACAGAAGTGCGAGATACAAAGAGAGGCGCTGAAGAGTTGACCGCAGAAATTCCTAATGTGAGTGAAGAAGCGACAAAAGATCTTAATGAAAGTGGAATAATTCGGGTAGGCGCAAAAGTAAAAGAAGGCGACCATTTGATTGGGAAGGTAACCCCAAAGGGAGAAACAGATCCGACTCCTGAAGAAAGGCTTCTTCGTGCGATTTTTGGAGAAAAAGCTGGTGATGTGAAAGATTCATCTAAAAAGGCGTCCCCAGGTATTAAAGGTGTGGTCATTAAGACCAAGTTGTTTGAAAAACGGGCAAAACGAACTCGCGCAGAAGAGCGAGATTTGATTAATACGTACCAACAAAAGGCACGTGAAGACAAAAAGCGCTTAAAAGAAACACGTGATGCAGTGCTATTCAGTTTGTTGAAAAATCAAGTTTCTTTCGGTATTCGTGATATTACTAATGACCGAACCATTATTAAAAAAGGGACTAAGTTAACAGAAAAAAGATTAAAAGGGTATGATTTTGAACAGTTAGTACAGGATACACAGTGGATCGATAATAAAAGTCAGTGGAGAAAAATAAAAATTGTTTGGAAAACTTTCCGAAAAGAGTGGAAAAAAATTGAAGAACACTTGGAAAAAGAAATATTTAATCTCAGAATTGGCGATGAGCTTCAACCGGGTATTTTAAAGTTAGCGAAGGTATTTATTGCGAATAAACGGAAAATTCAAATTGGGGATAAAGTTGCAGGAAGACATGGAAATAAAGGTGTCATCGCAGCAATAATCCCAGAAGAAGATATGCCTTTTCTGGAAGATGGAACACCTGTAGATATTATACTGAGTCCGTTGGGTGTACCCTCCCGTATGAATTTAGGCCAACTTTACGAAACAATGCTTGGGAGAGCTGGAGAGGCTCTCGGAATAAAATACAAAACACCTGCATTTAATGGTGCTACTCCGAAGGAGGTAGAAGCAGAACTTGAGAAAGCAGGTTTTTCTATTACCGGTAAAACCAAGCTTATTGATGGCCGAACTGGCGAATCATTTGAAAACCCCGTTACGGTCGGAAATATTTATATGATGAAACTCAATCATATGGTTGATGATAAAATGCATGCGCGTTCAACCGGTCCATACTCTCTCATCACACAGCAACCATTGGGTGGCAAAGCTCAGTTTGGGGGTCAGCGGTTTGGCGAAATGGAAGTGTGGGCATTGGAAGCATATGGTGCCGCCCATCTCTTGCAGGAGATATTAACGGTGAAATCGGATGATGTGGATGGTCGTTCTAAAGTGTATAATTCCATCGTCAGGGGTGAAGACATGCCACAACCAGGCTCACCCGAATCCTTCAGTGTCCTTATTAAGGAGCTTCAAGGATTATGTATAAATGTAGAATTAAACTAAGGGAGTTTAGATTTGACGTACATCCAAAAAACGACAATTGATACCACAAAAAAATATTCATCAATAACTATTAATCTGACTTCCCCGGAAATGATTTTAGCTCGCTCTTATGGTGAAATAATCAAGCCGGAGACAATAAATTATCGTTCATACAAACCAGAAAAAGATGGGCTTTTTTGTGAGAAAATATTCGGGCCAGTGAAAGATTATGAATGTCACTGTGGAAAGTATAAAGGCATTAGATATAGAGGGATTATTTGCGATCGATGTGGGGTTGAAGTCACTCGAAAGAAAGTTCGACGAGACAGAATGGGACACATCACATTGGCGGTTCCTGTTATTCATATTTGGTATTTGAAATCTATTCCAAGCAAATTAAGTTATTTATTGGGCCTCAGTACACGGGAATTAGAACGGGTTATCTATTATGAAAATTATCTGATTATTGATCCAGGTAAAAGTGATCGTCAACCATTCGAGACTCTAAGTGAAGAAGAATATTTTGACTTAGAAAAAGAGCATGGATATTTTGCTGTTTCAGACGAGGAAAAAGATAATGAGGATCATTTCTATGCCGCAATGGGCGGGGAAGCAATAAAAGAAGCACTGGCGAGATTAAATATGTCTGAGTTAAAGCAACAGCAACTGGATATAGTGAGAACCACTCGATCCAAGCAGAAAAAACAGGATGCGCTGAAGCGACTCATGGTCATTAAAGAGTTTTTATATGATCACTCCAAAAAAGATGTAAATAAACCGGAATGGATGGTGGTTTCTGTATTACCTGTTATTCCACCGGAACTTCGACCATTAGTTCCTCTTGAAGGTGGGAGGTTTGCAGCCAGTGATCTTAATGATCTTTATCGAAGAATTATCATTCGTAATAATCGGTTGAAACAGCTAATGGAAATAAAAGCACCTGATGTTATTCTTAGAAATGAAAAGCGAATGTTGCAGGAGGCTGTGGATGCTTTATTTGATAATAATCGAAGGAAAACTGCAATCAGGAGTGGGACACGCCGTCCTTTAAAATCTATTTCGGATATGTTACGAGGAAAACAAGGCCGATTTCGTCAAAACCTTTTAGGGAAACGAGTTGACTATTCAGGTCGGTCAGTAATTGTCGTAGGGCCTGAACTGCAGCTCCACGAATGTGGACTTCCTAAAAATATGGCTTTGGAACTGTTTAAACCACATATGTTCAGGGCTCTTATCGAGCGTGGGTACACGCAGACACCACGAAGTGCTAGGACCATGATAGAAAATTGCGAGTCAATTGTATATGAAGTGTTAGAATTTGTGGTAAAAGATCATCCAGTTCTTCTAAACCGAGCTCCCACCTTACATCGTTTGGGAATTCAGGCATTTCAACCTGTTCTTGTAGATGGGAAGGCAATTCGAGTCCATCCTCTTGTTTGTGCTGCATTTAATGCAGATTTTGATGGAGACCAGATGGCAGTTCATATCCCAATTTCTTTGCAGTCACAAATGGAAGCGCGAATATTAATGTTGTCAAGTCATAATATTCTTCATCCTGCAAATGGGAAACCAATTGCAATCCCTTCTCAGGATATGGTTTTAGGTTGCTATTATCTCACCCGCCCAAGGAAGGGTGAAAAAGGGGAAGGAAAAAACTTTGGATCGTTCTCTGAAACACTCCTTGCTTATGAGAATAATTCAGCAGGGTTACATGCTATTGTACATGTGCGTCACAAGGGCAAGTGGTATAAAGATACTACGGTTGGTAGAATAATTTTTAACTCCATTTTACCAGAGGAAATGGAATATGTGGATGATATTGTTACAAGTAAGAAATTGGGAACACTTGTCAACCAGATATTTTTAATAACCGGAAATAAGAAAACCGTCAAATTTTTGGATGATTTAAAGAAACTTGGATTTGAAATATCCACAAAAAGTGGCAGTTCCATATCTATTAGCGACATATTAATTCCTAAGAAAAAAGATGAAATAATTAACAGTGCTTTTAAAGAAGTTGGCACAATACAAAATAAATTTGATAAACATATTCTGACGGATGGTGAACGATACAATAAAGTGATTGATGTATGGACTCATGCTACAAACCGTGTTGCAGGATCAATGATGGAAGAACTTGCAAAAGATAACGATGGATTTAATCCGGTATTTATGATGGCAGATTCTGGTGCACGAGGAAGTCAAGACCAAATCAAGCAATTAGCAGGTATGCGGGGTCTCATGGCTAAGCCTAAAAAATCCATGACTGGGGAAAAAGGAGAGATTATTGAATCTCCTATTACTTCAAATTTCAAAGAAGGACTTTCGGTTATGGAGTACTTTATATCAACCCATGGCGCCCGAAAAGGCCTTGCTGACACTGCTCTAAAAACAGCTGATGCAGGTTATCTTACACGACGACTAGTGGATGTTTCCCAAGATGTGGTTATTACTGTGCAAGATTGTAAAACAATAAATGGAATTCTCATCTCTGATTTAAAAGAGGGTGAGGAAATAATTGAACCTTTAGCAGATCGGGTTATGGGTCGAACTATTGTAGATGATCTTATTGTTGATGGTAAGATAATAATTTCAGAAGGAACAGTTCTGAATGAAAAGGAAGCAAAAATATTTTCTGAACAAGGAATAAAAAACATTCGAATAAGATCTGTTTTGACTTGTGAAACACATAGAGGAGTTTGTGCGAAATGTTATGGCTGGAATCTTTCTACTCACAATCTAGTTAATATTGGCACAGCAGTTGGAATTCAAGCAGCTCAAAGCATTGGAGAGCCTGGGACTCAATTAACACTAAGGACTTTTCATATTGGAGGTACTGCGACTCGAATTATTGAGAAATCAGAAATGAAAATAAAATTTGGTGGCAGAGTAAAATTTTCTGATAATTATGATTCAGCTGATACAAAAGACGAGATTGGGAATAAAGTAACAAAATGTATGGTTCGACATGCGAAGATTTTTATTACAGATCCAAAGAAATCAAAAAACGAAATTAGGTCAGAGTATAACATTCCCTATGGTGCAAATGTGTTAGTTGGTGCAGGGGAAAATATAAAACCAAATACAACTCTTTTTCAGTGGGACCCTTACACAGACATAATCCTTGCTCAGCAGACAGGATATATTAAATTGAAAGATCTTTATGAGAAGGAAACCTATCAAGTAGAAGCGGTTGAAAGTGGTAAAAAACAAATGGTAATTGTGGAATCGAAGAATCGAAATTTGAATCCTCATGTTGAAATTGTAAATAAAAAAGGTGAAACATTATCGGGAGGAACAATTTTACCCGTTAAAGCGACTTTGGTTGTATCGGAGGGTAATAAGGTTACACGAGGGCAAACAATAGTAAAAATTCAAAAGGATATTGGGAAAACCCGTGATATTACGGGGGGATTGCCCAGGGTGGCAGAATTATTTGAGGCAAGGATTCCGGCCAATCCTTCTGTAGTGACTGAAATCAATGGAACTGTTAAATTTATGGGAACAAAGCGCGGTATTCGGAAAATACGGATTGAAGGTGCTGACCAGGAATATAAGTCATATAATATTCCTTATGGAAAACATGTCATTGTACATGAAGGGGATTTCATCACAGCAGGAACTCCACTTTGTGAAGGTGCAACTTCTCCAGTTGATATTTTGAATATTTTGGGTGCTGATGCAGTGAGGGAATATCTCGTGAATGAAATACAAGAGGTATATCGTTTGCAAGGGGTAGGAATAAATGATAAACACATTGAAGTTATCGTTCGTCAAATGATGAAAAAAGTTTGTGTAACTGATTCAGGAGACAGTGATCTTCTTGAATCTGAGAGAGTGGATCGTTGGGACTTTTTTGAAGAAAATAACAGGCTTTCTCAAATGGCAGTAGTTACCAAACCTGGTGATTCAGACTTTGAAGAGGAAACTTTAATCGATAAAAAGGAATTAAGGGAGATTAATAGTAAGTTGAAAGAAGAAGGTAAAACATCTATTAAGTCCCGGAAACCGAAACCGGCAACGTTTGAACCCCTGTTAATGGGTATTACTCGGGCATCACTAAATACAGAAAGTTTTTTATCTGCTGCTTCTTTTCAGGAGACGACACGGGTGTTGACAAATGCAGCCACCTCCGGAAAAACAGATTATCTTCGTGGCTTGAAGGAAAACGTTACAATAGGTCGACTTATTCCTGCTGGAACTGGTTTTCCGGAATTGCAGGATATTCTTGTTGGTGACGATACAGATCGATCGAAAGAACCTGTTTTGGAGGTAGTAAAAAAAAGTGTTTAGGAAAAAAAATAAATTGACTCTTTCATATGTTATTGAATACCTTTATCAGCTTTAATTGAATTGCTATGCCGACGATAAACCAATTAGTAAAAAAAGGAAGAGCCCGAGTTTTTAAGAAAAACAAAACTCCGGCTTTAAAAGGGAATCCTCAGAAAAGAGGGGTGTGTACACGAGTCTATACTACAACTCCAAAAAAACCCAATTCTGCATTGAGAAAGGTTGCCCGTGTTCGATTGACCAATGGTATCGAAGTGGCGGCCTATATTCCTGGAGAAGGGCATAATCTTCAAGAACACTCCATTGTACTGATCGAAGGTGGCCGTGTAAAAGATCTTCCGGGGGTTCGTTATCATGTAATCCGGGGAGTCTTGGACACGTCAGGAGTTGCTGATCGGAAAACAAGCCGTTCCCGTTATGGGGCAAAAAATCCCAAGTCTTAATTGTCATGAGAAGAAGAAGACCAGAAAAACGCAAAATTTTACCTGATCCCGTCTATAATGATTTGCAAATCGCAAAATTTGTTAATTATTTGATGAAGCGTGGTAAAAAAGGGGTCGCAGAAAAAATATTTTATGGAGCAATGGATATTATCCAGAAAAAAACAAAAACAAAAGGATTTGAAGTATTCCATGAAGCTGTAGAAAACTCTTCTCCTCTATTAGAGGTTAAATCAAAGCGTATTGGTGGTGCTACATATCAGGTACCAATTGAAATTCCTAAACATCGGCAGTATTTTTTGGCATCCCATTGGTTGATTAATTCCGCTAAAGGTCGTGGCGGAAAACCGATGGCAGAAAGGTTAGCAGCAGAGTTGATCTCTGCCGCTAACAATGAAGGAGGAGCTGTAAAGAAAAAAGAGGATACTCACCGTATGGCAGAAGCGAACAAGGCATTTGCACATTTTGGACGGCCGAGGCGAGGAAGATAATGAAAAAGTTATCTCTTGGACAAGTTCGTAATATTGGGATAATGGCTCACATTGATGCCGGTAAAACAACTCTAACAGAACGTGTGCTTTATTATACTGGTCGTACTCATCAAATAGGAGAAGTTCACGAGGGTGGTGCAACAATGGATTGGATGGATCTTGAGAAAGAGCGTGGTATTACAATTACTTCTGCTGCTACAACTGCCATCTGGGAAAACCATCGAATTAATATTATTGATACCCCTGGTCATGTAGATTTTACTATTGAAGTTGAACGTTCCTTGCGAGTGCTTGATGGGGCAATCGCTGTATTCTGTGCTGTTGGGGGTGTTGAACCCCAAAGTGAGACAGTCTGGCGACAGTCGGATAAATATAATGTTCCTCGAATTGCTTTTGTTAATAAAATGGACAGGGTTGGTGCAGATTTTTTTCATGTTATTGAGATGATGACATCCCGTCTTAAAGCAAATCCACTCCCGTTAACTCTTCCTATTGGTGACGGTGAATTGTTTAATGGTATCATTGACCTTTTATCAATGAAAGCTATTCTTTATAATGAATCAAGTTTGGGGGTCCGGTTTGAATATAGAGACATTCCAAACGATTTGCTGGAAGAGGCGAATAAGTGGAGGCATCATCTTATCGAAGAAACCGCTACCTATGACGAGCATTTGATGGAAAAGTACCTTTCAGACGAAGAGATTTCTGTAGATGAAATTAAAGCAGCTGTTCGAAGAGGTTGTCTAGATAATACGTTCATCCCCACTTTTTGTGGATCAGCATTTAAAAATAAAGGGATACAAAGATTGCTCGATGCTGTTATTGATTTTCTACCCTCACCTTTGGATATACCTGCTGTAAATGGAATTGACCCAAAAAATTCGGATATTGAATTATCTAGAGAAACAAACGAAAAAGCGCCATTTAGCGCCCTTGCTTTTAAAATCATGACTGATCCTTATATAGGAAGGTTGACTTATTTAAGAGTGTATTCTGGTTTACTAAAAAAAGGGTCCTATGTGTATAATCCCAATATTGGTAAACGTGAACGAATTAGTCGAATATTACAAATGCATGCGAACAAAAGAGAAGAATTGAATGAAGTCTCTGCAGGTCAAATAGTGGGAGTTGTTGGCCTGAAACGTGCTAATACGGGACATACGTTATGCGATGAAAAATCCCCAATTACATTAGAGTCTATGGATTTCCCTGAACCGGTTGTTGAGGTGTCCGTTGAACCAGTAAGTAAGGCCGATCAGGATGGGCTTTCAAATGCATTAGTAAAGTTAAGTGAGGAAGATCCGACATTTCAGGTATCATTTAATGAAAAAACAGGACAGACCATCATTGCAGGTATGGGGGAGCTTCATCTCGAAATTCTAATTGCACGACTTTTAAGAGAATTCAAAGTACAGGCGAATGTGGGAACTCCGCAAGTAGCTTATATTGAAGCAATTACCAAAGCTGTAGAAAAAATAGATAAAAAATTTGTAAAGCAATCTGGTGGGAGAGGCCAATTCGGTCATGTTGTAATAAATGTTCAGCCGAATGAATCAGGTAAGGGGTATCATTTTGAGAATAAGATTGTAGGGGGTGCAATTCCTCGAGAATTTATCTCTTCTGTAGATCAAGGTATTCGTGAAGGTCTGAGGGGAGGGATTTTAGCAGGATATCCTCTTGAAGATATACGGGTAGAACTGGTTTTTGGCTCATACCATGATGTTGATTCATCTGAAATCGCTTTCAGAATAGCTGGATCAATGGCTATTAAAGATGCTTGCCGGAAAGCTGATCCTGTTCTAAAAGAACCGATAATGAGGGTTGAGGTTGTGACTCCTGAAGAATATCTTGGTGAAGTGATGGGAGATATAAGTTCCCGAAGAGGTAAAGTTGATGGAATGAACCAACGGAAAGATGCTCAGACAATCAATGCGAGTGTACCTTTGAGCCAGATGTTTGGATATGCAACCGATTTGCGATCCTTGACTCAGGGAAGAGCAGTATTTCATATGGAATTTTCATACCATCAAAAGGTGCCACACGCTATTCAGGAAAATATTATAGAGCAAGTTCACGGAAGAGCATAAAGGAAATAATTAGGAGATTAACATGGCAAAGAAAAAATTTGAGAGAACAAAGCCCCATGTAAACATAGGCACAATAGGTCATGTAGATCATGGGAAGACAACATTAACAGCAGCGGTCACATTACATCAGTCTTCTTCTGGGATGTCTGAGGTAATGACATTTGATCAGATTGACAATGCTCCTGAGGAGCGTGAACGTGGTATCACAATACAGACGGCCCATGTGGAATATGAGACGGAGAACCGTCATTATGCCCATGTAGATTGTCCTGGTCATGCGGATTACATAAAGAATATGATTACAGGAGCCGCACAGATGGATGGAGCCATATTGGTTGTGAGTGCTGCTGATGGTCCCATGCCCCAGACCCGTGAGCACGTACTGTTGGCACGTCAGGTGAATGTTCCCAGTATGGTGGTATTCATGAATAAAACAGATCAGGTAGATGATCCGGAGTTAGTTGACTTGGTAGAGATGGAGTTAAGGGATTTATTAAATGAATATGAATTTCCTGGAGATGATACGCCCATTATAAAGGGGAGTGCATTAGCAGCATTGAATAATCCCACTGATGAAGCTGCTACCAAATGTTTGGATGAATTATTAGCAGCCTGTGACAGTTTTATTCCAGAGCCTGAACGTGATGTTGACAAGCCATTTTTGATGCCGGTAGAGGATGTATTCAGTATTACTGGGCGTGGAACTGTAGGGACAGGCCGGATTGAGTGTGGTATAGTGAAGGTGAGTGATGAGATAGAGATGATAGGAATGGGTGCACACAAGAAGACGGTTTGTACTGGAGTGGAGATGTTCCGAAAGTTATTGGATGAAGGTCGTGCAGGAGACAATGCGGGATTATTGCTTCGTGGTGTTGATAAGGAGGAATTAAAGCGTGGAATGGTTCTGGCAAAGCCAGGCAGTATTACTCCTCATACGAAGTTTAAGGCAAATGTTTATGTTTTGAAGAAGGAAGAAGGAGGTCGTCATACGCCATTTTTCAATGGATATCGTCCTCAGTTTTACTTTCGTACGACAGATGTTACAGGAGTGTCCACATTGCCGGAGGGCACGGAGATGGTAATGCCTGGTGATACTGTAGAGTTGGCAATAGAGTTAATCATCCCAATAGCCATGGACAAGGAGTTGCGTTTTGCAATTCGTGAGGGTGGCCACACGGTTGGGGCTGGTGTAGTGACGGAAATTATCGAATAAGGTAAATTATATGGCCAAACAAACTATCCGCATCGGTCTAAGGGCTTATGACCATATTATCCTGGATAAATCCACGGAGAAGATTATTAAGACAGCAAAATCTTCCGGTGCCATTATTTCAGGGCCTATTCCATTGCCGACAAAACGGACAGTGTATACGGTTTTGAGATCACCACATGTAGATAAAAAGTCACGGGAGCAATTTCAAACGAAGATTCATAAACGATTAGTGGATATACTTAATTCTACGCCTAAAACCGTTGAAGCGCTTATGAAACTAGATCTCCCAGCTGGTGTAGATATTGAGATTAAGGTATAAATATGCGTGGTTTGATTGGTAAAAAAATAGGTATGACACAGATATATAGTGACTCTGGATCCATGATTCCAGTTACAGTTATTGAAGCTGGACCTTGTACTGTTACCCAGGTGAAATCGGTTGAAACTGATGGGTATGAAGCTGTGCAGATTGGATATGGACAAAGAAAAGTAAAACATTCAAACAGTCCGCTAAATGGGCATTTTAAAAAAGCTGGAGTTCAGCCAAAAAAAATATTGATGGAATTTGGTATTGTCCCCGGGTTTGAATATAAACAAGGCCAGGAATTCAACGTTTCATTGTTTAAAGTGGGAGATCATGTGCATGTTTCTGGAACATCAAAGGGAGCTGGTTTTGCAGGGGTAATCAAAAGGCATAATTTCCAAAGGCAACCAGAAACACATGGTCAGACTGAATATCTCCGTCATCCTGGATCAATTGGGCAAGCTTCTTCGCCGTCAAAAGTATTCAAAGGGATGCGTATGCCGGGTCACCATGGAAATAAAAAAGTAACGGTTAAAAATCTTGAAGTTGTTAAAGTTTACAAGGAAAAGAATCTTCTATTATTGAGGGGATCTATTCCGGGTGCAAATAACAGAATAGTAACTATTGCCAAGTAATATGGAACTGAAAATACACGGAACAGGAACATCCAAAATCATAGGTGATGATTCTATTTTTGGGATGCAACCCAATGAGGATGTTGTACATCAAGCTGTTCTGGCTGAATTGTCCAATCGGCATCAAGGCACTCATGCTTCGAAAAGTCGTGGTATGGTTAGAGGGGGAGGAAGAAAACCATTTCGTCAGAAAGGTCGTGGTGCTGCGAGGGCAGGTACAATTCGTTCACCTCTTTGGAAGGGAGGAGGGGTGGTTTTCGGTCCAAAACCTCATCTCTATAAAAAATCAATCAACAGAAAAATGAGACAATTAGCCCGGAAAAGTGTTCTGTCCAGTAAAGCTTCGGAAGGTGCTATCTTTGTAGTAGATGAATTCAAATTCAATAATCCTAAAACCAGTCAGTTCAATCAACTTGTTAAAGATTTGAAACTGACCGGGAAGAGAATCACAGTTCTCCCTGCAATAGTGAATGAGAATCTTTTTCTTTCTGTCCGAAATCTTAAAAAGATAACACTTATAAAAGTTGACCATGCCAGCACTTACGATTTAATTGATAATGATATTCTGCTTTTCGATAAAGCCGGAATAATGTTGTTAAATGAACAATTGAAGAATTAGTATTATGGATGATCATCGGGAAATAATTATTCGACCTTTGTTAACTGAAAAAATGAGTTTTTTAGAAGAGACACAACGGAAATATGCTTTTGAGGTTGCTTCATCAGCCAACAAAATTGAAATTAAAAAAGCGATACAAAATAAATTTGAAGTTGAAGTGAAAAAAGTTGCTACCATGAGACGAAAAGGAAAAAATAAGCGTACTACAGTTCGTAGTGGAGGACGTGTAATTCGAACCCAAGGTCGGCGATCAAATTGGAAACGAGCCGTGATAACATTAAAGGAGGGCTTCACCATTGATTTACTTAAAGGTGAGGTAGCAGGATAGATATGGGAATTCGTCCATTAAAACCGGTTACACCAGGCAGTCGTTTTGCAACGCGTCCCGATTTTGCGGATATAACAACTGATAAACCTGAAAAAAATCTAACAATTGCATTGCGGAAAACTGGTGGAAGAAATAATAATGGTAGAATTACTTCCCGACATCGTGGTGGTGGTCACCGTCGTCGATATCGAATCATTGATTTTAAACGGAATAAGTTTGAAGTTCCTGGAAAAGTTGCTACGATTGAATATGACCCCAATCGATCTGCCTACATTGCACTCATTCATTATACTGATGGTGAAAAACGGTATATACTTGCCCCATTTAGTTTAAAAGTGGATGATATAATATTAGCAAGTGAAACTGCCCCGCTTAAAGTTGGCAATGCACTTCCATTAAAGGTAATTCCTTCAGGGATGATTGTCCATAACATCGAATTGATTCATGGTAACGGTGGACAGTTAGCAAGGAGTGCAGGTGCTTCTGCCCAGATTATGGCTCATGAAGGCGGATTTACTACATTAAAATTGCCTTCTGGTGAGATACGAATGGTCCGTGAAAACTGTTGGGCAACAATTGGACAGGTTGGAAATAGGGCTCATGAACAAGTTGTTTCCGGAAAAGCTGGTCGTTCCCGGTGGTTTGGGCGTCGTCCAAAGGTTCGGGGAGTAGCCATGAATCCTGTAGATCATCCAATGGGTGGAGGTGAAGGGAAATCTTCTGGAGGACGTCATCCAACCACCCCTTGGGGAAAGCCGACAAAAGGATATAAAACAAGGAATCGGAATAAGAAGTCAAATGATTTAATTGTTAAAAGGAGAAAGTAGGATGGCACGATCCATAAAAAAGGGGCCATTTGTAGATCCTAAATTGATAAGGAAAATTCAAGCCATTAACGATAAGGGTAAGAAAAAGGTGATTAAAACCTGGTCCCGTCAATCAATGGTTACCCCTGATTTTGTAGGTCATACATTAGCTATTCATAATGGAAATAAATTTATCCCGGTCTATATTTATGAAAATATGGTAGGACACAAGCTTGGTGAGTTTGCTCCCACAAGGATATTTAGGATGCACTCAGGAGATCGTAAATAAACAATGGAAGCTCGAGCTGTTACTCGATATATTCGTTTTTCTCCGCGTAAGATTCGGAAATCTTTGGATGCAATTCGTGGAGAGAAAGTAGGTGTTGCTTTAAACATTTTGCATTTTTCAAAAGAGAAAGCGGCATATGTCATTGAAAAAACATTGAGATCAGCAGTTGCGAATTTGATGGTTGGAAAAATGGATGAAAATATCAATCCAGAAACATTAGATATTAAGGAGACTTTTGTAAATGGTGGTCCACCAATGAAACGGTTTCGTGCGGCAGCAATGGGGCGTGCTGCCCGAATTCGTCGTCCTTCAAGCCATTTGACAATTGTGATTACTACAGAAAAAAATTAGGAGAATATATTGGGTCAAAAAACACATCCAGTTGGGTTTAGGTTAATTGTGAATAAAGCATGGCATTCAAATTGGTATGCACATAAAGGGTCTTTCCATAATGAATTGGTGGAGGATGTCAAGATAAGGAAGTATTTGAAACATCGTCTTCCAAATGCGGGTGTTTCTCAAGTCAATATTACCCGAACTTCCAAGGGTGTAACTGTTTTAATCCACACAGCCCGTCCAGGAATTGTTATCGGAAGGGGTGGGGAAGAGGTTAATCGTTTAAAAAAAGAATTGAAACAGCTTTCTGATAGGGATAATGTCCAAGTTAATATTTCAGAGGTCAAAAGACCGGAGATGAATGCTGCGCTAGTTGGTTCAAGCATTGCCCACCAATTAAAAAAGAAAATTTCCTATCGACGAGTAGTTAATAAAACAATTCAATCTACGATGCGAATGGGAGCACAGGGAATTCGAATAAATGTTGCTGGTCGCCTGGGCGGCGCTGAAATAGCACGAAGTGAAAAGTTTATGAGTGGGAGTGTGCCTTTACACACACTGAGGGCTGATATTGACTATGCATTCACAGAATCTCACACGACTTATGGCGTCATTGGGATTAAAGTTTGGATATGTAACGGAATGGTTTCTGTTTAAAGAAAAATGTTAGAACCAAAAAAAAGTAAATATCGAAGACATCACCGTGGGCATCGTCGTGGCACAGCCACCCGGGGTAATTATGTTGCTTTTGGAAGTTTTGGATTAAAAGCTGTAGAGCCTGGTTGGATTACTGCACGGCAAATTGAATCAGCGCGCATTACAATTTCCCGAATGGTTAGAAATATTGGAAAGATGTGGATCCGAATATTTCCAGATAAACCCATTACAAAAAAACCAGCGGAAACACGAATGGGAAAAGGGAAAGGACCGCCTGAATATTGGGTTGCGAATGTGAAGCCCGGCAGAGTCTTATTTGAAGTGGAAGGCATTTCAAAAGAGGAAGCAGAGGAAGCTTTTCGTTCTGCCGCTCATAAGCTACCAATTAAAACGAGAGTTGTGCCACGAAGGGAATTCTAAGCATTGTGAAAAAAAGTGAGTTAAATGAAATGAATCAAGCCGAGCTTGAAAACAAACTACAGGATAATTTGGATGCTTTGCAGAATCTACGCTTTCAAAAGTCGTTGCAACAGTTGGAAAATCCATTAGGAATTAAAGTCTTGAGAAGAGAAAATGCCCAAATTAAAACAGTTCTCCGTGAGTTTGATTTAGGTCTCCGGACTGAAAGAAGTGAGAAGTAGATACTATGGCAGTGAAACGTAGAAGGCAAACATTGAGGGGTGAGGTAGTGAGTACCAAAATGGATAAAACAGTAACTGTAAAAGTAACACGAAAGGTGAGACATCCCCTTTATAAGAAATTTGTGAAACATTACAAGAAATACTTATCTCACGTGACATCAGTTGAGCCCAATTTGGGAGATATCGTAAAAATCTCATCCATCCATCCGATTAGCAAACTTAAGCGCTGGCAGGTAAGTGAAATCATTCGTAAATCAGAAAAAATTGGATAATTATTGTGATTCAACAGGAAACACGATTAAAAGTAGCGGATAATTCGGGAGCAAAAGAAGTTTTGTGCTTTAAAGTACTCGGTGGAAGCCGTCGTCGGTATGCTTCCATTGGTGATATTGTTGTTGTAACTGTGAAAAAGGCTATACCAGGTAGTGTTGTGAAAAAAGGAGATGTTACTCAGGCAGTTGTTGTTCGGACAAAAAAGGAAATCCGTCGGAAAGATGGAACCTATATTCGTTTTGATGATAATGCAGCAGTATTATTAACCGAGGTAGGTGAACTGCGCGGTACACGGATTTTTGGGCCAGTAGCTCGGGAATTAAGGAAAGCAGGATATATGAAGATTATTTCAATGGCTCCGGAGGTACTTTAAGGTGCATGTGAAAAAAGGAATGATAGTCCGTGTTAACAGCGGAAACCATAAGGGAGAAGAGGGAAAAATCCTTCATGTATTTCCTAGGCTTAATCAGGTGATTGTTGAAGGGGTTAATTTTATCAGGCGTGCAACCAGGCCAACACAGGAAAATCCAAGTGGTGGTTTTGTAGAAAAGGAAGCAGGCATCCATATTTCCAATGTAACCGTTGTTCATGGAGGTCAGCCAACACGAATAGGATATAAGTTTCTTGATGATGGAACCAAGGTAAGAATTTCTAAAAAAACCGGAGAAGAAATAGAGTTGTAATTGTGGCAGAAGAAAAAAATATTAAAAATACTCAAATGAAGAAATCTTCTAAAATATCTTCTGGGGAAAAAATAAAATCTGTTCCAACGCACGTGAATGATACTAAATCTTCAAGCAGTAAGAAGAGTAAAAAAGGAACCTATTCACCGAATCTGAAGATTTTTTATTTGGAAAAAATTGTTAACAAAATGATAAGTCAGTTTAACTATTCAAACACCATGCAGGTTCCAAAACTTGAGAAGATTACTTTAAATATGGGTATTGGTGATACCAAAACTAATTCAAAAGCTTTAGATAGTGCAGTTGAAGAGCTCACCCTAATTGCTGGACAGAAATCGGTAGTAACCAGAGCCAAAAAGGACGTATCAAACTTTAAGATACGCAAAGGTAATCCGGTAGGGGCGATGGTTACATTGCGATCCAACAGAATGTATGAATTTTTTGAACGCCTGAATGCAATTGCCTTACCAAGGACTCGAGATTTTAGAGGATTCTCATTAAAGTCATTTGATGGTCGAGGAAATTATAATTTTGGAATAAATGAACAAATTATATTTACAGAAATTGATTATGATAAAATTGATGCGATTCATGGGCTGGATGTTGCCATTTCAACTACAGCTAAAACAGATGAAGAGGCATACTTGTTGTTAAAGGAACTTGGGTTCCCACTTAGAGAAAAACCCGTCAAAAAAGAGGTAGTTGAATAATTCAAATGGCAAAAAAATCGTTAATCAGCAAAGCGAGAAAAAAAGCAAAATACTCAACGAGGGCTTACCATCGTTGTTTTAATTGTGGTCGTCCCCATGGTTATATGAGAAAATTTGGGCTCTGCAGAATATGTTTTAGAGAAATGGCACTAAAAGGCGAGATACCTGGTGTGACCAAGGCGAGCTGGTAAGGAGTTTATTCAAAAATGACAATGACAGACCCAATTGCTGATTTTTTAACCAGAATTCGGAATGCCCTAAAAGCTGAAAAACGATGGGTAGATATCCCAGGATCCAATATGAAAAATCGTATTGCTTACGTTTTAAAAGAAGAGAATTACATAAAAGATTTTATATTCATCTCTGATGGTGAAAAGGTGACGATTCGAATCTTTTTAAAATACGACCATCATGGTAACCCAGTTATTTCTGAATTAAAACGTGTAAGTAAACCCGGATGCAGAATCTATGTAGGGGCAAATGAAATTCCCCGGGTTCTTGATGGCCTGGGAGTAGCAATACTTTCTACTTCCAAAGGGATTGTTTCCAATAAAGCAGCAAAAAAGTTTAATGTAGGTGGAGAATTAATTTGCAATATTTGGTAGGAAATTATGTCACGAATTGGTAAAAACCCAGTTGATCTTCCTGAGGGAATAAAGGTTAAGATTGAAAAGGACTGCACAAAAGTGAAAGGTCCGAACGGTGAGTTGGAAGTAGCTATTCATAGTGGTATTAGTGTTTCTCATACAGATAACAAGTTGATCGTAGAGAGATCATCAGATGAAAGGAAACAGCGTTCAATTCATGGAACGATAAGGCAGTTACTTGCAAATGCTGTTATTGGTGTATCAGAGGGGTTTTCAAAAGAGCTGGAATTGATAGGGGTTGGATATCAAGCAAGTAACCAAGGAAACAGGTTGCAATTACAAATCGGTTTTTCTCATGATATATTGTTTGAACCTCCTGAAGGAATTTCAATTACAGCAAACAGAACTGAAATCAAAGTGTCAGGGATTGATAAACAAGTGGTTGGAGAGGTTGCTGCAAAGATTCGCTCTTTTAGAAAACCAGAGCCTTACAAGGGTAAAGGTATTCGGTATAAAGGGGAATATGTCCGATCAAAACAAGGCAAAACTGTAGGTGTAGGCGATCAACAGGTATGAGTAAAATCAAGGAAGATAGGATTCGGTTTTCACATCGTCGAAACCGAAGTAAAAAAACAGCTTGGTTTCATGCTGATCGGTACAGATTGTGTGTTTATCGTAGTAATATGAATATAGAGGCTCAAATAATTGATGATTTTCAAGGGAATACTCTTATTTCTTCTTCTTCAAAAGATAAAAGTCTAGCTAAAGAAATAAAAAAAGCAACATCAAAAGTTGAGTGTAGTAAAATTGTTGGTATTGCTCTTGCTGAACGGGCAATTAAAATGAAAATTAAAAAAGTGGTTTTTGATCGGAATGGATATCCATACCATGGAAGAATAAAAGCACTTGCTGACGCAGCTCGTGAGAGCGGACTGGAGTTTTAGCGATGATTAATCCTTCTGAATTAGATCTAATGGAAGAGGCTGTTGTAAGAGTTAGCCGTGTCTCAAAAGTGACTTCTCGGGGAAGACGATTTCGATTTTCTGCTCTAGTTGTAGTTGGTGATGGAAAAGGTCATGTAGGAATAGGACTTGGGAAAGCAAATGAGGTTATTTCAGCAATTACAAAATCGAAAGAGAATGCGAAACAGAATATTCGCCGGATTTCGATCATCAATGGTACTATTCCCCATAAAATTATTGGAAAATTCGGTGCGAGCAGAGTGATGTTAAAACCAGCATCGCCGGGGACAGGAATCATTGCTGGAGCGGCAGTACGTCCTGTGATGGAACAGGTAGGCATACAAAATATTTTAACAAAAATTATTGGTTCTAATAATCCGTTAAATGTTGTCAGGGCTGTTATGAATGCACTTGAAAGTTTGCAGGATGCAGTAAAAATAGCAACAAAACGAGGTATTACAGTTAAAGAAGTTTTCAATTGATATAATGGCAAAGAAACAGAAAAAGATACGAATCACACAAATTCGCAGCCGAATAGGTTATAAACCAAAGGCAAAAGCTACGTTGGATGCCCTTGGGTTAAGGAAAATGCATCAAACAGTTGAGAAAGTTGCCTCACCTGCGATCGAAGGAATGATAAATAAAATAGGTTATCTTGTGAAAGTTGAGGAGATTTGATGAAGTTGGGTAACCTAAGTCCATCGAAGGGAGCAACAAAAAGCACAAAGAGAAAGGGACGTGGTCCTGGGTCTGGGTATGGAAAGACTGCAGGTAGGGGACACAAGGGTTCTGGTCAGAGAAGTGGTCATAAAAGCAGACCCTGGTTTGAAGGAGGACAAATGCCTCTTTCAAGACGTTTGCCAAAGCGTGGTTTCTCCAACCATTTGTTCAAAAAAGAAGTTCAGATAGTTAACTTAAGAGACATTGAAAAACTGAATGTGGATAGTGTAACTGCTGAGATTCTTTTTAAGAATGGATTGGTTCGTTCTGCATTTAAACCGATTAAAGTCCTCAGTAATGGAAATATTTCAAAACCACTTACAATTACTGCTAATGCTTTTAGCAAGGGTGCAAAGGAAAAAATTGAAAAAGCTGGAGGTGTCGTTACAGTCTTGTGATAGATAGAATTCGAAATATTTTTAATATTCCCGAATTACGAAAAAGGATTCTTTTTACCTTAGGTATACTTTTGGTTGTAAGAATAGGGGCCCATATTCCTATCCCTGGTGTAGATGGTGAAGCTTTAGGAGCAGCTATTCAAAATTTTCAGAACACCTTATTTGGACTTTATGATCTGTTTGCAGGGGGTGCATTTCAAAGAGCAACACTGTTTGCATTAGGAATCATGCCTTATATCTCTGCTTCAATTATTATCCAGTTAATGGGAGCCGTCGTGCCGTATTTTCAGCGACTCCAAAAAGAAGGAGAAGAGGGGAGAAAAAAGATCACTCAGCTTACACGTTATGGGACCGTTCTTATCTCAACTATGCAGGCCTATGGTATATCTATTTTCTTGGGAAGTATGACCTCTAATATTGGAGGTGCAGTTGTCCCTGTTGTTCCCAATCCAGGTATTTTATTTACTTTTACAGCCATTGTGAGTCTTGTCACAGGAACGATGTTGATGATGTGGCTTGGAGAACGGATTACTGAGAGGGGTATTGGTAATGGGATCTCACTAATTATTATGGTAGGAATTATGTCTAGATTCCCAAATGTGATTATCACAGAAGTGGTCTACGTCCAGGAGGGACTTCGTGGGTTACTCGGTGAAATAATCCTAATTGCGATAATGTTTGTGATTGTAGGTTGTGTAGTTTTATTGACTCAAGGTACACGAAAGATTCCCGTACAGTATGCGAAACGGGTTGTAGGAAGAAAAATTTATGGTGGACAGGCTACCCATATCCCGATGAAAGTAAACACAGCTGGAGTAATGCCAATTATCTTTGCACAGTCCATCATGTTTATTCCTACCACCATAGCTACTTTTTTTACCAATAATGAGTTTTTTCAATCAATGATGCGTTGGTTTTCCTTTGACCATCCATTTTATTGGTTTGTCTTTGGAACAATGATAATATTTTTCACTTATTTTTATACTGCAATTGCATTTGATCCAGTTCAGGTTTCAACCACTATGAAACAGCAAGGTGGCTTCATTCCTGGTGTTAGGCCAGGGAAGAAAACAGCGGAATTTATTGATAATATATTAACCCGGGTTACCTTACCCGGATCATTTTCGCTCGCATTTATAGCAATTTTTCCTTATATCCTGATGCAAATAATGGATATTGATTTCAATTTAGCATCATTTTTTGGAGGAACAAGCTTGTTGATTGTTGTGGGAGTCGGGTTGGATACAATTCAACAAATTGAATCGCATTTAATGATGCGACATTACGACGGATTTCTATCAAAGGGAAGGATTCGTGGCCGGAGGCGAATGTAATGGTTAGAATTAGGACAAAACGGGAGATTGACCTCATTGCTGAAAGCTGCCAAATAGTAGCAGATACGATGGAAATACTTTCTGATTATATGAAACCCGGTGTATCACTCAACAAACTGGATAAACTGGCAGAAGATTATATTTGTAGTCGTGGAGCTCGTCCGGCATTCAAAGGTTATATGGGATTCCCTTCCACTCTTTGTATTTCTATCGATGATGAGGTTGTGCATGGAATACCTTCAAACCGTTTACTTGAAAATGGACAAATTGTTGGTGTTGATTGCGGTGCAGAAAAAAATGGATATTTTGGTGACCATGCCAGAACTTTTTCCATTGGAATTATTAATCCAGAAAAACAGAGACTGGTTGATATTACCCGTGAATCACTAATGTTGGGAATCAAGGAAGCTAAAGCAGGTAATTATATATCGGATATTGGACATGCGATACAAACCCATGTTGAGCAAAATGGGTTTTCGGTAGTACGTGAGTTAGTTGGTCATGGGATAGGTACTGATTTACACGAAGACCCACAGATTCCAAATTATGGTTTACCAAAACAGGGATATCAATTGAAGGAAGGAATGTGTCTTGCAATTGAGCCTATGGTCAATATGGGGACAAAAGAAATTATGACAGATAGTGATGGATGGACAGTCAGGACAAAAGATGGAAAATCCAGCGCTCATTTTGAACATACAATAGCAATCCAATATGGAGAAGCAAAAATTCTGAGCACAATACAAAATAATGGCTAAAGAACAACCAATTACAATTGATGGAGTTATTAAAGAAACCCTTCCGAGTGCTATGTTTCGTGTAGAGATAGAAATTGGAGAAAAGAAACATGAAGTTCTTGCTCATGTAAGTGGAAAAATGCGGATGCATTTTATTAAGATGTTGCCGGGAGATATTGTCACTCTGGAAATATCACCATATGACATTAAACGGGGACGGATCGTCTACAGAAAGAAATAGAGGAAATATGAAAGTTCGTCCTTCAGTAAAGAAAATGTGTCCCAAGTGCAAAATAATCAGGCGTAAGGGTGTTGTGTTTGTTATTTGTGAAAACCCGAAACATAAACAGAGACAAGGGTAGGAGTTCATAATGGCACGTATTGCTGGCATAGATATTCCGCGGAATAAAAAGGTTTCTTATTCATTGAGATATATTTTCGGAATAGGATTAACCCAGGCAAAAAACATATGTGATAAAGCAGGTGTAGATCAGAATATCATTGTTCAGAATTTATCTGAAGATCAAGTGGTTTCCATTCGAACAGCCATGACTGATTTACAGGTTACAGTAGAAGGTGAACTTCGATCAGAAGTTGCTATGAATATCAAGCGTCTAAAGGATGTTGGAAGTTATCGTGGTTTACGGCATCGTAAGGGTCTGCCTGTGAATGGCCAAAGAACGAAAACGAATGCACGTACAAGAAAAGGGAAAAAACGAACTGTAGGTATGGGCAAGCAAGTTGTAGGAAAGAAAGGATAATTAATTGGCTCAACAATCAGAACCAAGAAAAAGAAAAAAGAAGAAAAAAGGGAGTATTGAACCGGAGGGCATTGCTCATATTAAAGCGACGTTTAATAACACTCATATTACTATGACGGATAAATCAGGGAATGTTATTACTTGGGCGACAACTGGAACCTGCGGATTTAAAGGATCAA
This sequence comes from uncultured Fidelibacterota bacterium, assembly GCA_913041945.1. Lineage (GTDB taxonomy): Bacteria > Fidelibacterota > Marinisomatia > Marinisomatales > UBA8229 > UBA8229. Next base: position 43,211 of record CAJWIT010000009.1, read on the forward strand.
GGAAAAGCACGGCTTATGCGGCAACTATGGCAGCAGAAAAAGTGGGAAAAGAAGCCTTAGATCTTGGATTGATAAAAGTTGAGGTGCGGGTAAAAGGACCAGGCTCAGGCCGTGAATCGGCTATACGTGCCCTGGCAGTAGCCGGCCTCCAAGTTACTTCAATTATGGATGTAACACCACTTCCCCACAATGGGTGTCGTCCACCAAAAAGAAGGCGGGTATAAAACAATTGAGAGATAAAAAGAATGGCTAAACCAAGTCGAATAAGAGGAAAGCTGGTTCGTAAATTTGGGGTGAATGTATTTGGAAATCCCAAATATGATAGATTGCTGAATCGAAAACCATATGCTCCAGGGCAACATGGACAGACAAGACGACGAAGATTGTCAAATTATGGAGTTCAGCTTCAGGAAAAGCAAAAGATTAAATTTATGTATGGGCTTCTTGAAAAACAGTTCAGAAATTATTTTACAAAAGCTGAAAAGATGTCTGGTGAAACAGGTACAAATCTATTGCAGATACTTGAAAGTCGTCTTGATAATATCGTTTATCGGATTAGTTTTGCCCCTACACGTCCAGCCGCTAGGCAATTAGTTAATCATGGCCATTTTCTTGTAAATGATAAACGAGTCAATATTCCATCTTATATTTTGAAATCAGGGGATAAAATTCAGGTTAGAGAAAAAAGTAAGAAAATGGATTTAATTCTTGATTCAATGAAACGAATAAAGGGGGATATTGATCTGCCATGGTTGGAACTTGATAAGGGCAAGATGCAAGGATCCTTTCTTGGGATGCCTGAACGTGATCAGATAGATCAAACAATTAAAGAACAACTCGTTGTTGAACTTTATTCCAAATAATATTTAATTAAAGGATCAATATTGAATGGCTAATGAATTAAAATTAACCTTGAAGGTTGTTGATAAACAGATAACAGATACACATGGAATATTTTCGATCCAACCATTGGATAGAGGATTTGGTATTACCCTTGGAAATGCTCTCAGGCGTGTATTACTCACAAGCATACCCGGCGCAGCTATTACGAATGTAAAAATCGATGGGATATTGCATGAATTCTCTACAATTAAGGGAATAAAAGATGATGTTGCTGATATACTAATGAATTTAAAAAGCGTTCGATTTAAACTTTTAGATAATCAACCTGATAAAATTCATATCAAATTGAAGGGGAAACATGTTTTCTCTGCTAAAGATATCCAAGCAGCAAGTGATCAATATGAAATCTTGAATCCAGACCATTATATAACTGAATTGAATGGTCAAGGAGAACTGGATATAGAATTATGGATTGGCGTAGGGAAAGGATATGTTACGAGTGAAGAGAATGAATATCCGAATTCTACAATCGGAATGATATCATTGGATAGTATTTTTAATCCGGTTATAAAAGTCACATTTAATACCACCCCTTTACCCGGTGCTAAAGAAGATCGTGAGAAATTAACAATTGAAGTTCATACAGATGGATCTATTTCTCCCAAGGATGCTATTAGTCATTCAGCACATGTGATCAATGAACATGTTAAGTATGTAGAAGCAATAAGTAAGCCGGAAATTCTGGAAGTAATGGACCAGGTCAGCGAGGAACTTGTTGCTTTACAGAAACTCCTTAATTCTACTATTGATGAGATGGAACTTTCAGTACGAAGTTATAATTGTCTCCAGGCAGCAGGAATTGAGTATATTTATGAATTGGTTTCCAAAGAAGAGAATGAGATGTTGAAATACAAGAATTTTGGTCGGAAATCTCTCACGGAATTAATTGAAAAACTGGGTGAGATGGGTTTGTCATTTGGTATGGATGTTAGTGAGCATACAAAGGAAGTGAAATAGTCACAATTCCATGAGACATTTAAATTCAAAAAAGAAACTTGGATTAACGTCCAGGAATCACCGAAAAGCCATGCTGAGCAACATGGTAGCATCTTTTATCAAACATAAAAAAATAAAAACAACTCACACACGGGCCAAAGAGTTACGAAGATTTATTGAGCCACTGATTACTTTTGCCAAGCAAGGTGATCTTCATTCACGTCGTCAGGTATTGAAAAAAATTAAACACAAAGAAGTTGTGCAAACACTGTTTAATGAAATTGCTCCAATGTGTGCAAAACGGCCTGGAGGCTACACAAGGATCACTAAACTTGGGTTCAGAGATAATGATAGAGCATCTGTTTCCTTGATAGAATTTGTTGATTATGTTGAAAGCATTGATTCAAAAGGGACATCGAAAGAAAAAAAAGGAAGGAAGTCAAAAAAGGAAAACGCTGAAGTTAGTAAGTAGTGAAAGAATTGAGTTGATTATTTGAAATTATTTCTACACAATTTCCACAGGGCGACATTATTTGTTGCCCTTCTTTTTTTCCTCTTTACCGAATATGTGAGGGGACGGGAGTTTGATCACCAGTGTCTTTGGGTAGTACGAAACACGATTACATCATCTGATAAAATTGATAAAATGTTGGATTTTGCTTTGGAAAATAATTTTAATCATTTGATGATTCAAGTCCGGGGGCGAGGGGAGGCATTTTACAATTCTGAGTTTGTTCCCCGTAGTTCAGTTCTTTTCAATGATTTATTTGATCCACTTGAATATGTTTTGAAAAAAGCCCATCAGAATAATATTCAAGTTCATGCTTGGGTGAATATGTATATACTCTGGTCTTCGGTTGAACCACCTGAAGCAGAAAATCATTTATATTATATTCATCCGGATTGGATTGATCAAAAAGGAAATAATGAAGGAAAGTTTAATCAGAATAAAAACACATTAGAAACATCTAATGATGGTGAGGGATATTATCTTGCACCTAACCATCAGGCTGTGGCTCCATATCTGCTTAATGTACTTAGGGAAATCGTTGAAAAATATGAGGTTGATGGACTTCATTTGGATTACATCCGTTACAAGGATTATGAATTTGGAGGGAATGAATTTGCTCTTAATAGTTACCGAATACAATCTGGAGATGATGCACCAATTTTCTTATCCGCAGAAAGTACTGTGGAAGAAAAGGGTAAGCAATCTGCTTCTCGGTCCTTAAAATGGAATAATTACAGGCGAAACTCCGTAACAGAATTAGTAAAAAAGGCAAAGGAAATGACAATGACTGTTCGCCCAGATTGTATTCTGTCAGCAGCGGTAAAACCGAATCTATATATTGCACGGGATCGCTTCTTGCAAGAATGGGATGTGTGGTTAGCTTCTGGATATCTAGATTGGGTAATCCCCATGAATTATACTTCTTCGTTTCGGAATTTTGCCGCAAATATTGATTTGATTTATGAAAATTTTCCCCCTAAATATCGGGAGAGAATAATCATGGGGATTTCAACCTACAATCAATCATCATCGGAAGCATTGAACAAGATTAATTATTCTAAATTAAAACAATTTCCGGGAGTTTCAATATTTTCATATAATGTACTGGAAGAGAATCCTGATTATTATGCGCCAATTAGACAAGCATTAGTTAAATAGGTTCTTGGGGGAATGAACCCGGTTCAAGAAGTTGAGAAAAAACCTATGGTAAATCGAATCATCCATGCACCCAAAGGAGAAAAGCTGTCGTGTAAAAACTGGCAGATTGAGGCACCTTATCGGATGATTCAAAATAATCTAGACCCAAATGTAGCGGAAAATCCAGATGAATTGGTTGTCTACGGAGGAAAAGGAAAAGCTGCCCGCAACTGGGAATGCTATGAGTCAATATTGTCGACTCTAAAACGTCTTGAACCTGATGAAACTCTTTTAGTACAGTCTGGCAAACCGGTAGGGGTACTTAAAACTCACGCTCACTCACCCCGGGTACTCATTGCAAATTCAAATCTTGTACCAAATTGGGCAAATTGGGAGCATTTTAATGAGCTGGATAAACAGGGTCTCATGATGTATGGACAAATGACAGCCGGTTCATGGATTTACATTGGTACTCAGGGAATTTTACAGGGAACCTACGAAACCTTTGCCGCTGCTGCGAAACAGCATTATGGAAGTGACCTGACCGGAAAGTTTATTTTGACTGCAGGATTAGGTGGAATGGGTGGTGCCCAGCCCCTTGCAGTGACAATGAACAACGGAGTGTGTATTGCAGTGGAGGTGGATTCCCATCGGATGGAGAGAAGGTTGGAAACAAAATACTTAGATTTGGCAACTGAATCCTTGGATGAAGCGTTAAACCTTGCAAGGAATGCTGTATTATCCGGCAGGCCTTTGTCTATAGGATTGTTGGGTAATGCTGCGGATATTGTACCAAAGATCGTTGAAATGGAAATTATTCCGGATATCGTAACAGATCAGACATCTGCACATGACGAACTGGATGGGTATATTCCAAACAGAATGACTTTTCAGGAAGCATTAGATTTACGTAAATCTGATCCTGATACATATATACAGGAAAGTTTTCGTGCCATCTCAGAACATGTACGAGGTATCCTGCAACTGAAAAATATGGGTTCAGTTGCTTTTGATTATGGTAATAACCTACGGGGGCAAGCGAAAAAAGCTGGTGTGGAAAACGCATTTGATTATCCAGGTTTTGTTCCGGCTTATGTGCGGCCGCTATTTTGTGAGGGAAAAGGACCTTTCCGTTGGGTAGCTCTTTCCGGTGACCCCGAGGATATTTTCAAAACTGATGAGAAAGTGATGGAACTCTTTTCAGAAAATGAACCGTTGGTTCGGTGGATAAAGTTGGCTCAGGACAAAATACAATTTCAAGGCTTGCCAGCGAGGATATGCTGGTTAGGGTATGGAGATCGTGCCAAGCTTGGTATTGCATTTAATAAAATGGTTGCTGCGGGGGAATTAAAAGCCCCGATTGTTATTGGCCGGGATCACCTTGATACGGGATCGGTAGCATCCCCATACCGTGAGACTGAAGCTATGAAAGATGGAACGGATGCAGTTGCAGATTGGCCACTTTTGAATGCCTTAGTTAATACTGCCAGCGGAGCAACCTGGGTATCCATCCATCACGGTGGTGGTGTCGGCATGGGTATGGCAATTCATGCTGGTCAAGTTATTGTAGCAGACGGGACACCGGAAATGGAAAAATGTCTTGAAAGAGTACTCACAAATGATCCAGGAATGGGAATCCTTCGTCACGCAGATGCTGGGTATGAGGATGCGGTTAAGAATGCAAAAAAATGGGGTGTAGATATTCCCTTGATGAGCTAATGTTAAAACTAACCAATATCTCACAATTGGTATCCTATCAATCGGCATCTGACACTATACAAACTATGTCGAATATAGAAATTTTGATAGAAGAGGAAACAATTCAAGAGATTGGACCGACCGTAAATAATGCAGATGAAATTGTTGATTGTTCTGGACGACTGGTTACCCCCGGGTTTGTTGACCCTCACACCCATCCGGTTTTTTACAAGGGACGGGAGGAAGAATACACCATGCGTCTTGCTGGTGCGTCTTATCAGGAAATAGCGGAAAATGGCGGCGGAATACTTTCAAGTATAAAAGATGTTCGAAATGCATCTGAGGATGAGCTGGTAGAGCGGGTTAAAAAACGAATGACAAGGTTTTTAAAACTTGGCACCACCACTGTTGAGGCTAAGAGTGGCTATGGTCTGGATACAGAATCGGAATTAAAATCTTTAAGAGTTCTCAATCGGGTAAATCGTGATCATCTAATAGACATCATCCCGACTTTTCTTGGTGCTCATGCATTTCCACCTGAATTTTCTGATGACCCGGATGGATATGTAGATCTACTGTGTGATGAGATGATTCCTGCGGTGGGAGAGCAGGGCATTGCTCAATATTGTGACGTATTCTGTGAAAAGGGCTATTTTTCAGTAGAACAATCGCGGCGTATACTGGAGACAGGTAAAACCTATGGATTGATCCCTCGTCTCCACGCTGATGAGTTTGAAAATTCCGGTGCTGCGGAACTGGCAGCCGAAGTAGGAGCGGTATCTGCAGATCATCTGATGGCAGTAAGTAATGCCGGGATCAGTGCTCTTAAAAATGGTGCTGTCACAGCAACACTCCTTCCAGGGACAACATTCTTTTTAGGAAAGCAATCTTATGCCCCTGCGGAAAAACTGACAGAAGCTGGTATCTCTATTGCGCTGGCAACGGATTTCAATCCAGGCAGCAGTCACTTACAGTCTATACCATTTATCATCTCACTTGCTTGTTCGTATCTCAAATTGAGTGTGGAGGAAGCGTTCCGGGCGGCAACATGGCAATCAGCAATAACCCTTAATGTACACGATAAAGTTGGGAGCTTGGAAGTTGGAAAAAATGCTGACCTGGTAATTTGGGATTTGGAAAGATTGATTGAAATTCCTTATTTTGCGTCGGATGTTCCCATATATAAAGTTATAAAATCGGGACGTTGTTTCTGATTTAATTAAATGCCATATTAATAGGAGTACGACATTTTGAAAATGCTCAGGTTGTTAATTATACTGGTTTTTGGAATCCACTTTTTGTTTGGGAATTATGCCTTTTATAGTAAGGTAAGGAACACCTGTTCTTCTTATCGTTTGGTGGTTGAACAGAAGGATATGCGACTTGCAGATGAAGGATTTACCTTAACTATGAACAGTAAACGGAATAACTTTGAGAGGGTTATGCTCATTGGATTTGCCTCAGTTGGCAAAGCAATGGAACATCAGCGGTATTTGCAGGGGACAGGCAAGATTGAACAAGCCCTGATTCCTGCTAGTGTAACTATCATTGTTAATGTTCCTGTGACTCGCGATAATTTGATTGTTTCCGCATCAGCATCTACAGAGCTCATTGAGAAACTAACTGCCGGAATTATTGAAACATCACAATTCATGCAAGAGATTAAAGATTCAATACAAACACTATAAGGAGGAAGAATGTTAGATCCAACATCATGGTCAGGATTATTCACAGAATATGCAAGAGCACTAGGCTGGTCGATAGTAGCTGCTGTCGGTTTTGCTTTTGGAATTGGAATTGCTTTAAAAGTTTTTGATTGGCTATCAACAGATATAGACGAGTGGGAAGAAATCAAAAAAGGGAATATGGGTGTCGCACTAATATTTATTTCCTTGATTGTTATGGTTGGTCTCCTTGTCTACAAAGTAATATAAGAATTTCATATCTCAATTCGGTTTTATTCAACATTTTACTCTACGCCAAGTTCTGTCTGAATGAGCAGAAAAAAGGTAGATTCAAAAGAAGTTGGATTAGAACTAGGCCTTGTCCTTGGTCGGTATTTTCTTAAAACTGATGATCTTCATTATGGATATTGGCCTGAAGATTTGGAAGTTGATGTTGTAAATTTTCCAAAAGCACAGAAAAATTATTCAGATTTTATTTTTTCTCATATTCCTGAAGGCACTCAGAAAATTTTGGATGTTGGAAGTGGCTCCGGTAATTTTGCGAAAAGATTAATTGATAATAAATTCTCGGTAGATTGTGTCTCTCCAAGCAAATATCTTACGAATCAAATTCATGATAAATTAGGAGATTCTGTTGAAGTATTTCCTTGTATTTACGAAGATGTCAAAACAGAAAAACACTATGATTTGGCTCTTTTCAGCGAAAGTTTTCAGTATATCAATATTCAAGAAGCTCTAGAAAAATCTTTAGAATTACTGAGCGAAAATGGTTACCTCTTAATCTGTGATTTTTTTAGAACAGATGCAAAAGGAAGAAGCCCACTGGGTGGAGGACATAGCCTCTCAAATTTTCAAGAAATATTATCTCAATTTTCTTTTGAGGAAATTGAAAATATTGATATCACAAAAGAAACAGCCCCCACTATTCAGATTCTTGATGATTTTCTTAGTGAGGTCGGATTTCCATTTAGAGATATGATAAGCAGATATTTTCAGAGCAACTATCCTGGGTTTTCAAAATTACTGAACTGGAAATTTAAGGAAAGGTTCGAGAAAATTAACCGGGTCTATTTTTCGGGG
>CAJWIT010000010.1 GCA_913041945.1 uncultured Fidelibacterota bacterium
TCCGGGATTATTCCTGTAGGAGTAGCAGCTAAATTTGGACCTGCACATTTTAATTTGGAGTATCGAATTATTCCAAAAGGAAACTTTGAATTTGGCTATTGGAACCAGACCTACGAAGTTGAACGGGTTTCAATGGAGGGTGATTCAATCAAAACCAAGGAAAGTAAACTGGGCCGTTTTGGGAAGCAGAAAGGAATCTTTGCCAATTTTGGTATGGATGTTTTCGGTTTGCTAGGATTCCAAATGGCATACCAGAATCTGAGGGGAGATATATGGGACGGCAATATGTTTTCCAACCAGGCAAACCAAAGTTTTCAATCGGAACTTGGATTAAAGAAAAGTATAAGTAAAATTAAAACTGCAAAATTATTTTATCAGCAAATGAATGTGCCTAATCCTTTCGAGTTTGAGTTTACCGAGAGTACGGTGATGGGATATAGAATTGGCATAGAACTTGGTTCCGGAATGGTATTGAATTATACCTATCAACGGACATTCCGAATGAGCAGTGATGGAGAGTTGGAACCTGTAAACCTGACAGGAATTGAAACGAGTTTTACTTTTTAAGTTGATGAAACAATAATCTAATCAGTTTGATTCGATGAACAGCCGAGAGATAAGAGAATCTTTTATAGATTATTTTAAAGGTAAAGGGCATAAGTCTGTCCGCAGCTCTTCTGTAGTTCCTTCAGATGATCCAACTCTTCTGTTTACGAATGCCGGGATGAACCAGTTCAAACCAATTTTCCTCGGTGAACAAAAACCCGTTGCATCAAGACTAGTGAACAGCCAGAAATGTATTCGAGTGAGCGGAAAGCATAACGATCTGGAAGAAGTAGGATTGGATACGTATCACCATACTTTTTTTGAAATGCTGGGCAATTGGTCCTTTGGAGATTATTACAAGGAAGAAGCGATTCAATGGGCGTGGGCATTATTTACCGAAATCTGGCAGTTGGATAAAAATCGTCTTTGGGTTACAGTATATAACGATGATGATGAAGCGTTTGATCTGTGGACGAAAAAAACAGATATCTCACCTGAACGTGTATTGCGGTTTGGTAAGAAGTATAACTTCTGGGAGATGGGAGAGACCGGACCTTGCGGACCGTGTTCAGAGATACATTATTATGTTGGAAATAAACTATCAAAACAAACTCCAGATGGATTGAATTCCTCAGATGAATACTGGGAACTATGGAACCTGGTCTTTATCCAAAGTAATCGTGATGAGAATGGAAATCTCCATGATCTGCCATCGAAACATGTTGATACGGGACTTGGACTTGAGCGTATCACAGCTGTTCTGCAGGGAAAGAACAGCAATTATGATACAGATTTGTTTTTGCCTATTTTCAAAAAAATTGAAAAGATTTCAGATTTAATTTTTAAAACTGATCCAGCAGCATTTCAAGTTATTGCGGATCATATACGAATGCTCAGTTTTTCCATAGCTGATGGAGTGATGCCATCAAATGAAGGACGGGGATATGTGTTGCGGCGAATTTTACGACGTGCATCCCGATTTGGCCGAAGACTGAACCTGCATGAACCATTCCTTCATGAATTGGTGGAAACTGTTGGTGAAATTTTGGGGGATGTGTATCCTGAAGTCATTGATAAAAAATCTCATATTTGTCAGGTGCTTAAAGCGGAAGAAACCTCATTTAATGCCACTTTGGACCGGGGGCTGACTCATTTTGACAAAGTCGTGGAACATTTAGCGGATAATGTAATTCCAGGTAAGGAAGCTTTTCGTTTATACGATACGTATGGTTTTCCTCTTGATCTCACTCAACTTATGGCGCGGGAGAAAGGACTCTCAGTTGATGAAATAGGATTCGACAAGGAAATGAAGCAACAAAAATTACGTGCAAAATCTTCAGGTAAATTCAGAAAGGAAACAGTGAATATTAAATGGAACATCATCAGTGAAGGTCCGAATTCAAAATTTGTAGGCTTTGAACAACTTTCGTGTACTTCTGCTATTCGACAGTGGAGCAAGCCTGAAGATGAAATTCTCATCATATTGGACCAGACTCCGTTTTATGCTGAATCTGGAGGTCAGATCGGCGATACAGGGGTTATTCTTTATAACGGGATTACATTACAGGTCATGGATACAAAGAAAGATGGAGAAACCTATATTCATTATTGTAAGGGAGAATTTGATCCAAAGAAAGCGACACAGCAGGTTCAATGCAATGTGAATGAAGATCGCCGCCGTGCTATTCAGTTGAATCATACTGCAACCCACCTGTTGCACTCAGCATTGAGGGAAGTACTTGGGGATCATGTTCATCAAGCTGGATCTTTAGTTGCATCGGACTATCTCCGGTTTGACTTGACACATTTTGAAAAAATCACCCCAAAAGAAATTATTCAGATTGAATCCTTAGTAAATCAGGAAATTCAAAAAAACACTACTTTGGATGTTTCTATAAAGAGTTTTGAAGAAGCACAACAGGAAGGAGCTCAATCTCTGTTTGGAGAGAAATATGGTGATAAGGTACGCATGGTATCCGTTGGAGATTACTCCAAAGAGCTTTGTGGAGGAACTCATACAAATCAAACTGGAGATATCGGTTTCATAAAGATCATTGAAGAATCTTCGCTTGCTTCAGGTGTGCGAAGAATAGTCGCAGTCACCGGACGGGAAGCAGTGAAGTTTATGCAAAATCAAACGGATATTATCCATATGCTCCAAGCTCAGTTTAATTCCTCAGCTGAAGACTTGTCCGAAAGGGTCCGGCAACTGATACAACAGAAAAAAGAATTGGAAAAGGCTTTGAAAAAAGGTTCCAGATCCGTCAGTGTTGATGTGAAATCCATTGTTGAAAAGTCTGAGAAAATTGGTGATGTTACCTTCGTCCGGAAACAAGTTGATGCATCTTCTGTAGATGAACTGAAATCAATTGGGGATTCTTTATTGTCAGTTCTTAAATCCGGCGTTGGGGTTTTGGGGATGACGGGCAGCGAAAAACCAACTGCTGTGATCGTTGTTACATCTGACCTGATCAAAAAAGGGATTAAAGCAGGTGATTTGTCGCGTTCGATTGGAGCTGTGATGGGGGGAGGCGGAGGAGGAAAACCTCATCTTGCCACTGCTGGTGGAAAAGATAATTCGAAATTAAAAGATGCCATCGATGAAAGTTACAAGATCGTACAGGATGCTATTTCATCCTGACGAAAGGGGAAAAATGCAATCTAAACAAGTGGACAAGACATATTTTATCTTTCTTGAAAAAGATGAACCGGTCATGAAAACTCTTACGGCATTCTGTAGTAAAAACGGTATTCAAAATGGGGAAATATCCGGAATCGGTGCAGTGAAAAATATTGAGGTCGGCGTTTTTGACCCTGGCTCCAAGAGTTACATCCATAAAAAATTTGATAAAACACATGAATTGATTTCCTGTATGGGGAATATTACGTTGAAAGACGGGGAGCCGTTTATTCATGCGCATATCACGTTTGGTGACCATGATATGAACGTGAAAGGCGGTCATGTATTTGAAATGACAGTTGCCGTGGTAGGGGAATTTTATATCCGAAAATTTGATGGATCAATTCACAGAGAACTGGATGAAGATGTAGGTTTAGCTGTTTGCTGTATCGAGGAATAAAACGATGACGCGAAAGATAATTTACAGTTCTGATGCACCGGAACCGGTTGGAACGTACAACCAGGCGGTTTCAGATGGACGGTTCGTCTTCACCGCAGGACAGATCCCGCTTGATCCGGATACAGGTCAAATTGTAGAGGGGAATTTTCAAGACCGTGTGGAGCAGGTATTCCGTAATTTAGATGCGGTTCTTGAGGAAGGCGGTACAGAATTTTCTTCAATATTGAAAATTACAGTGTATCTTACTGATCTTTCCCGTTTTTCAACAGTGAATGAAGTTTTCAGCGACCAATTCAAAGGGATTGAACCACCTGCCCGATCCGTAGTAGAAGTAGCTGGTTTGCCAATGAATGCAGATATTGAAATTGAATGTATAGCCTCGGTTTAAAAAATATTGGTGAAAAATTTCGATTTCGTGAAGTAGTAAGGATATGGTTCGTTTTTGGATTAATAATTTCATTTGGATATGGACAAGAGAAAGATACGTTGCAAATACGTACACCACAGAAAGCTGCATATTATGCCTTGCTTTGTCCCGGAGGAGGTCAGTTATATAACAAAAAATATTTAAAAGCAGGCATTATTTTTGCGGCTGAAATTTATGCCGGAATCAAATTTAATGAATTCCGTGTAGGCTATAAATATTATAATGATGATCTTGCGTTTCCAAAACATCAATATCTTGAAAAACGAAATAAAAGTGCCTGGTGGATTGGATTTATTTATGTTTATGGTCTCATAGATGCGATTGTTGATGCACATTTGCAATCATTTGATGAAATAATGAGTGAAGATTTGGAACAATCAACTGCAGAAGACACACAACAGAAAGAAGGGAAATGAGTAATCAAAGAGAACATTGGGGATCAAGAATTGGATTTATTCTAGCCGCATCAGGTTCTGCTGTTGGGTTAGGGAATATTTGGAAATTTCCTCATATGGCAGGAGAAAACGGCGGTGCAGCATTTACGATTGTTTATTTGTTATGTATCCTAATCGTTGGTCTACCCATTGTGATTGGTGAATTTGTTTTAGGTAGGAAAACACAACTCAGTCCTGTTGGTGCTTTTGAAACACTTGCTCCAAAGTCCAATTGGAAATGGGTTGGTATGTTGGGCGTGGCTTCCGCTTTTGTAATATTATCTTTTTATGGCGTTGTTGGAGGATGGACTCTTAGATATACGTCCCTAAGCTTGATGGGAGGATTTGACTCTTTACAATCTGGTATTGAGGTTACTTTTCCAGATAATACTGTTATTATACCAGGAGAAACTTTTTTTATTACAAAAGAGAAACAAAATAAGAATGGTGCTATTTCCTTTCCATTCAATGGAGATATGACCGTAAAAGGGGAAACTTTTGTATTTCAGTCTAATAGGAAATATCAAGATAATAAAGAAAAGAGACATTCGCTTAGCGATATAGATATAGAAAATTTTAGCCAAATTTTCCCAAACCTTGATATAGATAAACAATTGATGAAGTTTAAATATGATTTAAAATTAAATAAGAAGGAATACAATAATTATCCTAATGCCTTTTGGGATTGGTGCCATACAAATTGGACAAAACATGTAAATGATTCAATTTCTATTAATGACATTAACTATAATAAAGATCCTATTGGTATTGAATTAGGTTATAATAAAATTGAATTTCATAACTCCAGTTCTAAACCGGTAAAATTGTCAGATTTCAAACTTGTAAGTAATTCAGATGCCTCGGCGAGTGAGTTTAAATCGTTTAAAACAAATACGTGGAATCCCATCTTTTGGCAATTTATCTTCATGGGAATATGTATCTGGGTCATTGTAAATGGTGTGAAAGGTGGAATTGAAAAATGGTCTAAAATAATGATGCCGGCCATTCTAGTCATTCTCATTATTCTTATGATCAGGGGACTTACATTACCAAAAGGTTCAGAAGCATTAGATTTTTTATTCAAACCCAAATTTGCAGATTTAACTCCTTCCAGTATTGTTTTGGCATTAGGACATGCATTTTTCACCCTGAGTTTGGGAATGGGGACGATGATCACCTATGGGAGTTATCTCCGATCAGATCAAAATTTATTATCTTCTGCATTGTGGATTATTTTATTGGATACTGGTATAGCTATAATGGCTGGTGTCGCTATTTTTGCAACGGTTTTTGCTATGGGCGCTGATCCGGGTTCCGGTCCAGGGCTCATTTTTGAAGTACTCCCTACTATATTCCCAAAAATCACAGGTGGTGCCATTTGGGGTACATTATTTTTCTTTTTGTTGTTTTTGGCGGCATTAACGTCAGCCATATCTATTTTGGAAGTGGTTACGGCTTATTTCATTGATCAAAAAGGTTGGAGTCGTGCAAAGGCTACATCAATTTTTGGCATCGTGATTACTACGGTAGGCATTTTTTGTTCCTTATCCATGGGAGGTTTTACGGATTTCACAACCATTTTTGACTTGAGTTTTTTTGATTTTATGGACTATTTATCCACTAAATATATGCTTCCCATTGGGGGCATGCTTACAGCCATTTTTATTATTTACAAGTGGGGTGTGAACCAATTTATGGATGAATTTAAAAGCGGCATGAATAAAATGATCATCTCTAAAAATCTCATAACAATCCTTTTAGGTATTGCAGCTTCTATTGTTGGATTTATTATTCTAATTGAAATTTTTGACGTTTTATTTGGAATAAAACTTATCCAATGATTATTTCTCGTATAGTCCCCTCTGAATCCACTGCATATAAATCGCTTTCAGCGTTTTCTGAAAATTTTGATGGTATCATGAAATGGAAACCGTTGTGCTGGTTTGGATTTTGGACTCTTTTTGTGGCAGGAATGGCTGCGTATTCTGGTCATCATGATCGTTTTTTATTTTGGGATTTTTCAAGATGGTTCATAGGCGTAATATCGCTCATTCTCATTACTACCTTATCCATATTATTTTTGATTAAAAATGAATTAATCGAATATGGGCAGGAACAAATAATGAGTTCAAAATTTATCGTCCATTTTTTATTCAGTGCAGGTATGTTTCTGATTGGATGGGGTGGGAATATAATGACAGGTGCACCTCATGCTGTTCCTTATATTTTGGCTTATTTAGCAATTTATATTATTTACGGCATTCCAATTCGTCAAGATGAGGATACAGGCGAAAAAACTGTGATTTCCAATCAAAAACGTTGGAAATATTCTTTGGGCTCATCGGTTTTGCTGATTATGTCCACAGCAATTGGTTTTATACTGGATGATCCTGTGATAAGCACCGCATCTGCAGTTACGTTCCCGTTTCCCTTTGTTTCTTTTCTCATGAAACATGGTCGGCACGTTCATCGTGCGAGGATATTTCCGATTTTCATTATGGCGATGTTTGTAGCAATGCGACAAGGCTGGTTTTTGATTCCTTTATTTCTACTTTTTTATCTTTTGCGTTATTACCATTATTTTCGCTATGGGATAGTATTTCCAACATTTGCTGTTGATCAAAAAGAAGGTTACAATCAATAGCTATGATCCAAATAGAGGGAAACAAGTGTGATTTTTGCGGCTGTTGTGTAGGGGTATGCCCGGTGGATTGTATTGAAGTGATGGAATCTAATATTGAAATTGATGATGAAATTTGTATTGATTGTGATCTGTGTGTTTTCATTTGTCCAATTGATGTATTAAGCAATGTGGCAACAGAAGCAGTTTGATTGTATCGTAGTTGGAGGTGGACCTGCAGGTACCACTTTTGCTCAAGTTGCTTCCCGTGGTGGTCTCTCGGTTCTTGTTCTTGAGAAAGACAGGGATATTGGTATGCCTGTAAGGTGTGGTGAAGCTATCAGTGATAAAGGTTTACGTTATTTTCATGATCCTGATCCTCGTTGGATTCAATCTACCATTGATCGAATTAAGCTTACAGCTCCCAATGAAACAGAAGTTGAATTTGATTTAAATGATATAGGGTACATTCTTGATCGGAGGATTTTTGATTATGATTTAGCTCATATGGCTGCCCAGGAAGGCGCAATAGTCGTTACCAAAGCCTATGTAAATGGATTGATTATTGATAATGATATGGTTTGTGGAGTTAAGGGAAACTACTTGAACTCACCTTTTGAAGTAAGAGCAAAGTTTGTAATCGGCGCTGATGGTGTGGAAAGCAGAGTAGGTCGCTGGGGAGGACTCCGGACTCAGGTAAAATTAAAAGACATGGAATCAGGTATTCAGAAAACCATTTCAGGTATTGAGGTTCAATCCAATAAATTCGAGTTTTATTTATCCCGAAAATGGGCACCTGGAGGATATTTGTGGGTATTTCCAAAGGGGAATAATTCCGCAAATGTTGGTTTGGGGATTTCCGGCTATTATGCGAAAGAGGGGAAATCTGCACAGAAATTTCTTGATGAATTTCTTCAATGGAAATATCCTGAATGTTCAGTCTTAACCACAGTGGCTGGGGGTGTCCCGGTTGATAAAACCCTGAAATGCATGGTTGCGGACGGTTTGATGTTGGTTGGTGATGCAGCGCATACGGTAAATCCAATGACTGGAGGAGGTATAAGTTCTGGAATGATGAGCGGGATGGCTGCTGCAGAAACTGCAATTGAACTTTCGCATAATAAGAAAGAACCCACTAGGGCTAATCTTAATTCTTATGAAAAGAAATGGACAAAACTTAGGGGGAAAAAGCATGAAAAATATTATCGGATAAAAGAGGCGATATTTAAATTTGATGATGATGATTTAAATCGTATTGCCGATGGAATCGCTGCTGTCAAAGAGGAAGATCGATCGCTACTAAAACTATTTTCAATTGCGGTGGCTAAAAAGCCTTCGTTGCTTATTGATGTGGTTCGGTTATTTACCGGTCTTTAATTTACTATTTTCTCTTTTCTTTTTAATTAGACCATATTTTCTATTTGTTTTTTTATTTACTCCAGGAAATGATCATTAATTCAAATGACAAATAAACAATTATTTAAAAAATTAAATCTATCCTCTTTTATTGCGCTGGATTTTGAAACAACCGGTTTGAGTCCACATTCAGATCGAATTATTGAAATTGCAGCAATCCGGTATATTGATGGAAAAATAACTGATCGTTTTGTAACACTCGTTAATCCGGAGAGGCACATATCAAACGTTATCACGGATATAACAGGGATCACAAATAGTATGGTGGCTACTGCGCCAAAAGAAAAGGATATCCTTGACAAATTTTTCACTTTTATTGGAGATTTTCCGCTTATTGCTCATAATATTTCTTTTGACATGAAATTTTTAAATGCACTTGGTGATCGGTTTGGTAAATCGAAAGTGGATCATTGCCAATATGATACACTCCAGTTAGCCCGAATATTTTTATTTGATAACCCGGCGTTTAATCTTGGATCAGTTGGTGAATATTTTGGTTTGTCTTCCACCGGTTCCCATAGAGCAGAAAAGGATGCTGAGATTTGCGGTACAATATTTATTCATTTGGTAAAAGAAGCAGCAAGTTATCCGCTACATGTAATCTCTAAACTGGCATCTCTGGTCAAATCAGTTACCATCCCCAATAAGTCACTTTATGTTGATTTAGCAAATGAACTGATTCGTACTGAAGATTTGAAGGCAGGGATAACAAAATCAAACGTTCAGCACAATAAGTACTCAAATATTTATCGTTCTAATGGGAATAAACATATCGAAAATATTTCTGTTCAGGACGTTTTTTGCCCCGGTGGATTACTGCAGGAAAAGATGGATGAGTTCGAAGATCGGCAGGATCAGGTTGGTTATGGTAAATTTGTGGAAAATATTATCATTGACACTCCTGAAATTGGTATTGTTGAAGCTGGAACAGGGCTGGGGAAATCACTGGCATATTTATTTCCTGCATTGAAGCGGACTGTTATTGCTGGAGATGAGGGACCAACCATTATTTCCTGCCATACAAAACACCTTCAGGATCAATTATTTTACAAAGACCTGCCTCTTTTAGCACAGGCGCTTGATGTATCAATTAATGCCGTTAAATTAAAAGGACGGAATAATTATATCTGCAAGACAAGACTGAACTGGGAAATTACTGATAGTGGAAAACAATTATCTCCCAAAGAAATAGAAAGCCTCTTGCCAATTTTTGTTTGGCTCGAATATACGGACACTGGAGATTTGTCGGAGTGTAATGGTTTTTGGAGCAGCCATCCTGGCAGAATTGCATCTTTGATTCAAAGTGAACCGGGTTTCTGCACAACAAATATTTGTTCGAAATATAGAGGGTGTTTTTTCGGGAAGGTCCGCCGTTCAGTTTTTGATGCTCAAATTATCATTGTAAATCATGCTCTCTTATTGTCTGAAATCACATCATCAGGATTTCTGCCACCCTATAATACAGTGATTATCGATGAGGCTCATAATTTAATAAGTACTGCTTACAGTCAATTATCAATTCATATGGATCAATTTGTAATCATGTCGGTTTTGCGGAGAATTGACCCGTCAAACATTGGTACCGTTTGGTGGTCTAAGAGTTTAAAAGACTTGTCAAAACTTTATCCAGAGTTTGAATCTTATTACAAAAACCTGCAAGATCAAGTGAACGAAGGAATGGAAGCAGTGAAGGATTTTTTTGATATTCTTAGCCTGCATTACGCTAAACGATTTTCGGTGAAAGACACATATACAAAAAAGGTTATCATGGAAAATCTCACTGAAGAATTTGGAAGCGTTCAAGGTGAGCTGCATTGGTTGAGTTCAATCCTGAATAATCTTCTTCAAACCCTGGATCGAATTGAAAGAAAGTTGCTTTCAATAGATCCTGATAAAAAGGAATATCCTGATCTCCATCATACTTTGGAGCAACGAATAGATTTACTGAAGGAAAAGTCAGCGATTTTGGTCATGTTGACGGCAAACCAGAATCCTGACTGGGTGTATTGGCAGGAAGGAAAATTTATACAAACAGGAAATGAGGGAAGAACACTTAGCCTGTCGTTACATAGTTCTCCCATTGATGTTTCACAGATGTTATCCTCCCAATTCTTTGAAAAACTGGATCATTGTGTTTTGACTTCAGCGACTCTCCAGATTGATGAATCTTTTGACTATTTCCGTGAACGGGTAGGATTAAATAATCTAAAAAAGACACAATTGAAAACCGATGTATTTGCGAGTCCTTTCTATTATGAAGATCAGGTTAACTATTTTCAATACGGCGGGAAAAAAGATATCAGAGATGACCCAGAATCAATTGCTTCTATTATTTACAATGTTCATAATAGTCTTAATAATAGAATCATGGCTTTATTTACTTCACATAAAATGTTAAATCAAACGTACCGTGAATTACGTTCCAAACCGGAGGGGCGGGATTTGCCTGTATTTGCCCAGAGACATGGTGCTTCCCGTTACTCAATCTTGCAGGGCATGCATAGTAATCCAAATGGAATTTTGTTGGGTACAAATGCTTTCTGGGAAGGCATTGATTTGCGGGGTGAACTTCTCGAAACACTTATTATTACCAAACTCCCCTTTAGTGTACCCACAGAACCGGTGGTATGGGCCTATTCAAAATCGGTTGATATGTCTGGAGGAAGTTCCTTTTTTGACTATACCGTTCCTGAGTGTGTCATCAAGTTTCGCCAGGGCTTCGGCCGTTTAATACGATCCACACTGGATCAGGGAACATTCATTGTACTTGATGACCGCGTTATTACAAAAGGCTACGGAAAGCATTTCAGTGATTCCATCCCTGTTCATCATGAAGTGGTGGAAAATATTAATGAATTGAACTTTTAGATATTGATCGATTAATCTCACTTTTTACAAGGTCTATGAGTTAGTATTTAATTTCCATTATATCAATTTATCCAAAATTCTTCATTTCTTCTTGACAAATACTTATCCTAAATTTCCTCATGTTAGCTGTATCAATTTCTCCAAAAATATATACATATAAGGAATCCCCCTAAGTTGGATCAAAAAGAACTTCAGCTAAATCTTGTACAAAGCGCTGTTCAAAAAGTAAGTTCATTGGAGCAAGACACGTGAAAAACCGTCCACCATTTACATTCGCCTTGACTTTTGATGATGTTCTGCTGGTACCTCAAAAGTCATCTGTCCTTCCCAAGGAAGTTAATATCTCATCCAGGCTGACATCCTCCATTCAACTGAATATCCCCATTCTCAGTGCAGCAATGGACACAGTGACCGAAACAAAAATGGCAATAGCACTTGCCCGAGAAGGTGGAGTTGGCATTGTTCATAAAAATCTAAGCATTGAAGACCAGGCATCAATGGTGGCCAAGGTAAAACGCTCAGAGAGTGGAATGATCATGGATCCTATTATTTTGGATGTTTCAAAAACAATTCGTGAAGCAAAACAACTTATGGATCAAAACAAAATCAGTGGTCTTCCGGTAGTGAAAAAGGGAAAACTTGTTGGTATTTTAACAAATCGGGATATTCGTTTTGAAACAGATTTGAATTTATCTGTAAAAGACAGGATGACATCTAAAAATCTGGTGACTGTTCCCATAGGGACAACCCTGGAAAAAGCGAAAAAGATTTTACAGGAACATCGTATTGAGAAACTTCTTGTTGTGGATAAAAAGGGCAATTTGGCTGGTTTAATAACGGTGAAAGATATTCAAAAAAAAGAACGATTTCCCAATGCCTGCAAAGATAGAAATGGGCGTCTCAGGGTAGGTGCTGCCGTTGGTGTGGGTAAAGACGTTTTAGAACGGGTACAAGCCTTAGCTGATGCCCATGTAGATATCATTGTCGTTGACACTGCTCATGGATATTCTTCCGGTGTTTTAGGTACTACTGAAAAAATTAAATCTTTGGTTTCAGTAGATGTCATTGCAGGAAATGTTGCTACTTCGGATGGAGTAAAAGCGCTTGTTGATAGTGGAGTTGATGGAGTTAAAGTAGGGATTGGAGCAGGATCAAGTTGTACAACACGTATTATTGCTGGGGCTGGGGTTCCTCAATTATCGGCGATCATGAATTGTGTGGATGAAGCCCGGAAACATAATATCCCCATTATTGCTGATGGTGGAATTCGGTATAGCGGTGATATGGCCAAAGCATTTGCTGCTGGGACGGATTCCGTCATGATTGGGAATCTCCTCGCTGGAATGGATGAAAGCCCCGGAGAAACAATTTTATATGAAGGACGTCAGTATAAGACCTACCGCGGCATGGGTTCTATGGAAGCAATGAAGGAAGGGAGTAGTGACCGGTATTTTCAGGAAGGGATGGATAGTTCCAAGCTTGTACCGGAAGGAATTGAAGGTATGGTTCCATACAGGGGATCAGTTCAAAATGCCATCCACCAGCTCTTAGGTGGTTTGAGATCATCAATGGGATATTGTGGTGTGGAGACTATTAAAGAGTTTGGTGAGAAATCGAATTTTATTCAGATTTCAAGCGCGGGAATAAAGGAAAATCATCCCCATGAAGTGCGTATCATGAAAGAAGCTCCAAATTATCAGGGATTTGATCGTTAATCTTTTCTAATAGAATTAACATGTCGCGTAATCTGTGTTTTACGGCGAGCTGCTGTATTTTTATGTATTAAACGCTTGCTTACCATTTTGTCAATAAAACTAACTGCATTTTTATAAACAGAATCCGCCTCAACCGGGTCATTTGTCTGTAAGACGTTATTTATAAGAGTCCTGAGTTTTGACATGTTTCGAATGTTTCGGTTTCTACGGGTTATATCCTGTCGTTCACGTTTAATTTGTTGCGGGTGTCTATCCATTTTTGTTCTTTCTATATTTTTATTGGGTTAAACTTATTTCAATTTTGTCTTTGAAGTCAATTGAAACAAATAAAGTCAGAATGTACTTGAATTGGGATGTTTATTTATTCTTAAACTACAATTTGAAAAATTAAAATATTATTGTATTTTCTATAATGGACAAAATTGAATTATTGCAGTCGGTTCCTCTTTTTTCTATTTTAAATAAAATTTCGCTGAAAAAAATATCTGAAAAAATGGTAACCAGAAGTTATTCAAAAGGTAAAATGGTTGTCATTGAAGAAAGTATGGGGAGGACATTTTTCTTAATAAAGTCAGGTGCAGTAAAAGTAACCCGTATGAGCGATGATGGACGGGAAGTGATATTGGCTATGCTTGGAGAGGGAGATTTTTTCGGAGAAATGGCATTGCTGGATGGTGAGGGACGATCGGCGAATGTTGTCACCATTGATGATTCTGTACTTTTGTCTTTGCAACGTGGTGACTTTTTATATATTCTTGAAAGTTACCCCCAAATTGCTATTAAGCTTTTAGAAGAATTAACCTCCCGAATAAGATATAGTGATCAACAGATTGAGAGTTTATCTCTTAGTGATGCGGAACAGAGAATATGTATTGCTCTCATACGCCTTGCAGAAGAATTAGGTCAAATAAAAGGAGGGACTGTAACTATCAAAAATTTACCCTATCATCAGGATATTGCAAATATGGCAGGAACTTCCAGAGAAACTGTATCCAGAGTCCTAAAATCACTAGAGAAAAAACGGTTTATCGCCCGTCGTGGTCGTAAAACAACCATACGCAATTTTATCAAATTTTGTCGGCTTTTTTCCTGATAATTAGTACTTTATAAAACCCGGTAGTTCTATGGACAGTACGATGCTCAAAAGTATTCGTTCAAATAATCATAGAGAGCTATCCAAGGCTATAAGTCATATTGAAAATGATCAGGATATTTCTCCTGATTATTTTATTCAATTGCACCCTTACATACATCATTCTATCAGGATTGGCATAACGGGCCCTCCAGGGGTTGGAAAAAGTTCACTGGTGGATTGTTTGATCCCGGAAATTCTCTCCCAAGATAAATCCGTCGGTGTTGTAGCAGTCGATCCTACCAGTCCGTTTTCTGGTGGTGCATTGTTAGGCGATCGGATAAGGATGAACCGTTTTTTTGATAATAATGATGTGTACATCAGGAGTATGGGATCTCATCAACATTTAGGAGGTCTTGCTAAAAAAGCACAAGATGTTGGTGATGTCATAGCTGCAAGCGGGAAAGATATTATTATATTTGAAACAGTCGGTATTGGACAGGCAGAGCACGATGTTGTAAAAGCAGTTGATTTGACTGTTGTAGTGCTCATGCCAGGGACAGGTGATGAAATTCAATTAATGAAAGCTGGATTAATGGAAATAGCTGATATTTTTGTTATCAATAAAACTGATAAGGAAGGTGCAAACCGTTTAGCTCAAACCCTTCAGGCGCTTTTGCATAGTTTCTCAAAACCGGATTCTTTGGAACCCCCGGTTATTAATACGATTGCGAGTACGGGTGAAGGTGTATTTGATTGGTACAAACTCATAGAAGACCATTTAAAAGAAATGGACAAAAGAGGGGTTCTTGAATCAAAACGCCTCGAAAGGCATCGGGAGCGAATCCGCGGGTTGATTCAGGACCGATTGTTGAGCAAATTTTGGTCTTCGCATCGATTAGAACAGTTAGAGAAGGCTACTCAATCAGTAGAATCTATTCAATCTTCTCCATATGAAATTGCGGAAGAATTACTAACCGCCTTTGAAAATGGCTGATCTGTATCATGGAAATATGTCTTTTCTGGATCATCTGGAAGAGTTGCGATGGAGACTTATCAAGGCATTAACATCAGTGCTTATTGGAGCTATCGTCACATATCTTTTTATTGATCAGGTTATTGAAATACTGATCCTGCCGACAAGGAAGCTGGATTTAGACCTGCAAGTTCTTAAAGTGCAGGGAATGTTTTTAATCAAATGGGGACTTGCATTTGTCGGCGGAGTCATTCTTGCAATCCCTGTTTTAACATATCAAACGTGGAAATTTATTATACCTGGTTTACTAGTGAATGAACGTAAATATCTTTTCCCACTCATTATTTTTACATTCATTTCATTTCTTGCAGGCGTTTTTTTCGCTTATTTTGTTATTATTCCATTTTCGCTGAATTTTTTTACTTCCATTGGATATGGTGACATCCAAAATAACTTTTCTATTAATTATTATTTTAGTTTCATGACCTGGCTTTTACTGGGTACCGGACTGATTTTCGAACTGCCTGTACTTACATATATCCTGTCTTCCATTGGGATTCTAACTCCTCCTTTTATGAGACATTACCGCCGTCATTCGATTGTTATCATATTAATTCTTTCTGCAATGATTACTCCCCCTGATCCTATCAGTCTTTTCCTCATGGCTCTCCCTTTGACAATTCTGTACGAGATAAGTATCGGTGTTTCCTGGCTTGCAACAAAGACAGAAGAAGAAACTACCAATCTAAAAACAGATTAAAAGCACAATTTTATTAACGAGTGCGTACGTGACGGAGAAGTGATTGAATTTTAGTGATGAATAATATTAACACAAAGGTACAAGACATCAAATCATTAAAGGAAATAACTGTACCCATTAATGAAGATATTCATGTATTCCGAAAGGAATTAAAGGATTCGCTTCGGTCTGAAGTTCGATTGATTAACATCTTAGCGAAATATATGATGATGCGAAGAGGCAAACAGATTCGGCCATTCTTAACAATTTTTTCAGCACATATCTGTGGGGAACCCACTGCAAACAGTTACCGGGCTGCAGCGATGATTGAAATGCTTCACGTTGCTACGTTAATTCACGATGATGTTGTTGATGAGGCAAATCTTCGCCGTGGATGGGCTACCCTTCATAAAAAATGGGGGAATAAACTATCCGTACTGATGGGTGATTATATTTTAAGTAAATCTTTGATTAATATGGTTAAGCTCAAAGACTTTGAGGTACTGGAACTTATATCTGGAACTGCAGAACAGATGAGTTCTGGTGAGATTCTTCAGATCGAAAAAAAAATCAGAAAGTCCGTTTCTGAAAAGTTGTACTATGATGTTATTTCCCGGAAAACAGCTTCTTTGTTTGCTGCTGCGTGTGAACTTGGCTCACTGACCACCACAAACAACCTGGAGGATCGGAGAGCCATGAAAGATTTTGGTCAAAACTTTGGTATGGCTTTCCAGATAAAAGATGATTTATTTGATTGGTTATCTCGAGAGTCAGATATTGGAAAAGATATTGCACATGATGTAAAAAAGAGCATGATTACTCTTCCCTATATTCACAGCTTTCATACCCTGCAAAAGAGCGATCAGAAACGGATGAATACACTTATTCGAACAAAGAAGAAAACTCCCCAAATTATTCGTGAATTGCGGAATCTAATTGAGAAGGGTGGCGGTTTTGATTATGCAAGAAACAAAATTGAAGATTTTTCAAACAATGCAATGATGGCAATCAAAACTTATGAGGATTCTTCTTATAAGAAATCTATGGTAGATTTATTGGTTTTTAATGCCCATAGAACAAAATAAAGCACATGATCTACTATTGATGGATAATGATCATTCCATGATTGTATATTAAACTATTGAATTACATATTTCGTTAAATTTTGAAAATCCTAATTCTCAAATTCAGTTCCATCGGGGATATTATTTTGTCAACATCTCCTCTTGCTTCCCTTAGAAAGTGCTTTCCTGAAGCCCGGATCGATTTTTTCACTATGAATGATTATTCTTCAATTCTGGAAGGTCATCCATACATCAATGAAATTCTTGTTCTGGAGAGAGCAGCAGGATTTGTACAGATAAAAAGAGCTGGAAAACACCTAAACACAATGGATTATGATTTAGTTATGGATCTCCATAATACTCTTCGATCTAAGATCATCAGGAAACAAATGAAAAATTCAGAAAAACGAATTTTGAAAAAACCCAGATGGAAACGATTCCAGCTCTTTCAATTTCATATCAATCGTTTTTCTGATACCTTTTCTCAACTGAGCCTTCTTCACGAATCAATGATCGATTTATTGGATACGGAAACCTCTATTCCTAAAACATCCCTTTTTCTTTCAGAATCAGAAAAACAAATTGCTTTAGATCAGCTTAAAGAAATGAGCATTTTTGGTGATTATGGTGTGATTATACCTGGAGCAGCATGGAAGCAAAAAATTTGGAATTGCCAAGGATATACTGAGGTAATCAAAGAGTTGGAAAGGAACAATTTACATGTGGTGCTCATGGGATCATCATCCGATATAATTTGTAATGAATTGTCGGAAATCAACCCTCAGGTTGTTGATCTTCATGGAAAAACGAATTTACGGGAAACCTTAGCTTTTATTTCTCAGGCAAAGCTAGTCATCGGAAGTGATACAGGTTTTGTACATGGAGCGGAAGCCCTTGGAGTTCCTGTTGTGATGATAATGGGACCCACCTCGGTAGAAACTGGTGGTGGACCAAATTTACCTGAATCTATAATCGTTGAAAGTGAGGATCTTTGGTGTCGTCCATGCTCACAGAATGGAAGAAAGCCCTGTTACAGAGGCGAACAGGTTTGTATGAATTCAATTAATCCAGGAACAGTAAAAACTGCTGTCCAAAAGGTTTTAGAAGTATGATTATATTTTGGGCATTTTTATATAATCTGATTATCTTCCCAATCTTGTTTATTTTCGGGTTAGTCGGCACATTGTTCAACAAGAAACTTAAGGATGGTTTTAAGGGACGTATGATGTCTCTTCATACATTACGGTCATATTTTAAGGATTTTGACCGATCATATAATGTGTATTGGTTTCATGTGGCCTCCCATGGTGAATTTCAGCAGGTTCTTCCTGTCCTCGCGGGATTAAAAGAAATTGAACCACAGTGTACAGTCCTTGTATCCTTTTTTTCTCCGGCTGGATACCAGAATGTGAAAAATGAGCAAATAGATTGTAAGATTTATCTTCCATTTGACTTTGTTTGGAGTATTTGGAAAGCATTGAAAATAATTCGCCCCAAAAAGATTATTTTTGCGGGATATGATATCTGGCCCAATTTGATCTGGATTTCATATCTTCGGAATATTCATACAACTATCTTTGCCGCCTATTTTAAAGATAAGACCTATAAAATTTTTCCTGTAATACGGAATTTTTATCGTTCTGTGTATCATTCATTCTCCACAATCTATACTATTTCAGAATCTGATTACCTTCTCCTCCAAAAAATTGTCAGTGTTAATAAATCACCGTTAATTCGTGTTTTGGGAAATCCACGGTATGATCAGGTTAAAAACCATGCCGATACATTCACAAAGGAACGGACCATGTCGGTATTACAGCGTGAAAAACGAATTGTTGCTGGAAGTGTCTGGCCTGAAGATGAAGCAGTAATCAGTCAACCCATAATACAGTTATTAAAAGAGAATGAGGAGATATCCCTCTTGTGGGTTCCCCATGAACCCACCGATGACAATATACAGGCAGCGATTCAAAAATTCGAAAAGTATGGATTCAGTGTTAACAGACATAACTCCAAATTTGACCTGGATATCAGGGGAGCACGAGTTGTTGTGGTTGGTGTTGTTGGAATTTTATCAAAACTCTACTGGCAGTGTCAGATTGCTTATATTGGCGGGGGATTTTCAACCGGTGTACATAATGTTATGGAACCGGCAATTGCGAGGCTTCCTGTCTTGTTTGGGCCCAAGCACGATAATTCTCATGAAGCGGGAGAACTTATCCAGGCTGGCGGAGGATTTTCGGTTAAAACATCGTTGGATGTGACAACCAGATTTTCTGAACTGTTAAATGATCAGGATTATTATATGAATGCAAGTTATGCAGCAACTGACGTAATCCATCGAAACTTAGGATCTTCAACACGGGTGGTTCGTGGGATTATTCGTGACTGATACACTTCTATTTACTATTGATTTTACTCGATTTCCCGGCAATTCCACCGAAGTGAAGCTTGGGCCAGGTCTTCACGTGATTTACGGAGAAAGTGGTGTTGGTAAGTCAAGCCTTGCTCAACATCTGTCAGGTACACATGGAAACTATCCTGGAAATTTTGATTTGGAGATTCAAAAATGTCCACATATGATCCAAATCGTTTTACAAAATCCGGACAGTCAAATAGTAAGCGATACACTAGATGGGGAACTGGCATTTTCGCTGGAATGTAATCAAACGGATTCGGCTGCTATTCAATCCGCCTTTTTGGCATTGAAAGAGGAATTGCCTTTTTCTATTAATGGTTCGAGGCATCCTGTTACGTTAAGCGGTGGGGAGAAAGAAATATTGAATATCATTACTGCGTTCAGTACTGCACCAGAATTAATAATCATGGATGATTGTCTTTCATTTCTAAATCGCAGAATGAAAAGCTTTATCCTGGAAAAAATCCAACAAAAATTACGCGCAAATAACCAGATTGTTCTTTGGTTAACTTCTGATATTGATGACCTTCAATATGGAGCTTCCTGCTGGGAATTATCCCTTTCCTCTTTATCTCAATTTACGCCTGGTGAAAAACCAATGTATCCCTGCAGCAAATTATTGGAGGGATCATTAAACCTTGAGATTGATTCAATGTCTTTTGACTACACAGATGAAAAAAAATTGTTTAAGCAAATGAATTGCACAGTGAACAATTCCAGAAGTTTAGGCATTGTAGGGGCGAATGGGTCTGGCAAAACGACTCTGGCTTCACTAATACTTGGTATCAATCATCCGGATAGTGGAGCAATACAATTGAAGTTAAAAGGAGATAATGCTCCAACAATGGCTTATTTAGATCAATTCCCGGAACGGTTAATTGGAGAGGATACACTTGAGAATCTCCTCCAAAAATTTCTTAGCATTGGAAAACTACAATTTCATCTGCGTAAAAAATGTATCACTGTTATGGAACGAAACCAGATTAAATGGGATTTAATTAAAAATAAATCATCATATGATATACCTTGGTCTATGTTGCGTATAGCTCTTATCGTAATTCTTACCCACTGTGAATTTGATCTTCTCATTTTAGACGAACCAACCTTTGGATTGGGCTGGACACAAAAGGTAAATTTACTCCAGTATTTACAGAGATATTTGAAGCAAAAACATATAATAGTCATATCACATGATGTTGAATTTGTACAAAGCATTTGTAATGTTGTTTTATCACTTGACGACGACTCAATAACAACTTCTGATTTAATACAGATTGAACGAAAAGATACATAAACCAAAAATTACCGATCCAACCCGGATTCTTACGGTGGCGAATATAATCAGCCTGGGGAGGGGTTTTATGGCAATTCCCATCATTTATTCCTTACAGAATCAGGAATGGTGGTTGATTACACTGGGGCTTATTTTGATAGCAGCAGTGTCAGATATGCTGGATGGCTATTTTGCCCGTCGTGCCCATGAAGTTACTCATATTGGGAAATGGCTGGACCCTATCTGCGATACGATTTGTATTGGTTCTGTTGTATTTTACCTTATTTTGAATGGAATGATTCCCATGTGGTTTTTTATTGTTTTAATCCTTCGTTACGTCTCCATTTCGATTGGAGCAATTTATTTTATAAATTATACAGATTTAGTACTCAGTGCAAATATATTTGGAAAATGGGCGAGCGGATTGACTGCATTATTTATCCTGCTTAAAATAATTCCACGCACAGAAATATTGGAATTATTGACAATGACATGTCTATTGATAGTAATTCCATTACTGTTGATCAGTTGGATTGTTTATATCAGGACATTTTTTAAAGAGTTTAAGAAACTTTAATTATTCATGGCTTTTTTAGGAAAGCTTTTCAGTGCTCTTAGCCACACCCGGAGCTCTATATCAGATGCGTTGGAAATGCTCACGAGTCATAAGATTTCTCCAGAGATATTGGAAGAATTTGAAAATTGTCTCATTGGTGCGGACCTGGGTATTCAGACAGTCGATGAAATCCTTGGGATTATTCACAAGAATAATCAGTCTGATTTTTATACACATGTGGAAGATTATTTAGTATCGATCCTGCCTGATTCCCCCGGTGTACAGGGTGGGTCTGATTCACTTTCTGTTATCATGGTTGTGGGAGTAAACGGCACCGGAAAAACAACAACTGTAGCAAAACTCGCCAATTATTACCTGGGGCAAGGGAAGAAAGTGCTCCTGGTGGGATGTGATACATACAGAGCAGCAGGGGTAGAACAGTTGGCAATATGGGCAAATCGTCTGGATATACGCCTGGTATGCAACGAAAAATCTCAGGAGCCTTCAGCCGTATTGTATGATGGTATGGCGGCAGGAAAAGCGTTGGGTTCAGAAATTATTATTGTGGATACAGCAGGAAGGCTACACACCAATAAAAATCTTATGCAGGAATTGGCTAAAATGGAAAGAGTAGTGAAAAACAAATTTTCTCATTATGATTTATCATCTCTTATTACTATAGATGCCAATCTTGGACAAAATTCATTCATTCAAGCTAAGGAGTTTTCAGATCACATAAAACTGGATGGAGCAGTTCTGACAAAAATGGATGGTACTGCAAAGGGCGGCATTATATTTTCCTTATACCGGGGATTAGGCATTCCTGTGAAATTCATTGGAATCGGGGAGGATTTAAGTGATTTTCTGTCATTTAAAAGGGAAGACTATGTAAAAAGTCTATTTGGCAGGAATAAATGAAGCACCAACCTTATCCAGTGCGTTAGAATATTAATATCTCTGCCATTGCTTTCTATTAATTAACCGAGGTAAATTAGTCAATATGGCAGAGTTTCGGATTCATTCGGATTTTTCTCCAAAGGGAGATCAGCCCAGATCAATTAAAGAATTGATACATGGGTTGAATTCTGGACAGAAACATCAAATTTTGTTAGGGGTTACCGGTTCAGGAAAAACGTATACCGTTGCAAAAGTTATTGAAGAGGTACAACGGCCGACCCTCATCATATCCCATAATAAAACGTTGGCTGCTCAGCTATACGGAGAGTTTAAGCAGCTTTTCCCTGAAAATGCCGTTGAATACTTTATTAGCTATTACGATTATTACCAGCCTGAAGCTTACATGCCGGTAACGGACACCTTCATCGAGAAAGATTTTTCAATGAATGAAGAAATTGATAAGCTTCGATTGAAAACAACCAGTTCATTGATCGAACGGAAGGATGTAATAGTCATCAGTTCTGTTTCTTGTATTTATGGGATCGGTTCTCCCAGTGAATACAAGGAACAGGTGATAAACTTGAGAAGAGGAGACGATGTTCAGAGAAGGGAATTATTACGACAGCTTATAGATATCCATTATAGAAGGAATGATACTGTCATTGAAAGAGGTACCTTCCGTGTTCGGGGTGATAGTATTGAGATTTTTCCTGCCTATGAAGATGTGTGCGTTCGTATTGAACTTTTTGGATCCAAAGTCGATTCTATCAAAACATTTGATCATATTACGGGGGAAATTTTCCGTGATGTGGACAGGCTGTATATTTATCCTGCAAAGCATTTTGTAACAAATAAGGAAAAGGCGATAGAAATCACACAAAAAATCCAGGAGGAATTAATCGAAAGGCTTGAAGAGCTACGAAGTATGGATAAATTACTTGAAGCCCAAAGGCTGGAGCAAAGGGTTCATTTCGATTTGGAAATGATCCGTGAAATCGGATACTGCTCAGGAATCGAAAATTATTCGCGCTATTTTTCAGAGCGGAAACCCGGTGAACGTCCTTGGACTTTGATTGACTTTTTTCCAGATAATTTTATAACGATCCTTGATGAATCCCATGTGACTCTTCCTCAGATACAGGGAATGTATAATGGTGACCGGCAAAGAAAGAAAACATTGGTAGAACATGGATTCCGGCTTCCCAGTGCGCTGGATAACCGTCCGTTGAAATATAGTGAATTTTTAGACATCCAAAATCAAAACCTTTACTTGTCTGCGACCCCTGCTATACGTGAACTTGAACTGAGCAAAGGGGTGGTGGTAGAACAGATTATTCGACCGACCGGGCTTATAGATCCCGTAGTAGAAGTGAGAAAAACTGAGGGGCAGATAGATGACCTTATGGAAGAAATCCGCAGGAGAGTGAAAAATGATGAACGGGTTTTGGTCTTAACCCTGACAAAACGTATGTCAGAGGATTTGACCGAGTATCTTTCTGGCATGAATTTTCGGGTTCAGTATCTCCATTCTGAAATTAAAGCGCTTGAACGTGTGAAGGTCCTTCGTGATCTTCGGCTGGGAGAATTTGATGTACTGGTTGGGATCAATCTTCTTCGGGAGGGGTTAGATCTTCCCGAAGTTTCACTTGTAGCCGTTTTAGATGCAGATAAAGCGGGATTTTTGCGGTCAAAAAGTTCTTTGATACAGGTGGCAGGCAGGGCTTCCAGGAACCTGGGCGGCTCAGTCATCCTGTATGCTGATGGGATATCTGAAGCAATGGATTACCTGATAAATGAAACAAAACGCAGGCGGAAAATTCAACTAAAATTTAACGAGAAAAATAAGATCACTCCGAAAACTGTATATAAATCAACTGAGGATGTTTTGTATACAACTGCTGTGGCCGATTCTTTTCAGGATTATGACAAAAAAATGGGGTATTCCAGGAAAGGAATTGATTTTGATAAAATGGATAAGCAAATGGCAATTGAAATGATGAGGGAGGAAATGCTTGATGCAGCGCACAAAATGGATTATGAACATGCAGCTCACCTTCGTGACGAGATTTCTCAATTGGAAAAAGAAGTAAGCAAAGTGTTTCGTCAACTGAAGGAATAAGATCTAAATGAATCTTAAAATGGACATAATGCAATAATGAAAATTTTAGTCACTGGCGGAGCAGGATATATCGGTTCCCATGTGGTGCTTGAATTATGCGACTCTGGTTTTGAGGTGATAGTCTTTGACGATCTTTCCTTGGGATTTCGTAAAAACGTTGATCAAAGAGCTGAACTATTCATAGGATCAACCTTAAACAAGAAAGACCTGGATAATGTATTTTCCCAAAATATTGACGCTGTAGTTCATCTTGCCGCCTGGAAGGCAGCAGGTGAGTCCATGGAAGATCCACATAAGTATGCCCAAAATAATATAATTGGTACGTTGAATGTTCTGAATTCAATGACAGAACATGGAGTCCAAAAATTTATTTTATCTTCAACGGCAGCGGTTTACGGCTATCCTGAATATCTTCCCATTGATGAACATCATCCGGTGGAGCCTGTCAATTATTACGGATACACAAAACTTGTTATTGAACAAAATCTAAAATGGTTTAGCGAACTTAAAGGAGTACGGTATGCCAGTTTGCGATATTTTAACGCTGCCGGATATGACCTGGACGGGAGGGTGATCGCCAAGGAAAAAAATCCACAAAACCTTTTGCCTGTCGTCATGGAAGTCGCCAGAGGAATCCGCAAAAATATGGAAGTTTTTGGTGATGATTACGATACGCCGGACGGCACCGGGGTCAGAGATTACATCCATGTGAATGATTTAGCATCTGCTCATATATCTGCCTTGAATTACCTGGTTGAGAAAAATGAAAACCTCATTATCAATCTTGCCACCGGTGTCGGTTATTCTGTTCTGGATGTAATCAACATGGCTGAAAAGGTGACGAAAAAGAAGATATCCTATGAGATTGTTGGACGCAGAGACGGGGACCCGGCTGAATTGACGTCAATTTCCATGCAGGCAAAAAAGCTGCTAAACTGGGAAGCGAAACACTCAGATATTGAAACACTTTTATCGACAATGTGGGAGGTTTACAAATGAGGTGCCGGAATAATCTCCACGCCAAATTAACTATTCAAAACATGATTAAAAATACAGGAATAACGTGATTGATATAAATCGTTTACAAAAAACATCTGGAATTATTGGAAATACTGAGACGATCCAGGAAGTTCTTGAGATGATTGTCCAGGTTGGACCGGTGGACATCACTGTGTTAGTCACAGGTGAATCGGGAACCGGAAAAGAAAAGGTGGCAAAAGCCATCCATAAATCCAGCAAAAGGACTCATGAACCGCTTATTATAGTGAATTGCGGTGCGATCCCGGAAGGTATCATTGAAAGCGAGCTGTTTGGACATAAAAAGGGAGCGTTCACCGGTGCGGAAGGCGACAGAAAAGGATATTTTGAGACTGCCAATAAAGGAACGGTATTTCTAGATGAAATTGGGGAGACTCCATTGGAAACCCAGGTAAAGCTCCTGCGGGTTTTGGAAAATGGTGAATTCATTCGTGTGGGTGATTCCAAAACGCTCCATACTGATGTACGGATTATTGCTGCTACCAATAAAAATTTGGAATCTCTTGTAAAAAAAGGTGATTTCCGGCAGGATTTGTACTATCGGCTGAAAACAGTGTCAATTCATGTTCCAGCACTGCGTCAGCGGGTTGAGGACCTGTCTTTGTTCGTTGAACGGTTTGCTCTGGAATTTACACGGACGAACGATATTGTGTATCGAGGGTTCATGCCTGAGGCAATCCGGCTTATGAAACAGTATAATTGGCCTGGAAATGTGCGGGAATTGAAAAATTTTGTGGAGAGTATCCTTGTCCTTGAAAAAGGAGAACGGGTTACTTCAGAAATGGTGGAACGGAAACTACGGCCGTCTTTGGATACTGCCCTTCAGAATCCTCATCTTCCGGTGTTAGTTGATCAATCCCCCGAAAGGGTGGAAAATGAGCTGATACTCCGTCAGCTCTTTCTACTCCGCCAGGATGTTGAACTCATCAGGAAAATTATGAATGCACAGGGGAGAGGGAATGACACACTGCACTATATAAATGAATCTGTCCAGGATGTGCCGGTTACTATGGAAATTGACAGCAAGGAAGACACATTAATCCGGCCTGATGCTATTGGCGACATGACCCTCGAGGATTTAGAAAAGGAAGCGATCAAACGTACTCTGAAATTTTTTAACAAAAATCGCCGGGCTGCCGCCCGGTCATTGGGAATGAGTGAGCGAACTCTTTATCGAAAGATTAATGATTATGGCCTTGAACGAAAAATTAAACGGAAACATGAAAAACAATCCCAGGAGGATAAAAAATAGTACCCGCCAAATGATGAGAAGAATTCACACTATTTCGAATGTGAACACTATCATATTGTTGTTCATATATTTCCTCCTGGCTGGATGCGGTTTTTATTCATTGGCAGGATCAATTCCCTCTCATATAAAAAGCATTGCAATTCCTCTCTTGGATAACCAGACTGCTGAATACGGTATTACAGAAGGTATCACAGATAATCTTCTTGAGAAATTCACGGAGGCAAACATTTTGCGTGTCGTAGATGAGGATAATGCAGATTCTATTCTTAGGGGAATCATTAAAAAAGTTGAAGATGCGCCGTCCACTTTCACCAAGGAAGAAGCTGTAACAGAATACCGGTATACCGTAGTGTTGGATGTGGAATGGTATGATGTAAAAAATGATGAAGTTCTCATGAAAAGTCAATATTCCGGCTGGGGTGCTTATGGATTGAGTGGGGATAGTGGTACGGATGGGATTGATAATGACAACGACGGACTCATAGATGAGGAAGATGATGACGAAATTGGTGACCCCCGTTCTTTTGCTATTAAGGTGGCCGTCAGTAAAATCGGCGAAGATATTTTGAATAAAATTTTATCCAATTGGTAAAAAATAGAGAATAAACACATTTAATGATAGGAATACTATGAATCAGGTCAATATATCGGACTTAGGCAACTATGCTGGTGAGGAAGTAACAGTAAAGGGATGGGTGTATAAGACCCGGTCCATAGGGAAAATTTGGTTTGTAATCCTCAGAGACGGAACAGGTTTGGTTCAATGTGTGGTTGTGAAGGAGGAAACAGATGACGAGACGTTTAATCTGGAGCCAATCCTGACCCAGGAATCGTCTGTAATTATCACTGGCACTGTCCGGGAAGAAGCCAGGTCTGTGGGGGGATTTGAACTGGGAGTGAAATCCATTCAGATTATTCAGGTTTCTGAAGAATATCCTATCTCCCCTAAAGAACACGGGACAGATTTCCTCATGAATCACCGCCATTTGTGGCTTCGATCAAAATTACAGCACGCTATTTTGAGGGTCCGTCATCAGGTCATTAAAGCCAGCCGGGATTTTTTCGACCAGAACGGGTTTATTCTCGTCGATTCACCTATTTTTACAGCAAATGCTGCGGAAGGGACAACGAGCCTGTTTGAAGTGGGATATTTTGACCGGTCTGCATACCTGACCCAGAGTGGGCAGTTATATCAGGAAGCCGGCGCAATGGCCTTTGGAAAAGTATATTGTTTCGGCCCTACATTCAGAGCGGAAAAGTCAAAAACACGCCGGCATTTAACCGAATTCTGGATGATTGAGCCGGAAATTGCCTTCTGTGACCTGGAACAGGATATGGACTGGGCAGAGAAGTACGTATCATATATTGTTCAGTGGTGCCTTGAGCATTGCAAAACTGATTTGGAAACATTAGATCGTGATGTGTCAACACTGGAAAAAGTGGTAACCCCTTTTCCAAGAATTACCTATGACGATGCAGTGGAGATCTTAAAGAAGAATGGAGTTGATTTTGAGTATGGAGGAGATTTTGGCGGAACCGACGAAACAGTGATATCAGAGCAATTTGACCGGCCGGTTATGATTCACCGATGGCCTGCAGAGATCAAAGCATTTTATATGAAGCGTGATGCAGAGAATGACAATCTGGCCATGGGTGTGGATATGCTTGCCCCGGAGGGCCATGGAGAGATTGTGGGCGGGGGACAGCGTGAAGATGACCACGATACACTTGTAAGGCGGATTAAGGAGCATGGTTTACCAATGGAGCCGTTCCAATGGTATCTGGATCTGCGAAAATACGGTTCAGTTCCTCATGCAGGATTCGGCCTTGGAATTGAACGCACGGTGGCATGGATCACAGGGATCAGGCATATTAGAGAGACTATCCCATTTCCGAGGACATTGACCCGCCTGGAGCCTTGATGTGATGGATTA
Source organism: uncultured Fidelibacterota bacterium (assembly GCA_913041945.1). Lineage (GTDB taxonomy): Bacteria > Fidelibacterota > Marinisomatia > Marinisomatales > UBA8229 > UBA8229. Next base: position 28,446 of record CAJWIT010000010.1, read on the forward strand.
TAAGGCAAGAATCTCTGTATTCGGGGGAAGAACCGTTGGAAAGGAGCTGTATGCTGATGCAGTGGAAATTGGACGACTGATGGCAGAAGAAAACTGGCTTGTATTCTGCGGAGGAGGCCCCGGGGTCATGGAAGCTGTTGCCAGGGGCGTAAAAGAGGGAGGAGGGACCTGTATTGGTATTTTAAAGGGGACCAGCGCAAAAGAGGGAAATGCGTATTTAACATTGCCCATTAAAACGGGACTGGGCGTGGCAAGAAATGTCCTGTTAGCGCATAATTGTGACGCAGCAGTGGCTATTGATGGGAAGTATGGTACCTTGAGTGAAATTGCCTATGCCCTGCAATTGAACAAACCAGTCATTGGATATAAATCATGGTCCGTCCCAAAACTTGAATCAATAAAAACGCCATCTCTTGTAATAAAAAGACTTAAACAGATATTATCAAGCAATGAATGAATAGTAATTACCAAGCAAAGATAAGAGTTAAAGGAAAGGTTCAAGGTGTGTGGTTCAGGGCGTTTACCCGTGAAAAAGCAACAGAACTTGGAGTGACAGGCTGGGTTCAAAATGAAACGGATGGTGCCGTCTATCTGGAGGCCAATGGTGAAAAATCAAAGCTGGATCTATTCATAGATAAACTGAAGCAGGGACCGGAAAGGTCTGTTGTGGATGATGTAGAAGTAGAATGGGCGCCGGCTGGGGACAATTGGACACATTTTGATATTCGTTATTGATTTGAGGATATACATGCATCACAGGGATCCATGATGAAAATTGCTATCTGCCAAATTAATCCTACTATGGGGAACTTTCCTGGAAACAGGGACAAAATCTTGTCATTTTATAGAGAAGCCGTAGAGAAAGGTGCTGATCTCATTGTGTTCCCTGAGATGGTTATTACAGGTTACCCGCCACAGGATTTACTCCTGGAAAGAGATTTTGTACAGGAAAATGTGGACATATTGGAGGATATTTCCAACCAGGTGACCGTTCCTGCCGTCCTGGGATGCATTCGGGAAGAACAGGGCGCATTATACAATAGCGGCGCTGTGTGCGCAGATGGAGCAGTTGTCTATACCTATGATAAAATACTCCTTCCAACCTACGATATTTTTGATGAGGATAGGTATTTCACCCCTGGAAAGACGCCGGGAGTTTTTGAATTGGAGCTGAATGGGAAGAGAAGAAAGATAGGGATCCAGATATGTGAAGATCTCTGGGATCGTGGTTATGAGTGTAAGGTCACCAGTCTCCAGAAGGAGAAGGGTGCTGAAGTTATCATTAATATTTCTGCATCGCCTTATCACAATGGCCAATTACAAGAGCGAACAGACTTGATAGAAGAAAAAGTGTGTGAAAATGGAATTCCATTTTTGTACTGTAATCTGGTGGGAGCCCAGGATGAGCTGATCTTTGATGGTGGATCCCTTGCATATGATGGTGATGGAACATTAATTGGACAGGGGAAGTTTTTTGAGGAAGATATTTTAGTTGTGGACCTGGATGCAGGCAAAAGCCAGGAGATGACCCGTGTTCCCCGTGAGGAAATGATGTATAATGCCCTCTGCCTGGGAGTACGGGATTATTTTCGTAAAACGGGGCATGCTGATGCTGTCATAGGCTTGAGCGGGGGAATAGACTCGGCACTGGTGGCCTGTATAGCAGCTGATGCCCTGGGGGCAGAACATGTCCACGGCATATCTCTTCCCTCCAAATTTTCCAGTGATCACAGCCTGGAGGATGCCTGCACTCTCTCTGAAAACCTTGGCATACACTATCAAACAATCGCCATTGAGGATACGGTAACGGTTTATGAAACTGTTTTACAGCCTTTGTTCGAAGGAAAAGAAAGAAACGCAGCGGAAGAAAATGTCCAGGCACGCATAAGAGGGAACATACTTATGGCCCTGTCCAATAAGTTTGGCTGGCTGGTCCTGTCCACAGGAAACAAAACTGAACTGGCACTGGGATACTGCACCCTCTATGGGGACATGAGTGGTGGATTATGTATCATTTCTGATGTTTCAAAAACAGACGTGTATGCCTTGTCGCGGTGGGTAAATCAATCAGCTGGTTGTGATCGGATACCCGAATCCTGTCTCACCAAACCTCCATCCGCAGAGTTGGCCCCTGACCAGGTGGACCCCTTCGACTACGAGGTAGTGAGCCCTCTGGTGGATGCCATTATCGAGAAGCGGGAAAGCCCTAAAGATTTAGTGGAAAATGGAGCGGATAAGACCATCGTGAACGACCTGTATCACCGAATTCGAATCAATGAATATAAACGCCGGCAGGCTGCGCCGGGTCTTCGGGTGAGCTCCAAAGCATTCGGTACAGGAAGAAGGATACCCATCGTAAATCATTTTAATGGAAAAATAAATAATTAATCAATTGGAAGGAAAATTATGAAACGAAAGATTATTCTCATTTTTATTGGGCTCCTTGCTTTTGGAAATGCCCAAAATACGGCACCTGCAGATTATTGGAATTCCCTGGAGGAAAAAGCCAAGGTTGCTTTTGTGAATGGTGTTTATGCCTCTACGGTCGCAATAAAATCTTATCACAAGCGACAGGTGAGAGAACAGTATCTACACCATCCGGGGTGGATTCAGCCCTATTATATAGAACGGTTTTATGATATACTCAATGAGCATGTCTCTACGGAGGTAGGGTATGACCTGGGTTTGATCACTGCACATATGGATGCGCTCTATTCCAATTATGATAATCGAAACATTCCCCTGGTAAAAGCAATCAGGATTGTCTCAGTTGACCAGGATGGCGAGAGAGAAAAAGCAAATCTCCTCTTATTGAAGGCCCAGAGAAAGTATAAATAAAATTTCATAGTGCCCTCAGGGAGCATGCCAAATACTGTATCTGCGTGTGGTATACATTTTTCCTGTGTTCATCACAGGAGTGTGATCACCGTCACATCTCCAAGCACTCGATTGGTTTTTTGCTGTTTAGTGCGTAGAATTCATGTATAAAATGGCGTAATATGACTTTATTTATGAGAGAATAATGATAAAACGAGTCACAAGATCAATAACAGCAGTTTGTTTGTTAAGCATTTTATGTTCCCAATTCACTCTTCAGGATGGTGAAACCGGGAAGACGCTGATGAACTTTACCCCTGGGGATGTATCTTTGGAAACTCAGGGAGAATACACAAAATTCATTCCGCTGAACGGAGGAACGACCACTGATTACGGACGGCCTGAACTTCCCCTGTTTTCCACGTTAGTTCAAGTGGAGCCAGGCAGGGAATATGATGTTTCTTTCAGTGTCGTGTCTTCTCACATTATTCCTGATATAAAAGTTTTTCCTTTTCAGAACAAAGAGAAGACAGAAGCCCTTGGGGTGATCAACTATATGGATGCGTCCTTTTATGAAGAAGATGCTGTCTATCCTGGATCTGTTCTTCAGATTTCTGACCGTTTGGTGATGAGGGATTTGAATTTATTGAATATCAGTGTGGTTCCATACCGTTACAATCCGGTACAGCGGACACTGGAGGTCATTGATGAGATGGAGATTGAGGTAACGGAATCAGGAGAGAGAGAAGATGAGGGAAGGTCAGAGAGATTACCTTCGAGGGTATTTGAGCAGTTGTATTCAACATTGGTGTTGAATTATGAGGATCGGGATCGTGATACGGAGTTTCAGGATCCGGCCATCCTTTATATTTGCGGCGGGAATTCTGAGAGTAATCCATATTTTCAGCAGCTGGTGGACTGGAGGCATCAGCGTGGATATGTGGTTTATACAGCGTCATTGAGCGAGACAGGGAGTTCATCCTATTCCATTAAGAATTACATCCAGGATGCCTATGACACGTATTCTCCACCGCCTGAGTATGTTGCTTTGGTGGGTGATGTGGGCGGCTCTTATAATGTTCCCACTTATTATGAGGGTTGGGGACATAATAATTATGGAAGTGCATGCGAGGGTGATCATCCTTTCAGTCAATTGGATGGAGATGATTTGTTTCCTGAAGTGTTAATCGGGAGGATTTCCGTGCGCTCTACAACTGATTTGGCCGTTGTTGTAAATAAGATCCTGAACTATGAGAAGGGAACCTACGCATCATCCATGCTTTCCTATTTTGAAAAAGCAGCTTTAATCGGAGATCCAAATTCTTCTTCTGGCATTTCCACCGTAATCACCAATGAATATATAGAACAGATTCTTAATACCTATGGATTTGAGGACGTGAGAATCAAGACATCGGGTGGGAGCTGGGCAAGCTGGATGCAGAATCAATTGAATGAGGGCGTTCTATATTTTAATTATCGTGGGACCATCGGAGTAAGTGGATTTGGTAATTCACATATTGATGCAGCAAATAACGGATATATGTTGCCTCTTGCTACTGTAATTACATGCGGAACAGGTTCCTTTGCCGAAGATCAGACGTGTATTTCTGAAAAATTCCTTCGGGCAGGGTCTGTTTCTAATCCAAAGGGGGGAATTGCAGGGATTTCTACTTCCACCTGGAACACCCATACCTTGTTCAATAATATTTTCGATATGGGGGTTTATGATGGAATTTTTACCAAGAACATAGAAACCGCAGGTGGAGGACTCGCTCATGGCAAATTAGTTTTGTTTAATGCTTATCCCACCAACCCGTATAATTGGATAAATGCATTTACTCACTGGAATAATCTTATGGGAGATCCAGCAACCCATCTCTGGACAGATACACCTGAATATATGAATGTACAATTCGAGGAAGAAATTCCATTTGGGACCAATTTTTTAGATGTAAATGCGCATGTGTATGCAATTAACGGAATGGTTATTGAAGACGCAATGGTTACAGTACATAAAGATAATGATGAAATATTTTTCAATGCTTTTACCGATAATGATGGAAAGGTAACTTTGGATTTATCCTATGATTATGGAGGTGAAGTGAACATCACCGTAACAAAACGAAATTTTATTCCATTTACAGGATCTTTTGAAATTACGATCACAGGAAAATTAGTTAATGTGGATCCTACCCAGGAATCGATAGTAGACGACGGGGAGGGGGGAAATGGAATTTTCAATCCCGGGGAAACTGTTGATCTTCAAATCCCATTGAAAAATTTTGGTTCGTTAAATGTTACCGGGATTCAGGCCTTCCTGGAATCTACCTCACCCTTTGTTACATTGATAGATAGCAGCTCATCTTATGGGATCATTGATGCGGGTGAATCTTCCTTTGGAGATGGATTTACAATGACATTAGATCCATCAGCTCTTGAGGGGGAAGATTTAGGATTAAGGATTCATATAGAAGATGATCAAAATAACCAATGGGCAGGTGCTGTCCCACTCGTGGTCAAAGGCGGATATATAGTTATTACGAATGATGCATTTATAGAAAAAAATCAGACGATTGACATTCCCGTTTCGATACAAAACAACGGGTCTGTAACCGTGGAAAATGTAATGGGTGAATTAACTTATAGTGAAGATTTTGTTGAAGTTGTAGACGGAGACGGGTCATGGGGGGACATCCAGCCGGAGGAAGCGATTACCTGTTTGGATTGTTTTACGATTTCTATGGGAAATGATATAGTAAATGGAACATTAATTCCCTTGACAGTACGGTTTTATAATGCCGATGGCTATAATAATCAGCAAACACTCACTTTACAGATCGGAGAAGTGTCCGAATCAGATCCAATGGGCCCGGATGCTTACGGATATTACATCTATGACATGGCTGATACTGAATATGGCCTTGCCCTTGAGTATGACTGGTATGAAATTGATCCTGGACATGGAGGATCCGGTACAGATTTGAATTTATCAGATAATGGGAATGGTAATTTCTCCAATTCTTCAGAGGTTGTGGATCTCCCCTTCACGTTCCGATTTTACGGTATTGATTACGAAAAAATAACAGTCAATTCCAACGGGTGGATAGCAATGGGTGAATCGGACTTGGAATCATTCCGAAATTATCCTGTCCCGGGTGCAGGAGGTCCTTCTCCAATGATTGCGGCATTTTGGGATGATCTAAAAACGTCCAGTGGAGGCGATGTTTTTCGATATTTCGATCCCGCCAATCAATTTGCAATTCTTGAATGGTCGGATATGCGGACCCACAACCAAAATTCAGTGGAATCTTTCCAGGTTATTTTATACAATTCCCAGGCACCTCCATATGGTGATGGGAATATAAAAATTCAATATAAAATATTTAATAATACTTCATCCGGATATTACGGCGGCGGTACACCCACCCATGGCAGCTATTGCACAATTGGAATCGAAAATCATATGAGTAATGACGGATTGGAATACACTTTTGACAATGTTTATGCTCCAGCTGCGACTGAACTGGACGATGGTTCTGCACTGTTTATTACAACTTATTTTTTGGAAGCGCCTACGGCATTCTTTGATTTTGAGGTTGACAATTCCACCGTTTTTTTCACTGACCTTTCAATGATTGTAAATTCCATTGAGCTGACGGACTGGGCATGGGATTTTGGAGATGGAAATTATTCCAGTGAACCTTCTCCTGCTCATTATTACACCTCACCGGGTGTTTACCAGGTAAGCCTGGTGGTTACCAGTAGCTTCGGGCTGGAAAGTGACCCCTATATGGCGGAAGTGGTTATTGAATCCTGCACAGATCCCATTGATGATTGCGGTGTCTGCGGTGGCGACAATGTGTATGTTGACTGCAACGGCCAATGCGGGGAATGGACCCCAATTTGCACCGATGAATCTTATGATGGATACATGGGCTCTTCAGCCTGTGAGGGCTATATAGGCATAGGTTCAGAGTATCCATTTGCTGATAACGGCGGGCTGGATGATTGCGGAGAATGTGAGGGAGACAATTCAACCTGCATAGGCTGTACTGATCCAATAGCAGATAATTATGATCCTGGAAATATTATAGAGGACGAGAGCTGTACGTACGTCTTTTACGGTCCAGGCCAGGCTGTACGCTTTGATGGTGAGGATGATTATATAGAAATCGCTGAGAATGACCTGAGCAGTGTTTTTGATGAAGGTTCTGAAGCATTTACTGTGTCTGCCTGGATTAATCCTGTTGCTTCCAGCCCGGGTTCCGGATATAATGTTATTATTTCACACTCTGCCCTTGATGTTTTTTCTTCCTCATTTATGGGAGAGTACTACAGCACAGATGGAGCAGGTGCTTCGCCACCATTTGGTGATCTTGTGCTTGTGCGTCCGGATGAGGTCATTGATTTCAATTGGGGGAACGGCAGTCCTGATCCTTCCATCCCTAATGATGATTATCAGGTACGTTGGACAGGGAGCATCCATGCAGAGACCACGGGAGTATATAATTTCAGGAGTTACACAGATGATGGTGTGAGGCTCTACATTGGTGGCGCACCAGTCTTAAACCATTGGTACGACCAAAGCGCGACCAGCAGGTATGGCAGCATTTATCTCACAGCCGGCATGTATGAATGTGTGATGGAATATTATGAAAATGGCGGCGATGCTGTGGCCCAGCTTTACTGGACACCGCCGGGTGGGTCCGAAACACTGGTGCAGCCTGCTATAAGTACCTCAAGCAGGAATTTTGAAATGGGCGTTTCATCTTTAGGAAATCTGGAAGTCAAAATAATGAATTCCTGCGGTGATAATATACTGGTTCTTGGCGGCGGCGAACTTCAGCCAGAAGATTGGCACCACCTTGCCTTGACTTTTTCAACCAGCAATGTGACGGCATACCTGGACGGTAACGTGTATGAGGCTCAAACATGCGGCAACACGTTGGCAGAGGCGGAAGGAGCGGTTCTTTCTTTGGGAGCTTCCGTGTATGATGATATTTATTTTGCAGGTATACTGGACGAGGTTCGGATTTGGGACCATGCCCGGGAATTTGAGGAGATTCAGGCAGATATGCATGACAGGATAGATCCTCTTTCCGAAGGGTTGGCAGGCTATTGGAGATTTGATGAGGCTGAAGGGAATATAACCTTTGATGCTACTGCAGGCAATAATGATGGGCTGTTAAACGGAGCACCGGAACGAATTGAGTCAACCGTACCTTTTACCATGCCTCCCTTTATCACCCTGACTGCTGTTGCTGATACGCTTTCGTGGCCGATACATCTACAGATAGGCATATTCCCGGATGCAACGGAAGGATATGATTACTGGATAGATCTGTATGCACCTCCTGCACCGCCTCCTCCTTCCTGGGATGCTGCACTGTATAATTTCATTGTCAATGACCGGTTTTACATAGACATGCGCCCTGTACCTTCTGCAGGATGGATTACAGAGTGGGCGGTGGATTTTCAGATGGATGTTGGCACCCAGGAGGTTACCCTGTCCTGGAACGTGGATGAACTTGGAGAAGGGACCTATACATTGATGGATGCTGTAGGAGGGGTGTTCTTTTCAGAGGATATGAAAGAGATGGAGAGTTATAGTTTTCCTTCCTCATTCAACCGGGTAATCATCAGGCACAGCTTCAGCACAGGGATGACCATATCCTACACTGAAGGCTGGAACATGGTTGGGTTGCCCCTCGGGGTTGAAGATGCTTCCTATAATCTTATATTTCCTGAATCAATAGAAGGAACATTGTACTCTTTTGATGATGGATACACATCTGGATCTGACCTTACCCCAGGCGAGGGATACTGGTTACGATTTGAAAATGCTGGCAGTACCGTCATTGATGGAACACCAATAAATGAACTTACTCTCAGTTTAAATGAAGACTGGAACCTTGTTTCCGGACTGTCGGAGGATATATCCATCTATTCTGTTCTTGATCCGGACAGTATTCTGGTTCCAGGAACTTTATATGGATTTAATGATGGATATGTAGCGGCTGATATGCTGAGCCCCGGGAATGGATACTGGCTCCGTGCATTCCAGTCTGGCGATATTACCTTAACCAGCGGGGGATTGGCTAAAGTAAAACCACACAACTTTAGTCTTAAAGGGAAAGCCAACAGTTTAAGCATTAGTGGTTCAGAACTGTATTTCGGAATAGAGCTTTCAGATAAAGACAGACTCAGCTACAGCTTGCCGCCAAAACCGCCCCCAGGAGCCTTTGACGTACGATTTAGTGGTGATACCAGGATAATGGTGGATAAAGCCGAAATAGAGGTAATGAGCCCTCATGAAACCATTACCATCAGCTATGATGTGGTCTTAGATGCAGGTGAGTACATGCACTGGGTGCTGAGCACTGGAAGCGGTGGGGAGCACACTCTGGAAGGTACTGGAGAAATTACGGTGCCAACAGAGGAAACATTTACTTTAGAAAGAAAAGCGATCATACCAATTGCCTATGCACTCCACCAGAACTATCCCAATCCCTTTAATCCAACCACAACTCTCAGGTATGATCTTCCAGTTGATAATCATACAACACTAACAATATATGATCTTAACGGAAGAGAGGTAAACCAGATAGTTAATACAAGCCAGCCTGCAGG
>CAJWIT010000011.1 GCA_913041945.1 uncultured Fidelibacterota bacterium
CTCAAACAGCAGCAAACGATACAGGCTCCACTGCAGGTGTTTTTGTGGGATTTGTTTTGAATACTCCCTATCTTGCTCGTTGGGGAGGGATAGATCTAGTGGGTGAATTCGACGGTACAGGTATCAATGTGGGACTCCGCATCCCCCTTACCTCGGATTATCGCCTGAACTTCGGGTTCACCCACATAGATAAATTACCGCATTTTGGAGACACCTACTGGGCAGGCCACCCAGGGGCAACCCTTGGTCTCGACATGGCGGTTCCCAGGGCTATAATACAAGAGCCGGTCGCGGGATTCTTTGACGGGCCCTCACCCTTTGTTGATGACCCAAGAAAGCTGTATCCAGCAGTAGAGGGCGAAACAATTACAGCACAGAGGGACAGCACCCTTAGGATAGCTGATTATGTTGTACACTCCCTTCGGGATTCCATGAGCCTTATGAATAATGAAATGCGTAACTTGATTATTCGACTGTCCGCCATGGAACAAAACTCGATGTTTCTAGAGGATTCTCTTAAATCGTTAAAATTAGATCAGAATGTTCAGGATAAAAATGAAAATGACGCCCTTCGTCATTTATCCCGGTCCCTAAGATTTTTTTACACGGGGGATTATCGCGGAGCATTACAAGAGGTAGAAGCTGCGCTCGAGTTGAATCCAAATCTTGCCCTGGCCTATGCACGCAGAGGGTCTATTTATTATAAACTTGGAGATGTTCAGCGTGCAACTATTGATTGGAACCTAGCCCTGCGCTTGGATGCAGAATATGATGATGTGAGAAATATCCTAAAGGCTCTCCATGAAAACAGGCTAAGAACAACAAGCGTTATTAAGGAGTAATTTTCTATGGACATTGCAACAATTATAGGAATACTATTGGGAATAGGATCGATTTTAGGGGGCATTATATTAATGACCCCAGACCTGGGAATGTTTGGTTCTGTATCCAGTTTCGCAATTGTGTTTGGAGGAATGATAGCGTCTGTGTCAGTTGCTTTTCCGCTCCAGGAAGTTTTGAAGTTGGGGGCCGCCATGGGTGCCGTATTCAAAGGAAGCAAGGAAAGGCTGGGCGATGAAGTAGACGGAGCGGTGGAGGTTGCAGAAACAGCACGGAAAGGTGTGGCAGAGCTTGAGTCAAAAGTCAGCAGTATTGACAACCCATTCTTTCGCGATGGTGTTCAAATGGTTATTGATGGGATGGCTATTGAAGAATTGACAGACATATTAACCACAAGAATTGATTATAGAGAATCTAGGGAAAGAACCCAGGCAGATTTATTTAAAAATATGGGAGTAATGTCTCCTGCCTGGGGTATGATCGGAACGCTCATTGGGCTTGTAGTTATGTTGTCAGGTTTTGGTGAGGGAGGTACTGATACCCTCGGTGCTGGTATGTCGGCCGCCCTGATTACAACATTTTATGGTGCAGTTTTTGCAAATCTGTTCTTTTTGCCCATGAGCGCAAAGATACTTACCCGGGTCGCCTTTCATAGTACCCAGCAATCCTTGTATTTGGAAGCTTCCCGATTGATTCATCAAAAAAAACACCCCATAATTGTTAGGGAAAAGCTGAACTCATATATTCCGCCAAAAGAATGGAAACGGGAGGAATAAATTAAATGGCTATAACCGCAGCCGAAAAAAAGAAATATCTTGAAAAGGGGGCCCGATTAGTTGAGGAGGGCCTTCCTGGCTGGTATGGTACATTTGCTGATATGATGACACTGCTCTTTGCTTTTTTTGTGCTCTTGGCTGCAATATCAACGATTGATCCTGTTAAACTAATGAACATGGCCGATGGAATGGGTAAATCTGTGGGCAAAAAGAAAGAGCTTGACAATCAATCCATGTCTCTCGGTGATATTCATAAGGAAACTGCAAAAATGGTTGAAGAAATGGCTGCTGATCCAAAAACGGGTGAAAAACCTGTCGAAGTAACAACAAGCCCTAAAGGCGTCACTATTGCGATTGCTGAAGATATTAGTTTTCCTTCAGGGTCAGCAGTAACCAAACCGGAATTTTTGGATATATTAAAAAAAATTGTATTACCTGAAATTAAAGGATCCTATTTTAAGGTTGCTGTAGAGGGTCATACCGACAGCGATCAGTTGCCAAAAGCATTGCGGTCACAATATCCAAGCAACTGGGAGCTATCAAGCGCCAGGGCTTCTGCTGTTGTCCGTCAACTGATAGGTTTAGATGTAGATCCCATCCGCTTAGAGGCTGTTGGATATGGGGAGTTTGTTCCAAGAGATAAAAAAAACACGGAATTAATTACAGCAGATTTAATAAAAAAATACAATTCTAATCCTCAGAAAAAGGCCCGGAATCGACGCGTTGAAATCACATTTTTAGCGCCCCGAGGCGGTCCGGTGGGAAGATCAGAAGCCGTCTCCGGTGACACAGGAGAGAAAAAATAAAATTTTTATATGAATAAGGGAGTTGTTATGATGAAGCAATGGCCAAAATTACCTGTAATTATTTTTCTGGGTTTGTTTTTAACAGATGGAACAGGTCAAGAGTCCGGGTTCCTTGCCCAAAAATTAATGGTAGAAAACAATCTTCGTGAGCGAATTACAAATGCTCTTTCAAAAGCAATCGATGAATCACGCTATGTGGTGGACGTAAGTGTTGATTTAGAATTGAGTGATGCTGTAGAAGAACAGGTTACTTTTTTTACGGGAGAGAAAAAAACCACCCCTTCCATGCAAAAGAATAGTTTTCGTGAAATACAGCCAAGGCCTGATGATCCTAAAACTTCTGATGATGTAGAAAGTATGGTTGGTTTACCAATCCCCGGGTTTGAATTTGAGGTGGAACAGAAACCGGAAATAATGGACAAGCCGACAATCTCTAAACCTGCCGAAAGAGCCACATTCCATCAGGATAAAAAAGAACCAGGTCCAGAGATTTTATCGAAAACCTCTTCTTATAAGCGTCCATCAACAGCGCAAATTATTAAACAGGAAATCAGTATTATTTTACAGGAAGGATCATCGCCAGAAATGATTGAAAATATCCGCCAACTTGTGATGATGGCCTCCAGGTTCAACAGGTCGCGAGGTGATGTGTTGAGCATTATGACTGCCAGTTTTAAGGAAAGGCGGGATGAGAAGTCGGCAGAACAGATTCTTTTAAAGGCTATTGCAGAAAAGATTGAGTCACTGGAAGTTGAAAGGTCACAAAGGGGTGTAGCCCAAGGTGAATATGGACAGGAAGAAATAGAAAAATATAAGAGTCAAGTACAAGAACTTTTGATGTTTGCTGATAGTGTGAAAGCTGCTGCTAAGGATCGGTTCCAAAGACAAGAAATAGAAAAAGTTGTTGCTCCTTATCAAGAGCAAATTCAAAAATTACAACAGGAAACAAACGACTTAAAAGCGATGCTAGGGCAACCCGACGCAGAAAAGGAAGAAATCTTGACGGAGGTGGAACAGAGGGAAAAGCAGATAGCAGAGGTTGATGCTCGTATTGAAGAGATATCAAACTTATTGGAACGCACTCAAGAAGATTTAGGGCAAGCAGAAAACGGGGGGATGTCTACGACAGTTCTTTTGGTTTCTGTTTTTGGTGCATTTATATTTGTCCTTGTTGTTCTGGTTGTTACCCTTCTGGGAAGATCAAAACAACAATACCCACCACCATGGATGTATCCACCTAGACGCCCGAAAAGGAGGACCAAGAAAAAAGCAGAGAAAAACACCTCAGCAGGAACCCCAGCAGCCCCCCCACAAAGTCTCCCGCATTCAGCAGCACCAAGCCAAACGGACATGAAAAACATTGAGATTGATGAAGACCCAGGTGTTTTGCGAAGTGAAATTAATGATATAAAAAAATCGATTGTTTCAATGAGCGTTGGTCAACCTGCAACTGCTACGAAAATTGTAAAGGAATGGATGGAAGTTGAGGCTCCACCCCCACCGGAAGAGGAAGCCCCACCACCGCCTGAGGAAGAACCCACAGAAAAAAAATCTAAGAAGAAGAAAAAGTAGAGGTCGCGATGATTACAGATTACTACAGATTGTCAGGACTACAAAAAGTAGCAATTCTCTTTTCGATTCTTGGGGAAAGCCTTGCGATTACTTTAATTGAAAATTTGTCAAAAACGGATAAAAGAAAAATCAGGGCCATGATGAGGGAAATGGAAAACACTTCTTTTTCTGTTAAAAAACGAGTGACGGAAGAGTTTTATTTTAGTTTTGTTAGCGAGGAATTTCAAAAGGAAGAAGATGGCACGGCGGGCAAACCCTTTGAGTTCTTAGATAGCCTTACGGAGGAACAGCTTGTAGCTCTGATTTCTCCAGAGGAACCCCGCGTCATAGCCATTGTATTGGCCCAAGTATCGCTGGAAAGACGTACCTTAATTCTGAACCGGATGAAACCTGAAGAAAAAGGCCGCACATTAATTGAACTGGGGAATCTGTCTGATATTCCGCTGGAAGCAGTTGTGAATGTAGCGACTGAATTAAAAGAAAAATCTAGCTTTTTACCTCGAACCCTTGACTTTTCCAGAGGAGGAGGAAAAGACATTGCAGATATTCTCAGCACAATGGGTCAGGATGAAGAGGACAAGTTTTTATCAGCGATCAGTCTGGAAAACCCAGAGCTTGCGAAGGAAGTAAAAAAATATCATTTAACATTTGAGAACATCTTTGAATTTTTTCCTGATAACCTTATTCGTGATATAATGAACTCGGTGGATTTGGACGACATTGCTACTGCTCTGAAGGGAATGTCTGAAACAGATGTTAACAGGGTGATTAATAATCTGCCAAAGAAAAAACAAGCTATGTATGAGCCGAAAGAGGGGGCCATGTCAAAGAGAGAGGTAGAAAGAGCAAGGAAGAAAATTGTTGAGCAGGCCCGCATAATGGAAAAAGACGGTGCATTTTCTCTACAGGACCTGACTGGTTCTGGCGAAATGGTTGAGTAAAGAAAAATTCTTTAATAATAAAAGGGAAAGCTCCTGGTTTTGTAACACACCGGGGGCTTTTTTAGTTTCAGGTGTTTTTTAATACCGAATGTGCTGCTGCCAAACGTGCTACAGGCACCCGGTAGGGTGAACAGCTTACATAATCCAACCCCACACGGTGACAGAAGTCAATGCTTGCTGGATCTCCGCCGTGCTCTCCGCATATCCCAATCTTTAGGTTTTCTCTGATGCTGCGTCCTTTATCAACGCCCATTTTCACCAATTGACCAACACCGGACTGATCCAAGCTCTGGAACGGATCATGAGCAAGCACTTTCTGTTCTAGGTAATCCGGCAAGAACCCGCCAATATCATCACGGCTGAAGCCATAGGTGGTTTGGGTCAGGTCATTCGTACCAAAACTAAAGAATTCAGCTTTTTGAGCTATTTCATCAGCAGTGAGAGCAGCCCGGGGCAATTCAATCATTGTACCCACAAGGTAATTAAACTTGATACTGTTTTCTTCCATGACAGCATCCGCAATCTTTCTGACAATAGCTTCCTGATTTTCAAATTCGGCATAGGTTCCAACAAGCGGAATCATAACTTCCGGAAACACGTTAACATCGTTTTTTGTCAGCTCAGCCGTAGCTTCAAAGATTGCCCGGGATTGCATTTCTGTGATTTCAGGATATGCAATACCCAAACGGCAACCGCGATGTCCCAACATCGGGTTAAGCTCATGTAGATTGCTGATACGAATACGAATTGCATCTGCTGAAATATTAAGCTCGTTAGCAAGTTCGTTGATCTGTTTATCATTTTGAGGCATAAACTCATGTAGTGGAGGATCAAGAAGACGAATTGTGACTGGCAAATCGTTCATTGCTTCCAAAATACCTCGAAAATCATCCCGCTGATACGGAAGGAGTTCCATAACAGCAGCCCGCCGGACTTTTTCGCTTCCTGCAAGGATCATTTTTCGTACTGCCAAAATTCTTTTTGGATCAAAGAACATATGTTCAGTCCGACAAAGACCTATTCCCTGAGCACCAAAGCTTCGAGCTAATGCAGAATCTTCAGGTCGCTCTACATTCGTTCGAACTTTCAAGGTACGAATCTCATCAGCCCATGTCATTAATTCCGCATATTCTTTATTAGCTCCCGGGTCAGAGCTTAAAAGACCAAGCCTGCCTCTGTAAACTTTCCCAGCTGTGCCATTTAAAGTAAGTGAATCTCCCTCCTTTAATACCACATCATTAATAGTAAGGGTTTTTTCATCCGTGTTAATTTGTAAAGAACCACACCCCACAATACAGCACTTGCCCCAACCGCGGGCAACCAAAGCAGCGTGACTTGTCATTCCTCCTTTGGAGGTAAGAATGGCAGCAGCAGCATGCATCCCATGAACATCTTCAGGCGAGGTTTCGTCTCGAACCAAGATAACCACCCTCTCTTCTTTTTTCCAAGCTTCTGCATCATCGGCTGTGAAAACAATTTGTCCTGTAGCGCCGCCCGGACCGGCCGGCAAACCCTTTGCTAAAAGCTCACCCTTGGTTTCTTCTTCTGGGTCCACCATAGGATGAAGCAGTTCGTCAATTTGATCAGGGGAGACACGCAAAACAGCCATTTCTTTATCAATGAGCTTTTCGTGAAACATGTCTACAGCCATTTTAATGGAAGCAGGACCATTTCGTTTGCCAGTACGTGTTTGTAGCATCCACAAACGCCCTTCTTCAATCGTGAATTCAATGTCCTGCATGTCAGCATAATGTTTTTCAAGTTTAATTCGGATCGCATCTAAATCGTTGTAAACCTGAGGTAAAAAGGATTCCAAAGACAATGCATCTTGATTGTCATCGGTTTTTGTGGATTCGTTCAAGGGGTTTGGTGTGCGTAGCCCAGCAACAACATCTTCGCCTTGGGCGTTTTGTAGCCACTCACCATAAAAGACATTTTCTCCAGTGGCTGGATTCCGGGTAAACGCTACACCAGTGGCTGACCCCTTACCTGTGTTCCCAAAAACCATTGCCTGAACATTTACGGCGGTTCCCCATTCTTCGGGTATGTTTTCTATCTTGCGGTAGCTGATAGCCCGTTTACCGTTCCAGCTTTTAAACACAGCCGTTACACCACCCCAAAGTTGTGCATAGGCATCATCCGGGAATTCTTCACCAAGTTGTTCTTTTATTTGTTTTTTAAATTTATCAGAGATGACAATCCAATCATCTCCGGAAAGATCAGCGTCTTCTGTGTAACCTTTTTTTTCTTTATGATCAACCAAAATTGTTTCGAGCTGATGGCGGATACCTTTTCCACTCTTGGTCTCAACGCCAGCAGCTTTTTCCATAACAACATCTGCGTACATTGTAATCAAGCGGCGATAAGCATCATAAACGAAGCGCTTGTTTCCAGTTTTTGCAATGAGCCCGGGGATTGTTTTAGATGTAAGCCCAATATTGAGAACAGTCTCCATCATTCCGGGCATGGATTGGCGGGCTCCAGAACGCACAGAGAAAAGCAAAGGGTTGTCAGCACGGCCAAACTCCTTTCCCATGACAACCTCTGTTTGTCTCAACGCATCATTCACCTGATTATCCAAGTCATTAGGATAATTTAAATTATTGTCGTAATAATAATTACAAACGTCAGTAGTTATTGTAAATCCAGGGGGTACTGGAATTCCAAGATTGGTCATTTCCGCCAGGTTTGCGCCTTTCCCGCCAAGAAGATTTTTCATTTCTGCGCTACCCTCAGCATGATTATTACCAAACAAGTATATGTGTTTTGTCATAGAATTTCCTTTTTGATAGACTAAAAATAAGGTACTTAAATTTCAAAGAATAGCCATTTAAGAAATAAAGTCATTTTAAGTGGATGAAAAATCTATATTTTTTAAGTTAAAAAACAAATTTAGAAATATGAATTTGTATTTTTCTTTGTTTATACTAAATGTAGGAATATGAAGAAACACGTTTGGTTTAAAAAACAAACACTTGTTTTTATCAGCATTATTATTGTGAGCTGTGGCCAGGTAAAGGATGAGTCAGTCCTAACAATAGCGATTTCATCTGACATTCGTGGCTTTGATCCGGCAATGGCTGTGGACATTAGAACCGGGGGGGTTATTTCTTTGGTGTACGACCACCTTGTTCGGTTTGGGTCTGGGACAGAGCTCTTATCAAGTATAGCAAAGGATTGGTCTCTAAGTGAAGATGGTCGTACATATACTTTCTCGATGAACCCATCCGCCCGCTTTCATGATGGGACATACATTTTGGCACAAGATGTTATTTTTTCAATAAAGAGGGTGCTTGATCCAGCGAACCATTCACCCCAAACATGGCTTTTTGATAAAATAGTTGGTGCAAAAGAATTTATGGAAGGGAAAACCAAAGAAATAGAGGGACTTGAAGCCAGAAACGATTACACCCTACGCATAGAGATTATTAAACCCTTTGCACCATTTATTCAATATCTTGCCATGCCTTCTGCAGCGATTGTTAATTCATCCAAGAGCGACAAGATAAGAAATATCCCTGCAGGAAGCGGCCCATGGAAGCTAGATTGCTGGGAGAAAGACGGAGAGTTGGTCTTCAACCGAAACGATGATTACTGGGGAGAAACCCCTATAATGAGTGGACTGAAAATTCGAATTTTATCTGAAACATTAACACAAAGCGCAGAATTTGAAGTGGGGAACCTGGACATATTTAATATTCCGGCTTTAGAATTATTACAATGGACACAAAAAAAAGAGTGGAGGGACAATATATTTTCCACTGATGAACTAAATATTTGGTATATAGCAATGAACTGTTCTCGCAAACCATTTGACGATGTTCGTGTTAGAAAAGCGATGAACATTTCGTTGGATAGGGAAAAGATTTTAAAGCTTCTTTTAGCTAACACAGGAATACAGGCATCCGGACCAGTCCCCCCTCTATTGCTTAGAAATTCTCCTCCCAATCCGTATCCATATGATCCTGCCCTTGCGATAGAACTACTGAAGAGTGCTGGCTATGGGAATGGATTTCAAACAAAACTCTGGGTAGCGGGCGGGTCAGAAATATTTCATGTGTTGGAAGCATTTCAATCATACTGGGAAGCAATAGGTATAGAGGTTGAAATAATGCGAAGCGATTGGAATGTATTTAAGACAGCTGTACGGGCAGGCAGGCCAGATCTTTATTATTTAGATTGGTTTGCTGATTATCCTGATGGAGAGAATTTTCTTTTTCCATTGTTTCACAGTTCTGAATCAATGACAAAAAGAAATCGCTACAAAAATCCGGAAGTTGATAAGTTAATTGAAACGATTCAATTGTTACCAATTGGTAATCAGAGAGACAGTTTGATTGAGAAAACAAACCGGGTAATTTTTAATGAAGCTCCGTGGGTATTTTTATGGCATAGCCAAACAAATATGGTTACACAATCGACAATAACTGGATATGTTCCGAAAACTATTTTTAATTCAGAGCGCTACACTAACATTGTTCGAAAATAGATGTTTCGTTTTATAGTTCGTAGAATTTTACAGACAATTCCTGTTTTATTCGGCGTAATTGTCATTACGTTTATCCTCATGTATATGGTCCCAGGAGACCCTGTGGTTTCTATGGTGGGAGAACGATATGACGAGGAAACAATCCATAAACTTCGGAAAGAACTTCATCTTGATGATTCACTTCCCATGCAGTTTGTCCACTATGTCAGTAATGTTCTGAGGGGTGATTTTGGTAAATCTTTTATTACTGGAGGATCGGTATCAGAGGAATTGCTGATAAAATTCCCCAACACACTGATGTTAGCTGTTGCATCAATGATTATTGCAATCATAACTGGTCTTACAATGGGAATTGTTTCCTCATTAAGGCCTCAGTCTATTCTTGATAAGATTACAATGTTATTTGCACTGGCGGGCATATCAGCTCCAGTTTTCTGGGTAGGGCTTATGCTTGTTTTGTTTATAGGTGTGTTCCTTCAGTGGCTTCCTCCCACGGGTTTCGGTGGTATTGAGTATATTATTCTACCAGCCATCACCCTGGGACTTCGATCAGCAGCCTATCTCGCCAGGCTAACCCGGGCAACGATGCTGGATGTTTTGAATCAAGATTATATTCGCACTGCAAGGATGAAAGGGTTACCAGAGTGGAAAGTGATTCTGAAGCATGGTTTCCCGAATATTTTAATCCCCATAATCACAGTCATTGGGACAGACTTTGGAAGTTATTTATCCGGGGCAGTTTTAACAGAATCTATTTTTGGATGGCCGGGCATTGGTAGATATGCACTGGAAGCGATCTTAAAGCGGGATTTCCCTGTAATTCAAGGCACAGTTCTTTTTATGGCACTTATGTTTATCCTTGCGAATCTTATTGTGGATATTTTTTATGGTATTGTTGATCCTAGAATGCGAATAGAAGGAAAAAATGGTTGATTCACACATGCGCCGGCGAACAGTATTTTCCAAATTGATTAGAGATAAAAGTTCTCTTTTGGGAATTACAATAATAGCAATAATTGTTTTTGCCGGGATTTTTGCTCCTGTAATTGCTCCCATGAGTCCATACACACAAGTACTTGAATTTAGAAATCAAAAACCGGGGTTTACAGGAGAAATTATTTTATTTAGGCTAAAACCTGAGTTACCGATTCAGACAGTTGCTGTTACATCGATTAGCAAGAAGGGAGAAACGATACAATACCAAGATCAGCTGAACAGAGTTTTTGAGATAGAAAAAAATAAACTTGAAGGAGTAAAGGAGAAAGACTGGCATAAAAAATATCGATATTGGCTAGGAACAGATAACTTTGGTAGGGATGTGCTTTCGCGGCTGCTTTATGGTGCCCGAATTTCGTTGTTAGTCGGTATAAGCGCGAGCACGTTATCGTTATTGATTGGAATTATTCTTGGTGCAGTTTCCGGATATTATGGTGGTGTTTTAGAAACACTCATAATGCGCCTTACAGATATTATGTTTGGATTTCCAACACTTCTGTTTTTGATAGGCATAACGGCTGCGTTTGAGCCAACATTAACGGTCGTATTTTTTGCCATTGGATTTGTTTCCTGGCCGGGGATGGCTCGGCTCATGAGGGGGCAAGTTGCCAGTATTAAAGAACGTGAATTTATAAAAGTTTGTGAGGTGCTTGGTTTAAGCAAACCAAGAATATTATTAAAGCACATACTCCCAAACTGTTTTGCCCCAATGATTGTAACCTATACACTGGGTATTGCCGGCGCAATAATGGTAGAAGCGAGTCTTTCTTTTCTTGGCCTGGGAGCCCAGCCCCCAACACCGAGCTGGGGAATTATGATTAATGCGGGAAAAGATTTTATTCGTACATCTCCATGGTTATCAATAATACCGGGCATTGCAATTGCCAGCACGGTTATAGGATTCAATCTGATGGGAGACAGTTTACGCGATGTCCTTGACCCATCAATGAAAAAATAATACATTTACAGTTTTATTTTCTTTTAGTAAAATCTAGGTCTTATGAATTTGACAGAACGTATAGAAAAGTTCATTTTATCTAATATCACTCATCCTGAAAAGCGAAAAATCGGGGTAGAGATAGAATGCATGTTTTATAATAAAAACATGAAACGCCTACCGGTTGATTTGTGTGAAGAATTTTCTGCATCAGCATTCATGGAAATAATGAAAAAACATCAGGAAAATGATCCTATTAAAGCCAGCTATTCGCTGGAACCAGGGGGTCAGCTGGAGTGGGCATCCCCACCGTTTATCAGTCTTCATGAAATTTATCACCACCTTCAAATTTATTTTAAACGGGCTAGAAAAGTATTGGATAAACAAAATTTGATGCATATTGATTACGCACTTGAACCAATTTATTCGCCGGAAGATATAAGCTTGATTGATATGGAAAAGTATAATCTTATGCATAATAGATTTGTTACCTCAGGTAGATATGGTCCATGGATGATGCGGAACACAACCAGCATTCAGATAAACATTGATGTGTGTTCACAAGAAGATGCAGAAATAATGGCATTTATTGCAGACTGTCTTGAACCCATCTGTGCGGTTTTGTTTGCAAACAGTCCCTTTATGAATTCGAGACCTACCGGAATAGAAAACCCGAGATATAGGATTTGGAACGATACTGATCCTGTTCGATGTAAAAATCTGTTGGATCATGGTATAAGCTCACATAACAATCTTGTTGAAAAATACAGTGAATATCTCCAAGATGTCCCTGCGATTTTTGTTTTAAATCAAGATGGGGAGATTAAAGGGTTTGGTGGAACTCTTGGAGAATGGCTGTCGAATCAAGAAAAATCCAGTGTTTTACAGGATAGAGATATTCAATTAGCCCTTCATCAGATTTTCACCCATGTTAGATTTAAGCATATTCTGGAGGTTCGTGGTGCGGACAGGCCGCCACACGGATTTGAATTAGCTCCTGCTGCGTTTTGGACAGGATTGCTCGCCTCAGAAAACGCAAAACATGAAGCATTGGAAATCGTGAAAACCTGGACAATAGCAGAACGTAAACACCTAAATAAATCAGCTTATACTATCAACCTCGATCAAGAAGGTCCTGCCGGGAAAACAATGAGACAATGGATTAAAATATTTTCTTCTTTGTCCGTAAAGGGACTGAAAGAGAGGGCTGATTTTTTTGGGATTGAAAGCGAAAGTAAATTTCTTGAGCCGTTTGTCAATAATGTGTTATCAAAAGGTCCCAAATCGATACAAACGCAAGCCGCATATAAAGCAAGTGGGCTCTCAATTATTGATTTTTTACAACAGGAACATCAGCTTAGTCCTCCTAATTAGCTCTTCCTTATTCTTAATATTATGTTTAAACCAATAATTGGTATTAATCCTTATTATTTTGAATACGACGATTCATTCTGGAATGGAACAAAAGAGAAATATTTCAGATCTGTCTGGCTTGCAGGAGGAGTTCCGGTCACGCTCCACCATCTTTCAAGCGGAGGAACGGCTGAGGATATAGCTGGAGGCATTGATGGGTTTCTTTTGGTTGGTGGACCTGATATTCCAAATCATATTTATGGTGGAAAACATTCAGAGCTACTCGATGAAGATGTGATGCACCCCAAAAGAGAAAAATTTGATCGCATGGTTTTTTTAGCAGCGGAGAGTTTTCGTAAACCTGTTTTGAGTATTTGTGCGGGGTTTCAGCATATCAATATCATTTATGGAGGAACACTATTTGAAGATATTTCTGCCCAAATGAAGGGTGCTATTGACCATGGGAACCCCAATGGAGAAATCACGAATCATATAGTTAGGCTGGATAAAAACAGTCTTGCTGCAAGGGTGATAGGGACACCGAAACCAACAGTGAATAGCGCACATCATCAGGGGATAAATAAACTGGGTGATGGACTGAGGATTGTTGGTCGTTCTCCGGATGGATTACCCGAAGTGATTGAAGACGTTAAAGATCCAGGGAAATTTATTGCTGTTCAGTGGCACCCCGAAACACTACAGCAAAACAAGGAACAGAAAAACCTTTTTGAATGGCTTGTTGAAGAAGCTAAAAACAGGAAAACTGGTTAATAGACAATCCCAACTCCGCCCCTGCGTGGATCACCCTCCGCAGCCGTTTTTGTAACTGCATTTACCCCACCAAAAAACAGATTTAGCTTTCCCCAACGCTTTATCTTAATGGTTTTATCTTTAATGGCTTTTTTATCTATTTTTATTCCAACCTCATGATGAAGGACATTGTCTTCGAGGTGAACCCGAGGAGCGTTAATAGCTGGTCCTAGATCCATCTTGTGCAAAAGAGTATTTAGAATTACTTGGGAAACAGCTGATCCTATTCGGTTACTGCCACCACTACCAAGCACCAGCTCAGGTCCGGATTCTCCAACAACTATTGTGGGAGATATCAATGTTGGAAGCCTTTGTTGCTTTGTCCATAAATGAAATCCGGAGGGGTTAAGAACTTCTTCGCCCAGCATATTGTTCATCATAAATCCCATTTCAGGAATAAAATATCCACAGCCCTCGCCGTTTGTTGTAGTAACACTGGCAGCATTTCCTGTTTTGTCGATTATGCTAACATGCGTGGTGGATCCAAACGATGGTGTGTTTGTTTTATCTGGAAACCAATTTCCCTGGTTAGTAAATATTTTTGAATAAGCTGAAATTATTTGTGGTTCCAGCAGTTTGGTTATTTGGTTTTCATCTTCAGGATTGATATAGATATCTTTTTTTGCTTTTGATGTAATTTTCATTGCGTAAGCAAGAGCGGTTGGACCATATATATTTTCAAGAGCTGTATTCTCTAATAACTGAAGCAAGAAGGCGATCGTGGTCCCGCCAACAGACGGAGCCGGATTTGTATACATCATATATTTGTTAATAGTAGATTTTAAAGGTTCACGCTCAATAACCTGGTAGTTTTTAAGAGCTTTTCTAGTAAGAAGCCCACCATCACCAAGGGCATTAATAATATAGTTTGCCCCACTGCCCTTATAAAAGAAATCTTCACCCTCTTTGGAGAGTTGGTCTAGAAAATCCCCAAACCCTGGAAGTAAAATTTTGTCGCCATTTTTGAGCAGAGTTCCCCCGGGTTTAAAGATAGTTTTTCCATAGTGATCATATGTTAGAATGGGCTCAAGAATTTTGACAAGATAGCCATGTGATTCGTTGAGGACAGTTCCATTTTTTGCCGCGACAATAGCAGGTTCAAGAACAACTTTTAGAGGAAGAAGCCCAAGGCGCTTATGTACATAAAGAAGGCCTGCAATATTACCTGGAACAGCTACAGACCCCTTACCAATATTAAAATTTTGTTGGCTGGTACCAAAGTCTACAGTGATGGGAAAAAAGTCTAACTTTTCACTTCCCTTTGGCAGGGTGTCAACAAAGAAATCAAAAAGAATTGGTTCGGAATTATAAGGGAGCGCCATCAGCGCCCCCCCTCCCCCGGCACTCGTAAGTGTAAATTCCGATGTCATTGATGTGAATACAGCAGCAACAGCAGCATCAAATGCATTGCCACCGCTTTCTAAAATACAGCAAGCAGTTTCAAGCGTTGTCTGTTCCCCGGCAGCTATTGAACCATATTTCATTATGACTTTGGATAATGTTTGTTTATTGGTGATATTCCTTTGTAAAGAATTATTATATTCTTCTTGTAAAAGTTAATATAAAAGCATGATAATAGGTGAAAAGATATATAGAGTTTCATTTTTAGATTTTTTCAATGTTTCTATCATTTTTACCAATTCCCTATCAGGTTAATGTGTTGTTAGAACCAAAAATGAGTTTGAAGCAATAAAATTTAAAAATGTCTTTTGAAACTATTCACCCACTTTTTGTCCACTTTCCCATCGCTCTTTTTTCTACCGGATTATTTTTTGACATCTTAGAAAAACTGTTTAGCAAAGAAGAGCTCGAGCATGCGGGATTTTGGACTATGCTTATGGGTCTGATATCCTGTTTATTTACTAATATAACTGGAATAATTGCCTTTTTGGAAGAAGGTGCATTTTCGGACCTACCTCAATTTCGTCATAGTTTTTTAGCCTGGGTAGCAACCCTGCTCTTTTTAACTTTATTCTGGGTACGGATCCAATTCAAACAAGATTTGCGCAACTCCACCCTGAAAAGAAACATCTATTTTTTTCTCCATGTTCTAGCTGTGGGTATATTATTTTACGGAGCTCATTTAGGAGCCGGTTTCGCAGAAAGGTATTAAAAGTGCGGCCAACTTTTTGTTTATTATAATTACTTCAACAGCCAGATGATTTAATAAATGCCAACCTGTTTATCACCCTTTTTCATACAAACAAGATGAGATATAGATGAAAAGGTATGTAATTTTCATAATAAGGGCATAAGGAGAAATATAGTGCCGATAAATACAGAATTGTATCCCGAGGAAGAGACACATCACAACCAAGCCAGTGATGCATACCAAAAGGCAAAAAAAGCACTTCGGGACGAAAGGATAAGTGGTTTCACCGGCGTATTTCTTGCATTGTTTATGTGGGGGCATATGCTGTTTGTCAGTTCCATTCTAACTGGCGAACAAACATTTAATTTTATAGCTGATCTTTTTGAGCATACATGGCTCGCACAAATAACTATAATTTTAATAACTATCGTATTTTTTGTCCATTTTGTCACCGCTAGCCGAAAGATTCCTAGGGGTTTACGTGATCGAAAAAAAATAATAAAGCTGGGTAAGAGTATTAAAGGATCCAAAAATAGATGGAATCAAGAAATAACATCTGATATCCGCCTTCGCAATCATTCTGAAACGATTCTCTGGATTTGGCAGGTGCGATCAGGCATGGCCATTCTTATTTTAGGTTCGATCCATCTCTTCATTGTTGGTACGGATATTTTACAGCGGTCTTTGGGAGGGGCTGGTATAACCGCTTTGGAAAGTACTGGCAGGGTTGGATCTGGTTTGTGGCTACTGTATGTGGCTCTGTTGATTTGTGTTGAATTCCATGCAGGTGTTGGGCTTTATCGTTTTGCTGTAAAATGGTGGATTGGCAAACAGCTTCCTTTAGTTGGAAAAGTAACGCGCAGGAAAACACACCTTGTTGAACAATTTATTCTCATATTTTTCATTATAATAGGGATAGTTACGCTAGCAGTGCTAGCCGGCCTGATTGATCCCCCTTTGGAATCATTAATGGCAGATGTTTTGGGTAATTCTATATGAGTAAAATAATTACCACAGATGTGCTGGTAATTGGTGCGGGGCTGGCTGGAGAGCGAGCGGCTATTGCTTCTGCCAGCAAAGGCTTGAATGTGATTATTCTTTCCTTAGTTCCTCCCCGCCGGAGCCATTCTTCTGCGGCACAGGGCGGTATGCAGGCATCATTGGGGAATTCTGCAAAAGGAAAGGGAGACAATCCAACTATCCATTGGCTTGATACTGTTAAAGGGTCTGATTGGGGTGCCGATCAGGAAGTTGTAAGAATCTTTGCTGATAATGCCCCAATTGCCATGCGTGAAATGGCACATTATGGTGTGCCATGGAATAGGGTTGAAGGTGGCCCAAGGGACGTTTATATCAAGGGCAAAAAAACAACTATTGTGGAAGATGATGAAAAGGAAGGCTTGATAACAGCCCGGGATTTTGGCGGAACCGCGAAATGGAGAACCTGTTACACCGCCGACGGCACTGGCCACACCGTGCTTTATACTATGGACAATTTAGTTGTCCAACATGGAATTACTGTTCATGACCGCATGGAAGCAATTCGGCTTATCCATCATGACGGGAAGTGTCTCGGTGCGGTTGTGCGTTCACTGCGTGATGGAGAAATAATGGCATATATGTCCAAGTCGACGGTTATTGCGACCGGAGGTTACGGTAGAATTTATGGTGAATCAACAAATGCTATTATAAACGAAGGTTCCGGCTCTTGGTTAGCGCTTCAGACCGGGGTAGTTCCTCTGGCAAATATGGAAGCGGTTCAATTTCATCCAACCGGAATTGTTCCCACAGACATTCTTGTTACAGAGGGTTGCCGGGGTGACGGCGGGCTTCTTTTAGATGTGGATGAATACCGTTTTATGCCGGATTACGAACCGGAAAAACAGGAATTGGCATCCCGCGATGTCGTCTCTCGGCGGATGAAGGAACATATGTTGAAAGGGAAAGGGGTTCAGTCTCCATACGGTGAACATCTCTGGCTTGATCTTCGCCATCTTGGAGAAGAACACCTTAAAACGAAACTTAGGGAAGTGTATGATATTTGTATGCATTTCATCGGAGTAAATCCGATCAAAGAATTTATTCCAGTAAGACCTACGCAACATTATTCCATGGGCGGTATTCGAGTAAATAAAGATGGACATGCGTACAACATGGAAGGTCTTTTTGCCCTTGGGGAAGTCTCCTGTTGGGATTTGCATGGATTCAATCGTCTGGGTGGAAATTCTCTGGCTGAGACGGTAGTTGCCGGCATGGTTGTCGGTGAAAAAATTGCTAAATATGCAAGCAAAGCCTCTTTGGTGGCAGATGTTGGTTTGGCAGAGGAGTTTACAAAAACAGAAAAAGACAAGATAGCCAGACTGTTTAACAACAGAAATGGAGAAAATGTTTACAAGCTCCGCAATGAAATTGCTAGTTTGCTTACAACGCATGTGCATATTTTTCGATTTGGCGAAGGTCTTGAAAAAGCAGTGGACTGTCTTAAGAATATTGTAAAACGCACTGAGAATGTTCAAGTCAAAACCAAGGTTTTAGGAATGAATCCGGAACTATCATCTGCTCTGCGTCTTGAAGGAATGGCAAAGCAGGCGCTTCTGATTGCTGAGGGTGCGTTAAGACGAACCGAATCTCGGGGAGCTCACTCCCGGGAAGACTATCCCGACAGAGATGATGCAAATTGGCTGAGCAGAACTCTGGCACGCTGGCCGGACCCAAAGGAGGATCCCATATTTACTTATGAGCCCGTTGGAGTTCTGGATTTGCCCCCCGGCGACCGTGGCTACGGCGGAGGCCAGCAAATATCCATAAAAGAAACCATTGAAGAATATAATGCAAATGTTGACATTGTCCAGAAAGCTGAGGGACGTTTGGATCCGTCAGAACCCACTGGAAGCCGGTTGCCGAAAGAAAGGTGGAAGGAGGTGCAGTAGTGGGAAGAACACTTACATTTAAGATATTTCGATACAATCCGAATAAAGATAATGACAGTCCGCAGGTTGAGTCTTACCAGATGGAGGAAACACAGCGCCTGAATGTGTTTACAGCATTGAATACCCTCAGAGAAACACAGGCGTCGGATCTTATGTTTGATTTTGTATGTCGTGCCGGGATTTGTGGTTCCTGCGGCATGATGATAAATGGGCGCCCAACCTTGGCTTGCCGCACCCTCACATCAGATCTGCCGGAAACAATTGAACTTTACCCATTGCCATTTTTTAAATTGTTAGGTGATCTTTCAGTAGACACCGGGATATGGTTCAGAGAGATGGCGGAAAAAGTAGAGTCATGGATTCACACACAGGAGGAATTTGATCCACAAGCAACTGAGGAACGGATGGATAATGACATAGCTAACAAGATATACGAAGCTGAACGTTGTATTGAGTGTGGTTGTTGTCTGGCTGGCTGTGCCACCGTACAGGTTTACCCAGACTTTCTCGGCGCTGCAGGGCTAAACAGGATTGGTCGACTAATGAATGACCCAAGAGACCAGAGGGGTGACCAGGAGTGGTTTGAATTGGTATCTACAGAGAGCGGTGTTTTTGGATGTATTGGTATGATGGCTTGTGATGATGTCTGTCCGAAAGACCTGCCCCTATTAGAAGTGTTTTCATATATTAGAAGAAAACTCAGCAAAATAGAACTCTCTAAATAAGAGCTGAACTAAAAAGGTCTGTTTATCCTAAAGTAGCCAGCCTAAGTAACAAGAACTATTGTTGTAATCCTTTTAGTTTAAAATTAACAGAGATTGAAAGATGATTAGTTAAACAAGTTCTTTTTAAGACAATAACGTTTTTTTCTTTATAACGTATGGAAAACATTGTCAACAGCCCTTTGGTTAAAAACGAACTTCAGTTGTTTTATTTTATGGACGGGCGTAGCTCTATACCCATGTTTCTCAATTTATTGTCTAATTCCTCAGTATGATTATTTAGTTGATTAATTCTCTCTCTCCTTTCAGAAAAGAATAAAGATTCATGGAAGCTCTTTTCCTCTTCTTTCTTAGATGCTTCTATAGGTGCTTCTATCGTTTTTGACACAACTATGTGTTTTATCACCTTTGATAAAATTCCCATGGTGTTTTTCCTTATTCGACTACTCTATTTCTAATGCTGATTCTACGTCCCACAGTTTACAAAGCTCATTGAACATTGTTTTTTCATTTTTATGAATAATACCATCTATTAATATCATCGCCTTGATTACTTCAATGAAACTTTTCTTAATACCCTCACAGTCTTTTGTTTCATTGATGAGTTTTCCCATTTCTGTAGTTCTTGATTTTATCTTATCGAATCCTTTAGAAATAATATTTTCGTTATCCTTTATTTGTGATTCAACTATCTTTTTTTCTTCATCTGTTAGTTCCGTCATTGTATTCTCAATGATTTCAGACTCTTTATCTGATACATCAAAATCACAATTCATAAACATATAAAGAATGTTAAACAAGATGACTTCTGCTGTGTTTATTTTGTTATTCATCTTTACTGCTTGATTTGTTTATGAACAACTCTCCTTATTTACTTTCTGAGTATAATAATATTTTGGGTAAACAAGGAATGGTTATTAAGAAATAAACAAAAAGCCATAGATAAAAACAAGGGGTTGGATAAACATCTCTACACCCCCCCCTGCTGGATTTGCTATCATGATTCACTTACGTTGTATCTTTCTGATTATCAATATGGTTAGCTATTCTCCATAAGGTCCGCCGTAGGCACCCATGTCGTTCTGGGATCCGTTATTGTCCTGGTATTCATCTCCTGGATGTCCAGTGTTGGTACAGGGTGAATCGGGGCGTAAATGGAAATCTTCATTGGCCACTTCAAGAAACAAAGGATCATCTGGAATATTTCCATTAGAATCCGTTGGGTCGGCATCCTTGAAACGACAGTATGCCACAACAGAAGCAGGGGCATCATCCATTACAAGCAAATCAAAACCTGTGTGCTCCGAGATAATATTATTTAAGAATATTACCGAGCTGTTGGCAATGGAGACGCCTCCCAAGGAATCACCTGCGATACTATTCCCTACAATCGTGTTATTGATCACTTCTCCTGTGGCGTTGCTGATAAAGATGCCGCCCACATTATCGCCTACATTGTGAAAGACAATATTGTTGTACAGGCTGGCATTCCCAGTTAGGTATAATCCTCCGCCCTCCCCCGGGGCTTGATTATCCACGATGAAGTTGTTCCGTAATACTGCGCTTCCAGCAGCATATACACCCCCACCAGGCGTATACGCACCCTCACCGCCTGTTCCACCTTCCAACCAAAATCCTTCCAAGATACCGTCATTGATATTAAGACACCTATCACTATCTGAAGCAATAATAGTGGTCACTTCATGGTCATCGATCGCTCGAACTAGAATGTCTTTTCCTAAAATGGACAGGCTCCCCGGGTATTTTCCAGAAGAAACCAATATGGAATCTCCATCATCAATCACAGGACTCTCAAAAGCTGCCTGGATTGATTCATAGTCATCTGGTATGTATAAAGAAGTTGTTCTCGGAATTGTGGTTTCTCCTTCGGTCCATTTTTCGTTGCCCTGAACATCAGAAAAGGTCACTCGGTATTGGAAATCTGCATCATCGTTGACTACATCCGTGTATGTTATTACTAATGGATTCGTGAGTATTGCCCGCAGTGTCCAGTCTGTATCTAAAGAGATCCTACGCTCTACCGTCACTTTGGAAAAATTTTCAACTATGATTTCACTCCAGGTTAATTTGACATCAGATGAATCTACAAGCCGTGTAATGGAATGTTCAATGGCCAAATCAAGGAGTGCATCTGGGCTCGTCTCATCTGTATCAAAAGGCCATTCACAGGCATAAACCAGAAAAATCAGGACATAAAGAGAGAGGATCCTCACTCTTCTTCCTTATTATTTGAAAGGGTTAGCTTGAGGGAAAACAAAGTTCGATGGGCTTCATAATAGTGAAAAGGATCATTAGAGTAATGGGCGAAATCCACAAATGTGATTTGATTGGAAAAAAGGTTTCGTATTGAGTAGCTTACACTTACGTCAAACAACCAGATCGATTCTGTAAGCGTTAACGTTAGATTAGTATTTTTTCGGTTGTCATACTGCCTAATCTCAACTCCTCCTCGCTGGTAGACCTGTGGTCCTTCATAAATGTGACTAAGATTAAGATGAAACACCCCTTTCCGCCAATCAAGAATAAAACGACCTATGGCGCTTGGCTTGTTTGGAAACGCTTCTTTGTTGCTGACACCCACAAGTGTCACATTTCCAGTGAACTCTAGGGATCCATGAAATATTTCCAGGAACTTGATTTTGGTTCCGATCTCAATGCCGTTGACGGACGCTATGGGCGTGTTGTATGGAATTGGCAGGAAGTCCCCGATTAGTCGGTAAGCGATTTTGTCGATATAATGATTGCGAAAGACACTTCCACTAACAACCCAACGGTCGATAGTAGCCGTGGTCATTTGTTCCCATATAAGTTCTCCTCCTACCTCTGTCGTAGATAAGTGTTCCACAAACAGATCATCAGTCAAGATCCCCTGGAATAGTATAGTCTTTTCTTCCGGGCTTATTCCGTGGAGTATTGCATCGGCTTGATAACGTGTTGTAAACCAGAGAAAATAGTCATTCAAGGTGGGGGGCCGCTTATTCCAACCTTGGTTGAAAAAGAGGTTATATCTAAAGCGCGGAGCTGTGCCTCTAAGATAGGCTCCTAACCGGAATGTGCTCATTCCCATTTTTGATTCTTTTTCGTAGCTGGTCTCTTGGATGAAACTTTGATTCCAGCTATCAGATGCTTGATTATATAGAGAATCAAATTCGGTGATAGTCTGACGATGATTATATTTGGCTCGACTTGGGCGAACACCCAATTCAAAACGGATTGACTCCATAGTGGGGGTGTCGATCAGAGTTGTATAGCGCAAGACCCCGGCCCAGCCCTTGTCTAGCCACCTTAATCGTGCATTATCTCCCCAACTCTGTTTTATATCTTTAGGCGTGGTCAGGTTGTCACCAAAATACCACTGGTCTTCCATTTCCCACTGGATTGTTCCGTCCCACCGATTCCAGTGAAAAGATTTTCCGATACGAAACATGGTAGTTTCTTCATCAAGGTCCCGGGTTATATTATCAAAGAACGAATCCTGCCATGCCCAGACCCTGAAACCGTATTGGATATCCCAATCGCGAGTACCCAGGATTGATCCATGAAAACTTGCTCGATTTACTGATAAACTATCTTTCGCAATGATAGAACCAGTGGGGAATTTTATGGAATTGCCAAGCGACAGATGTCTTGCCGAAACCTTCCCATCAGATAAGTCGAGCGTAGAAACAAGGTTATTAAAGAGGGATGTGTAGAGTGTCCGGCCATCGTATAATCGCGACTTACCGGAAAAACGTCCACCCAGCCCAAAGGATCGGGCACGCAGATTTATCGCTCCTGATAAATCCTGATCTCTTGCATCGGCTAGACCAACATTACGGTATAGGGTTATTGTGTTGCTTTCGGGTGATTGTGAGGATAAATGAATCACGCCCCCAAAATTTCCAGGGCCAAAGAAAACAGAGTTTCCCCCTCTTATTATCTCCACGCTGGATAAATTCATCATGTCGATGGCAGAGAGGTCTGCGACGCCGTCCAGAGCTCTGTTGAGTTTGATCCCATCTAGGTAAACTGATATCTCATTGGCATTGCTGCCCCTGACACTGGCCGTTTGTCGCCCCGATGTGGCAGTAGAGATTATGACACTGGTCATTTCTTGTAGTGCCTCGCCGATGTCACGGATACCGCGAACCTCAATTTGTTTCAAGGAAACGTCCTCACCACTGCTGGAGACTTCCCTCTCTATTTTTCTTCGCTCACCTGTGATCAAGATTTCTTTTCCTTTCAATACCGAGGATTCCATCCTCATCCAGATTTCATTGGGGACTAAGACTGTGACCTCCTGTTCAATGTAACCGATATGTGAGACGCGAATCTTGATAGGAAAGTCCCCCTGCCAATCAAATGAGAACACGCCTTTGTCGTCGGTAGTGGTGCCCATGTTTGTGTTGACGATAAGGACATTTGCGCCTACAATTGCTTCTTGTGTTTCTTTTTTTACTACCTTACCTGTTATTTGCGCGTGTACCGCACAAAACACCGGCAATATAAGGCAAACAAAAACGGTTACTCGAGGAGTAGAATGGGGAAGCATCGCCTGTCAATATAACTCTTCATATCCGTCTCTCAAAAGAAGGTTTGTTTTAGAGTTTCAAACTGATGTGTGTAAACCTAGAGAATAGATTGTTTTTGATGTTGTGATATCGCTATTGTTTTTAGCGTTGGTAGGAGAGACCTCTTCGTAACTCACATATAACACCAGACAGGTCAGCAAGGACAGCAGGTAAATAAAGTTACTATTTCCGATTATCCTTTTAGTTTAAAGTTTACAGGTATCGAAATCCAAACCCCAACAGCCCGCTCTCTTTGTTTTGCAGGTCTAAAGCGTGTTTTGCGGATGGCCTCTATTGCTGCCTCATCTAGACCCGTATTTGGAATTCCTTTAATGATTGTGGTTTCTATAACACGTCCTTTTTTATCAATGAAGGCCTGGATAAACACAGTACCTTCAATGCCGGCTTCTTGGGCAATCTCCGGATATTTTGGTCTAATTGGTGTTAGGGGGACCGGAGGATCATCATAAGGTATAAATTTAACCTGTGGGCCGGAAGGCGGTGGTGGGGGTGCATCCCATGCTTCAAAATCGCTCAAGTCGGTTTCTTCAATAGTTAAATCATCTGCAAGATCTTCATCTTCAGATTCAATTGGTATTGATGGTCGTGCAGGTGGGGGTGGTCTTTCAATCTGCTGAGTTTGAGGGATATCAATCTGTTCAATAATAATTTGGTCATAATGTTCTTGAACTGTTTCGCCAGCAAATCGCGGGAGGATAAAAAACAGGGAAATTGAAAGAATTATGCTTAGTAAACCTGTAGCTCTTATTATAAATGGAAAACGGAGTTTAAGTGATAGCTGTTCCAAAGACATAAATTAATCAAGGGACGTTTTTGTAGAATAGTTTAGCTTTAAAGCGTCTGCTTTCCTAAGCTCATTATGGATTCCTGAAACCAACTCCATTCTTGCTGATTCATCTGCTTTTAATGAAATAACAATCTGTGGATCTGCGACTCTCTTATCATATATGATGTTTCGAACATTTTCTATATTAAAGAGGCGGTCTTCAATTGAAATTAATCCTTCCTTAGAAATCCAAATATGTGATGTGTGTCGTTTTGATTTAAGTTTTTCGATTCGTTTCGCTTTTGGAATTTCAATAGGTAAACCAGAAAACTCTCTGAGTACAGTTGTAACCATAAAAAAAATTAACAACATGAATATTATATCGGGCATAGACGCCGTTGGAATTTCACTAGAAAGAGTTGTTTTTCGGATAAATTTCATCAGTCAGTATCTGCGATTGAAATACGGGTTGCATCTGCTATTTTAAGCTGATCTATGATAGCCACATAATCTTTGTAGCGAGTTTTTTCATGTGTTTTGACAGAAATGATCAGCTTGTCATTTTCCCTGAGTTTCTCTTTTACTATGCGGCTGACATCTTTTAGATTTACTGGTTCACCTCCCAGCAAAACCATTCCAGAGGAATTAATAAGGCAGTTTAAAATATTTTTTTTCTTTATTTCAATTTCTTCTCCCTCTGCAGGCAACACGAGACCCAACCCTTTGTCAATGTCAATTGTTGTTGTAACAAGAAAAAAGATAAGGAGTAAAAAAGCAATGTCTGCCATGGATGATGTAGGAATTTCCCCTCCCTTGAATCTGCGTTTTATTTTTCCCATGAGTTTTTCTTAAAGTTTTTTCTTTCCTCCTTTTGATGCATCCAGGTCATAAAGATGATCAATAAGTCGTACTGATTGCTCTTCCATATCTAACACAAGTTTGTCAATTCTTGATACGAAAAAATTCTGAAAAACCTGTATAATCATAGCGACGATTAATCCAAAAGCAGTGGTCAATAGAGCTTGGGATATACCACCGGCAACGACTGCAGGAGAAATATCGTTGGCAGCTTTAATTGCATCAAACGCAGAAATCATCCCCACAACGGTTCCGGTAAATCCAATCATTGGGGCAATTGTAACAACGGCGTTTAACCAGATCATATTTTTTTCGAGGAAAGCCATTTCCATTGGACCGGCATTCTGTATTGCCTTTTCTACTTCAGATATACCATGGTGTCTTCGTGTAAGGCCGGCATGAAATACTTTCGCTACTGGACCCTGAGTGTCCTCACATACTTGAACAGCTTCTTCTAAGTTTTTTCCTTCGATTTTTTCGGAGATTTCTTTGAAAAATTTCTGTTCATCAATTGATGACATTAGTAAAGAATATAATCTCTCGGCTGAGATTGCAAGCCCAGCCAATAGTGTAATCAAAATAGGCCACATAAAGGGGCCACCATTTACAAAATATTCAACCATTTATTCCTCCAAGAATTAATAGATTAATTTATTTATTTACAGAAATTATGAGAATTTAAGGGTTATTATTAATGAAACCAGAGGCTTCTTCAAAATATTTTAATGCTTCTATTATTTGGTTATCCGTTCTTCTGCGGATTCCCCAGGTTTCGTTGTTTCCCCAAAGAATTCCCGCACACTCTGCTTTCAGGTGGTTCATGATATAGTTTTTATTGTTATATATTGCTGTTGAGTCATATTGAATATCCTCTTGTTTTAAATAGAGTAGAAAACCCCGGAATTCATGTTCTGACAAAGACCAATGATCGCGAAATTTTATAAAATTATTAATGTTTTCAGATGTATTGTTTTTCATCTCATTATTACTTAAATAAATGGAAGCCCAGTTAAACAAGGGACGTTTAGAGTTTGAAAGAAGCTTATACGTTTCGTTTTCGATAAGTGTATCCCCCCTTGGTATGTATATATCAGGAGTGATCCCTCCTCCCCCGTAAACGACCCTTCCAGAGCGGGTAAGATATTTAGGGCGCAATGCCTTCAAAGAATCAATTTTTTTCTCACGGTCTTTTTCATACAGTTTGAGATAATATTGATCATCCCCACCATTTTCATATGGCCGCTGAATTAGTCGTCCACTTGGTGTAAAGTACCGTGCAATGGTTATACGAATAGCTGACCCGTCCTTTAATGGAAGTTGTTTTTGGACAAGGCCCTTGCCAAATGTTGTTTCTCCTGCGATGAGCCCTCGATCAATGTCTTGTATAGCCCCAGAAACAATTTCGCTTGCGCTAGCAGAGCCCCGGTTTACCAGGACAACCAACGGAATATTTCCATCACCTATATGAGGATGTGCGATAAAGACCTGTTCTGTCTCTTTACGCTTTCCTTTTGTAAAAACAAGTGTATCTTTCTGAGTAATAAATAAGTCGGCAATTTCGGCTGCCTGTTCAAGATATCCACCACTATTATTTCGCAAGTCAAAAAGAAGCCTGGTCATGCCTTGTTTTTTCAATTTTTCAATAGATTTTTTTACTTCTGTTGCCGTTGTTGCAGAAAATCGTGTTAACCAGATATAACCAGTAGAATCATCATACATTATTGATGCTCGGACGCTGTAAATAGGAATATTGTCTCGTATGATAGTTACCTCAAAAGGATCGTCAAGCCCAATACGACGGACAGTTATATTTACAGACGTTCCTTTCTTTCCTCGGAGATCTTTAAAAACCTGATCTTTTGTTATATTATATGCATCTTTACCATTAATAGCAATTATTTGATCTCCGGGGAGAAGGCCTGCGCGTTCGGATGGACTATCAGCCACAGGCGAAATAACAGTAATGTAGCCACCAAGAATATCAAATTCGATACCAATTCCTTGAAATGTACCCTTAAATTTTTCATCAATATCTTCTAGTTTCTTTGCTGGAATGTAAATCGAGTGAGGGTCTAATTCTTTCATCATTCCCTTAAAAGCACCTTCCATCAGTTTATCTAATTCTACTGTATCAAAATAGTATTGGTTAATAAACTGAAGTATTTGGTTTAAGACCTGCATTTTTGACCTGATAATTTTGTAGGAGTCTTTTCCCTGTGAGTAGAGATTGTGGGCAAAAGGAGCTACAAGAATGATTATGACGATCGCAGCACTAAGAAGGGATAGAAGTTTTTTTGACTTTATTTTTGTCATTTTTTAGTATTTTTAAATCAATCAGCTGGCGAATATACCAACGATCTTTAGGAAAAAACAGGGGCTTTTCCTTGTTTTATGTAAGATTGATAAACTATATTTCATAAAATGAGGAGTACATCAAAATTGAATAAAAACCAGCTTTCCCCCCTTCTATTATATCCTTACCAACCTAAGTTGTTCGTCATAATTCGACCTAAAGATATATATTCTTGATTAGGAGAAGAAAACTAAATCCCTTCATTGGGTTATTATTTCTGATTTCTTTGTCTGGTATGCCCTTTTATGTAGATGGTACATATGATTTAGACGGAGATAGTCTTAGCGAACTTCTTTTGTTCTATGATGAGAAGGACGGAGGGGAAATTCGTTATGTTGAAATAGAAAAGGATGGGAATCATACCCTTCTATGGTCATTTATAGCCACAGAAGATGTTCTGGGACACATATCAAGCGTTAAAATGGTTGATTTAGAAAATGATAATGTTCCGGAAATTGTTGCAATATTAAGAACTGAAGTAAGAAACAAAAATAATAATACTCCGTGGCTACTTTTATTTAAATGGGAAGGACAAACCTTTTCACCGCGACCTATGGAACTCTATGAGGATGATTTGTCGATTGGTCGAATTCGTTCGTCTAATTTTGTAGTATTAAATAATAATGAAAGGACTACCACAATAGGGGCGGCCTTTGCAACCCCCCTGAGGACAGGGGCAATTTTTAACCTCAACATGGCAGATAAGGAAATTCAGCTAATGGACTTTAGACTGCTTGAGTCTTCTGTTGTCGGCAATGGGTATGGTAAGGTGTTTATAGGCTCCTTTGAACATAAAGAAAAAAATAAAATTGTCTTGTTCACATTGGAAGCCAATTTAATTAAGATAAGTATGTATGATATACTGGACGGCAGCAACCCGTTACAGGAAATATTTTCGGATGTTTTTAGTCTCAATGGAGCAAAGAAACTTTTTGTGCCTGGGATTATGACAACCGATGAAGACATGAATGGAAATGAGGAGCTATTATTGCCCTTTTTGAGCGGTGAAGTATTGACACTTTCGATTGAGGGCGGGGAGATGATACTAAAACCAAGTTCTTTTAGTGAAAAACCGCTATTTTTCTTAAATAAAGAGGTGAATGAAAAAGAAATAAATAGCTTCGTTTTAGCAAGGATTGAAGCAGGGCTGTATAAGTCATCATTATTTCCCAAACCCACTGAAGTGCTAACTGACGAGGACAGACCTGATTCTTTTGTTTCTAATATTCTAGAAACAACAGAAGAAGCAGAGGATAGTCTCATTTTAAGAAGTGATAGTTTAAACCTGAAGACAGAAGTGGTTTCTTTAGACCAAAAGACGTCTACGGTAGCCGATGCCATGGGTGAAAAGCCCCCAACAGCTGACACTGTTGTGGAGGAAAAGACAGAAGTGGTTTCTTTAGACCAAAAGACGTCTACGGTAGCCGATGCCACGGGTGAAAAGCCCCCAACAGCTGACACTGTTGTGGAGGAAAAGACAGAAGTGGTTTCTTTAGACCAAAAGACGTCTACGGTAGCCGATGCCATGGGTGAAAAGCCCCCAGCAGCTGACACTGTTGTGGAGGAAAAGTTTCTTCGTTCCAGGCCCCGAAAAACGTCTATGCCTAAAGAAGGGGGCTTCGCTGAACAACCCTTATTCCCGGATTATTACAGTGTTTCAATAGCCATACAGGAAGAAAAGAGGGCTGTTAATTTTAGTTCTAAGGGGGACACTGTTTTTTTTGTTGAAGTAGATACATCTTTAGAAAAAACAGTAACACATCGAATTAGTCTTGATATGGGAAAAATGCCAGTGAAAACCAAAGCAAACTTTGAATATAAATCTGAAAGACTTGTTGATGTTCCTGCTACTCAGATTTCATTAATCCATGATTTAAAAACAAACATGTTATTAGTATCGAAATCACCAGTGTCCAGTGCTATACCACAATCTTTTAATCCAGAAGCGTGGGATTCTCAATTACATAAATATCCCGAATATTTATTTGATGGATTTCCGGCGACGATTTCAATGGAATCTTTTGATGCTGGTATCCAATTTAGGATTGAAGAAGAAGTGGAGATAGCCAAACAGACCCCATTTATTGAAATGGTGAGCCCTTCAGATCCATCTCAAAAATTTAAAATGTATTTTAAATCAGGGGATGTTAAATCAATAAAGAGT
This sequence comes from uncultured Fidelibacterota bacterium, assembly GCA_913041945.1. Lineage (GTDB taxonomy): Bacteria > Fidelibacterota > Marinisomatia > Marinisomatales > UBA8229 > UBA8229. Next base: position 29,998 of record CAJWIT010000011.1, read on the forward strand.
GTTGTAAAAGTTCGGAAAAACGGATCTAGAAAAACAGTGACTCGGATTGATTTTATAGGGGAGATAAACCCAATTGCAGTACGTGTTTCTTTGGAGGAACTCCCAATTGGTGATACTGAGAAGGTACGTACCCCCAAAGAAGAAGATGAATCTGAGACTGATGTAAAGCTTAATGACATGGGAGGACAGAGAATAGATAAATAAAGAAGAGGCTAAAGAACAAGTTGATGAAGACAGCAGTTATTCTTAAATACCAATAAATCAATCAAGAGCAATATCCACAAGGCGTCCGCTATAATGATCTGTTTTTTTTATTGGTGATTCCAATCTTATCGATAAAATCTCTTATTGTTTGAGATCCCTGATCCTCTATATTTAAACTAATGCGTATGGCCTGAATAGGCACATCACCTGAAAAAGCCTCTAATTTTAATAAATCCTTTTCTGTTGTTAAAATTAAGTCAGCTCCAATTTCTTCCTTTGTTTCTTTAATTATTTTCCAATCATTTTTTGTATAGGCATGGTGGTCTTGATAGATTAAAGATCCTGCGATGGTGGCTCCAGTTTTTTGAATGAGACTATGGAATCCTCCCGGGTCTCCTATTGCTGACAGGGCTAAGACACGTCTCCTACATAATTTTTTTATACTTATAGTTTCTTCGTTGATACTGGAAAGAACAGAGGTGGCACTAATTGTGCTAGAAAAAAATGGCACATTAAGTTGCTTAATTTTTCTGGTTATATAATCTGATGGTTTTTTCAGGTTTGTTTTGGTTAAGAAGATGATGTCAGCCCGCTTTGTACATGACCATGGTTCGCGAAGGAGACCCAAGGGAAGAAGCCTGTGGTCTTGTTGGAGATCGCCAGAGTTGATTAGAACAATATCTATATTACGGGAAATTGAAAAATGTTGAAAGCCATCATCAAGGAGAATAATATCTGGATTAAAATGTTTTATTAGGAAAGAACCCCCACGGAACCGATTTTTATCAACAATAATTGGAATACCCTTTAGTGCCATTGCCATTAAAGCAGGTTCGTCTCCACACAATTTCCAATTAGGTGGTTTGGAATATCCATCTGTAACTAACAGTGAACCGGAACTCTGCCGTCCATACCCTCGGCTTAAAACGGCAACTGATTTTCCAGCCTTTTTAAAGAACTTTGCTAATGAGATTACCATAGGGGTTTTTCCCGTACCCCCGGAGCTAATATTTCCGATGCTGATTACCACACAGGAAAGTTTTCGTTTCGGAAAAACATCAATTTTGTAAAAGAAATCTCTCCATAAAATTAGTCCAAGGTACACTATTGTAAGAGGAGACAAGGCGGGCCGAAGAGTCACTAAAGAGTTTTTTTTATTGATGACCACGTTTTTCCACCTCGTTTTCCAATTTATCCAGTGCCTGTTTTAGTTTGTTTTCACACACATTAAAATCATCAGACTCTAAAAAAACTAAAGGGTCACCATAAATCATTTCTATTCGGCCAAAAGGCTTTCCAACGAAAAAAGTATCCCAGTTTGTAAAACTCCATCGGCAGGTTGACTGACCCATGGCTGGAATAATTACCGCTCTTGTTTTCTGCGCAGCGCGAATTGTTCCCGGCTTTGGTACTTTAGCAGGCCCCTTTGGTCCATCTGGTGTGAGAGCGACTACATTCCCGGGGCTAGCAAGAACATTAACTATTTCTTTATAAACCTTTTTTCCTCTGTCGGAGCTGGAACCACGAAGCAATTTCCATCCCATTTTGTCACCAATTTTAGAGATGAGGTCAGCGTCTTTATGCAAACCAGCTAAACCATAATATTGATTCCCAGCTAAATCCATAAAAGTTGGCAAAAGATGGCTGTGCCAAGAAGCAATAATCACTGATTTTCCGTCCGTAAGAATTTTATTGATTTGGCTTCTTCCTTTTATATTCCAACGACTTGTTCCAAAGAGAAATTTTAGTAACCATTTCGCCAGAAGGGCCTTCAATGAAAGCATCGCCATTATAAATGTTCCTTGAGAATTGCTTCTGCTGAGCGGGTGTACGCCCCCGGTTTTCCAAGGACTTTTCTAACCTCGGAGAAGCCAGTATACATAGAATTTCTTTTTTCTGAATCGTTAAGAAGAAGCCTCAATGCCTTGTAAAGGTTTTCAGATGTCATTTCATTTTGGAGAAATTCCGGTACAATTTCTTTTTTGCCTATCAGGTTAACTATAGAGGCAAAAGAAACTTTTGATAATTTTTTTATTAGAAACCAGGAGAAAAAAGACATTCGGTAACAGACAACCATGGGAATATTCATAACTGCTGCTTCTAGTGTGGCAGTACCTGAAGCAATAAGGGCTACGTTTCCATAATGCAGTGCCGTTATTGTATTTTCTTCAACATATATATGGTCTGGGAGTGGGGACAGGGTTGCAGAGGGAGCTTTGCCAACTACAACCTGAAGTTCAGGGGTAGATAATCTTAGTAATTGAACCGTTGTGAGGAAGATTTTCCAGTGTTGGTCAACCTCCTGTTGGCGGCTCCCAGGAAGTAGAATAAGCAAGGGCTTATCTGGAATTAATTTATGTTTACTGAAAAAATTATCCCTGGAAATTTTGGGTGGATTTAATTCTGTGAAAGGATGACCTACAAAGCTAACATTTACTCCTCGACGTTTAAACCAATCCTGTTCAAATGGGAAAATACTAAGAGATTGGTCCACAAAATCACGAAGGATTTTTATCCGACTTTCTTTCCAAGCCCAGACCTGAGGAAGAATAAAATATGTTATGGGAATATCAAGAGAGGAAATTCTTTTTATTAACCTAAGATTAAACCCCGGGTAGTCTATTAAAATAATTCGTAACGGACTAATTTCTTTTATTGTTTTTATGGTTTGGCTCATTACCCGCTTCATATAGGGTAAATGTTTTATGACTTCGGAAAACCCCACCATCGATAAATTATTTATGTGTTCCAAAATTTTTAGTCCTTGTTCCGCCATTTTATTGCCGCCATGCCCAATGAATTGGCAATTAGAATATTTTTTCTTTATTGCTAGGATCAATTGTGAACCGTGAATATCTCCAGATTCTTCTCCTGCAATAATAAAAAAAGTCAGGGTTTTTTGTTTTGTTTTTTCAGGTGTTTGAGTCATGAAATAAAGTCAGCAATCTTAAATAGTTTGATAAACGTAATGGTGGAAAGGGGTTCTGAAAAATATCAGTGCAAATCCTTAATTATCATTTCATGAATTTGTATAGCCACCTTTAAAGCTTCCCTTCCATCAGAGCCGGAAACGATAGGTTTCGTTTTTCCCTTTATGGAATCAATAAAGTTTGACAGTTCCATTCGTAGGGGGTCGAATGAATTTACAGGGGGTTTTTCATAAATTATCTGTTTATTTCCTTCGTTTTCGTTTAATGGGACGGCAGCCAGACCCCTCGGGCCTTTATTCTTTACAACTCTATAAACCTCGGTTAAACCCAGCAAAAAATCTATAGTCACATACATTTCATTTTGGAATGCTTTCAGTTTCCTAACCTTATCTTTCGCAATTCGACTGGAAGTAATGTTAGCGATTGTTCCATCAACAAATTGAATGCGTGCATTTGCGATATCGACAGAATCAGTCATAATGGATAAACCACTGGCATGGATAGTATCCACCTGGGATTTAACCAGCGCAAGCACGATATCAATATCATGAATCATTAAGTCCAATACCACAGGAACCTCAGTACCCCGGGTTGTATAGGGCGCAAGTCTTTGAACTTCAATATATTTTGGTTTAAGAGTATACGAATCAAGAGCGAGCAAAGCAGGGTTCAATCGTTCAATATGTCCCACCTGAACAATAACTCCCGAATTGTCTGCTAAACGGAGAATATTATCTGCCTCTGAAAGTGAGACTGTGATTGGTTTTTCAATAAAAACATGTTTGTTGCTGCGAATACATTGTTCCGCAATTTCTGCATGGTACTGCGTTGGCGTTACAATTGAAAGCGCATCGCAGGACTGTATGAGCGAATTTAGACTGTCAAATATTCTTGTGTTATATTGTTTAGAAATAGAATTATTTCTTTTGTTGTTTGAGTCGAACACTCCAATGAGATTTGCCCCGGAAATTTTAGAAAGGTGTTTTACATGGTATTGACCAAGGTGTCCCACCCCAACGACACCTATGTTGATTTTTTCAAGTGTGTTCATATATTTTTGAATTTCATTAATGAAATACAAAATTACGGTAAGTGACAAGTTAATAGGAAAGAAAATGAATTATCTTGATTTTAGGTATGAATTCAAGCAAATTTCGATATAATTTTTAGTAAATAAAACAGTATAGAGGTGTTAATAATGGGTAATAATCTAAAATCAGGATTGGGATACCTTATCCCGCTTGGGGCGGTAGTCGGTTTTGTTTTTGCGATATTAACAGGAAATTATTTATTAAGCATTATGTTTCCTCTTGTTGGCATACTAACATGGTTTCTATATATGATTATAATGCAGGTCACGGTGCCTGATATTATTGGAAATATAATTATAGGATTTGGAGGTCTTTTAACTGTTGGAATATTTCTGGTTTATGGCATCGAAACAAATATATTTGGTGGTTTTGAACTGAGTGGAGAGGGAACTGTATTTGCGTTTCTTGTACTTTTTTTTAGTGTCTTGACAGGGATGCTGTTTAATCGAGATGGAAGTGCCCAGGACGACTTATTAACAGGCCGGGAAAAAGAGCTGATAGACAAAGCAATCGAGAGTTCGAAAGATGAAGAAAACCAAAAAGTGATTGTTATTAAGCAGGAGCAACAGCCACAAAAAGAAAAGAATGATCAACAAGAAGAACGTACACCATATTATGCATATCCTCCGGGATATGATTATTACGATGACTATTATGAAGATGAATACGAAGACGAAGAGGACGAGGAAGAATAAAGGAACATCCGGAGATATTTTGACAAAATTTACTTTTTCTTTTAGAGGGGTAAAATATATTCAGCGTTGAATCACCATAAAAATCATGGATTAGGCTGTTGAATAATCTAACCTGAAGATTTTACAAAACAGATAATTTTATTTTTTACCTTTAATTTATTCTCACTCAGATCCCTCGCAGAGTGTCTTAAGTTAAAACAACAAATAATTGATTGATTTCCACTGGGGATACCATAATGTTTATTATTTAATTTACTATAAGTTTTGCGATTTTTAATTCTTGCTATCGTTTATTTTGGTCTAAATATAACCTTATATACTCAGTCATTTTCTATGAAGGGTCAGTTCTGGGCAAGTGGTTTGACCAGTAATGATGTACCAAATGACCAATCACCCACCGAATCCACCCTAGGATACATTCCTACACTTTCACTGTTTAAAAACTTATCCAATAACCAATTGCTAGATATGGAATGGGCTTATCGATTAGACAGAACTTATTCCGGTGGTTCTCTATTATATAACAATGAATCTCATCACCGTTACTGGGTACGTTATTCCAGTGATAAACTGGAAGCCCGACTGGGATTGCAGAAAATTGTTTTTGGGCCATCCCAGATTTTACGTTCCCTGTCTTGGTTTGATACCATTGACTTGAGAGATCCCACAGGGCAGACGGATGGTGTGGAAGCATTCAGACTGCGAGGGTTCCCTTCCAATACTTTGTCTCTGTGGTCATGGGCAATCAATAATGATCAGGATACCCTTTCTTTTGGTTGGCGGGTAGAGCTTTCAACAAACCAGGGCGAGTGGGGTTTCACCTATCATCAGGATCCATCAAAATCTCTGCAGATGGCAGGTCAGGAGACCATACCTGATTTCGGTTCGCATAATCGTCTGGCTGTTGATTACCGCTATGATGGATTCATTGGATTTTGGAATGAGAGTGCTTTAATCAGTTCCGATGGATCTGATATCATAATGGCTACAGTCGGAGCAGACTACACCCTGCCGATTGCCAATGGTCTCTTAGTCATGGCAGAATACATGTCCATTTCCAATAAATCTGATTCGGATGAATTATCACAATCTTACACAGCACTCATGGCCAGCATGCCCCTTGGCATGGTACACCAGCTTATGTTCATATCGCAATTTGACTTGGAAGAGAACCGCAGTTATAATTATTTGCGATGGAATAGTACTTATGATCATTATAGTTTAAACTTCATATTATCTATTAACCAAAAACGTGCTGATTACAATGAAGACCTACCTAGATCGCTGGTAGGTTTTGGAACTGGCTTACAATTTATGTTTATTTACAACCATTAAGGAAAAAAGATGGAAAATAACGCCGTCATTACTATAAATAATCTTATCAAGTGTTTTCCCGTTGGTGGTGATTTTTTCACCGCTCTCAAGGATATAGACCTGACCCTAAACA
>CAJWIT010000012.1 GCA_913041945.1 uncultured Fidelibacterota bacterium
CTGCCTGTTTGTATATGGGTAAATTTTATGCGGAGTCACTGATTCTGGCAGAAACGGGAAATTCAATTGGTGCAATTCAGATCGCAGGTACGGCATCTCAAGCGCAAATTCCCTTTTTTGTAACAGCGTGCGATTATACGCTCATCGGAGAAGAATTCTTCGCCGCCAGTGCTTACCTTTCTCAAAAACCGGAACTGATAGGTGGTGTAAGAGGACAAGATATGGTAAAAGTAGGAGTCATAACGATTATTATTCTGACCACTCTTTTCCGGTTTCTCTATGAAAAATGGGGAATTGGTTTTGATGTTGTGAAACTATTAACAGTTCAGTAGGAGAACGTCATGATTTGGAAACGACAAATTCCCATACTTATTGTTGCAGTAGTAGGGGCAATAACTTTATTTGGTTGGTTTATAGATCAGCCAGATATAAAATCATTTGTAGATGATGATGCAACTCAATGGTATGATATTTTAGCAAGTTTTGCCATTATTCTTGGAGCGTTAAACCTTATAAAGATTCAATTCCAAAAAGTAGCAAAAAAGAAAAAGGGTTGGCCTTATAGTTTGTTTGCTATCGGCGGTTTCTTTTTTGCTATCACAGCAGGGTTTTTTATAAAAAGTTTAGATAATACTGTTGTTTGGGGTGCCCACGTGACTACGGAAGGAACACTTTCCAAGTGGATATTTGACTATATGTTTACTCCCTTGTCTGCTACGATGTTTTCTCTCCTTGCATTTTTTGTTGCTTCTGCATCCTATCGTGCGTTTCGTATTCGAAATTTTGAGGCAACATTATTACTTGTAGCAGGAATCATCATTATGGTAGGGCGTGTTCCTATTGGCAGTATGATATCTTCGTGGTTTATCATGTACATTTCAGTGTTAGCTTTTGGAATTGGTGTTAATTCATGGAAGAAGGATAAAATGATTACATTCGGAGTTGTTGGAATTGGAATTGTAATTGTGACTATTGCCGGATTTTTGACTGGATGGCCTATAGATCAGCCGGGGATTTTCTATTTACCCATTTTACAGGAATGGATTTACTTTTATCCAAATGTAGCGGGAGCACGAGCCATTATGATTGGCATTGGATTGGGAATATTTGCCACCTCAATTCGCTATATCCTTGGTATAGAAAAATCTTATATTGGAGAATGAACACATGAATAGATTAACAGAATTTCTTTTAAAGATTGGAAAAGTGGATAGGCGTTGGATCTTCATCGTTCTTGCAGTTGTTGTTTTTATTCCAATAATTAAACCAATTGGTATGCCTATCCGTGCAACAGTTACTACAAAAGTGGTGTATGATACGATTGAAAATTTACCTCCCAATTCTAATGTGCTGGTTTCAATAGAATATAGTCCAAGTACTAAACCTGAAAATCATCCAATGGCAATTAGTATTTTAAGGCACTTATTCAAAAATGATCACAAGGTATTTGTAACTTGTTTATGGCCTGATGGTCAGTTTATGGCTCAAGATGCACTTAAGCAGGTTGCTGAAGAAGAATATGGAAAAATTTATGGGGAAGACTATGTATTGTTAGGCTTCCGACCTGGAGGTGAAGCCGTTATAAAGGGGATAGTGAGCAATATTCGGAAACTATATACTGTAGACGTTAATCAAACAAAAATAGATGAAATACCAATGATGGAGGGTATATACAAATTCAGTGACTTTGCATTTTTATTTACTGCCTCTGCAGGATTTCCGGGAACGGTTGAATGGGTACAATACGCATCAGACCCAACCGGTGTTCCTATGAGTTCTGGTGTTACATCCATCCAGGTCAATGAAGTTATGCCATACGTACAGGCAGGACAAATGAAGGGTTTGCTAGCAGGCATGCCCGGTGCAGCAGAATATGAAGCATTAATTGGACAAAAAGGCTCTGCAACCAGCGGAATGGATGCACAGTCCATTGCACATTTAGTAATTGTATTATTTATCATATTGGGAAATGCTGCTTTTTTCATTGAACGCCAGCGTTCCAGAAAATATTAAGGAGCAGAAATTATGAGCACGACAATCATACTTGGAGCATGGATAGCAGTATTTCTTACTTTGGGAATATTTTCATATTTATATAAGGATAATCCATTTTATAAAACTGCTGAACATTTATTTGTAGGTATATCAGCGGGATATTGGACCTCACTTTTCTTTTGGACCCAAATTCAACCAAATCTTTTTGGAAGATTATGGCCTTCATCAAATTATAGTTCGGATTCATTTTGGTATATGATTTATAATGGATTAGGTTTTTTCTATTCTCCTGGTTTCCCAAATGGTGGGGTCGATAAAGGGCACGAAATACATAATGTTGTTTTAGGTGTACCAAATGTTCATTACCTAATTCCGTTTGCATTAGGTATTATGATGCTATTAAGCCTGATCCCAAAGATAAGTTGGTTTGCCCGCTGGGGGATTGCATATACCGTGGGAATGGCCGCTGGTTTACGAGCGTATGGTTTTTTAAATTCCAATGTAATAGGTCAAATTAAAGGAACTGCGGCAAGTTTTTCTGACCCTAATCTTCCATTTTGGAGTTTAACTTCTCCGTCCATTTTCAACAGTATTGTGATTTTGGTTGGGACAATAACCGGTTTATTATATTTCTATTTTTCAAAAGAACATAAGGGAGTATTAGGTAAAATATCCAAAGTGGGAATTTATTTCCTGATGATTAGTTTTGGTGCTTCCTTTGGTTTTGCAGTGATGGGACGTATTTCTTTACTAATCGGACGTTTTGTCGATTTAATTAAATATTCCGGTAGTGAATATTTTAATGCAACATTATGGATTCTTGTAGCAATGATCATTATATTGGGTTATGATGCATTTAAAAATCGAGATAAAATTTTACCTGTGAGCAAAGATGTCGCATGATCATCTTTTAGATGTAAAAGACTTAACCATTCAATATACTATCGAAGGAAACCTGGGTTCTGTTGTGGACCAGGTTTCTTTTTATATAGATTCAGGTGAAATAATTGCATTGGTGGGCGAATCAGGGTGTGGCAAAACTCAAGTTGCTTTATCCCAGGCGGGACTCCTTCCAAAATCTGCTCATATAAGTCAAAATTCAATCAATGGTATTCAAACGGCAATGATCTTCCAGGATCCGCTAAATGCTTTGAATCCTGTATTAAAAGTGGGGACTCAGATTCTAGAGGGAATAAAAAATAAGGTTAAAAGGAATAAGGGTGAGGTTGTTCGATTATTGAATGCAGTGGGAATTGATGAACCAGAAAGAAGATATTATCAATACCCTCATGAATTTTCCGGAGGAATGCGGCAGCGGGTTCTCATTGCAATTGCACTGGCGCGAGACCCTGATCTGCTCATTGCTGATGAACCAACAACAGCTTTGGATGTGACCATCCAGGCCCAGATCATTGACCTGCTGAAAGAATTAAATGAAAATCAAGGTGTAAGTATTTTATTTATTTCCCATGACCTGTCGTTAGTGAAATCATTTTCTCAAAGAACCATGGTCATGTATGCGGGCCGCATTGTTGAATCAGCACCGACGGATGTACTGTTTTCTGCACCAAAACATCCTTACACAAAAGCATTGATTCAGCTGTCAAAGATGAAAAAAAATAACAAGGGAGAATTTTCCTCTATCCCTGGGGTTGTTCCCCTTCCGTTACATTATCCTACTGGATGTCGTTTTCATCCGCGATGTCCGTCAGCAATCCAGGAATGTGCAGAAAAGGAGCCGGACATTATCTTGAAAGAAGAGCACTCCTGGGTGTGCCCGTATACATAGAAAATAGTATTCTAAAATGTCTTTTCCACCATTGCAATCCCCAGATTTTCCAATTCCTCTAGGACAGGATCATAAATTTCCTTCATTATAGGAATTTTGACTCCAGTTAACAGAATTTTTCCTGTTAAAATGAGTTTTACTCCAATGGCAAGGGGCAAACTCACTGTACGCGCCATGGAAGAATCACCGTTGGGTATTCCATAGTCAATCAGAGTTGAGATGATGAACTCTTTCATTTCCTTTTTGTTCTCAACTGTAAATTTGTGTTGAAGCAGGATCATATCTTTCTCACCTTCTTTGTAAAATAATTTTTCCTGAAGACGGTCGCTGAGGATATCCAGCCGGTTGTCATAATTCGTCACAGATTCATCACTGAAAAGTCCTAACCATTCCAAACGGTCTAAAATGGGGGAAGCTATTTCACTATTCAATATTTCAGCTGTTTTAGCCCTGATATTATCTGATTCTGATGCACCAACCAGTTCAGCTAACATTTGCTGGAAGGTCATTCCCTTTACTTTCACAATGGGTGTTTCATCCACCAGGCCAAGGTCAACAATTGCTTTTAAGGTAGCGCACCAGCCGATATTTCGATATGTGCCGCGCATAACAGTGAGTGCATCATGTAAACCGTACAAATTTTTATAAGGGAGGGAATCCCTATTCGGATACACCTCAAAAGTTCCCAATTCATCAACTTCCTCTAAGCGTGGGTTTACAAACAGGTTTTTTCCTTCGATAGTTATTTCTTCTCCATTTTCGAGGTAGTGGGCAGAATTTCTGGAAGCCAGAACTACACCCTTCGGACTCCATGAAAATTTATATCCAAAGGGATTATCATTATCTTCCGGTGCAGGCAGTCCACCACAATAGGAATAAAAATGAAGGATCTTTCCACCCTCGGAGTGTACCTGGTCAATAATCTTCATAGCGGACATATGGTCAATCCCAGGATCCACTCCTATTTCATTCAGGAAAAGAAGACCTTTGTTTTTCGCTTCTGAGTCAAACGCCTGCATTTCTTTGCTCACATAGGAGGTGGTAGCCATATGGGTATTTTGAGCAAGGCAGTGTTCTGCGACTTTTACATGATGTGTCCAGGGCAGGAGACTGATTACAATATCATTGTCTTTAATCAGTTCCACAAGTTTAGCTGTGCTGTTTATATCGAGGGAAATAGCGTTACCATTTTCATGCCCTTCAACCAGTGCCTCTGCTTTGTGAACGGTTCGGGAGGCAACAGTTACCCGAAAATCTTTGTGACCAAGCAAATAGTGTACTCCGGGCCTGCTAACCAATCCCGCACCTAAGACTAGAATATTTTTCATGAGTTTTCCTTTTTGAGATAGTTTTTCATATAGATGTAATCTTCAGTCAATTTCCCCTGATGCAGAATCAGCCCTCGTTTTATGGAAGCAGGAAGTTTCAATTCCTCAAGGGATACATTAAAGTTTTCTTGAATGAGAAGGGGGATGAATTTCCTTAATACTCTCGAAAATTCTATTGAAGACTCTTTTGAAAATTCACAGGGTAGATTATCCACAGCCATTATTGTTATGCCATTCCGGAGGGTACCATCTTTAAACTGTTTTTCAACTGGGAAATAAGTATAGGTAGCACTGTCCGGATACGTGGATTTATGAGTGATTTCAATGGAGCCTTCAATGTCACAACTGATATCCCCGATGACAGACAGGTTCCCATCAGAGTGTTGGTTTAAATAATCTTTGGTAACAAGCCGGGGATATTTTTCTGTCCAGTAAATACAATTGACCAAAACATTAATATAAGGGAGCCACGATGAAAAGTTCCCGGTGTAATTTTCAGGATTATCGTAATAATCCCTCAAATTAAATTTTCCGTTTTTTTGGGTAACCATGTGTTCTTCCTTAAAGACAACCTTGAACAATGTTCCATTCTGGGAAGTTAATGAAGAGAAATTTTCTGCTAATTCTGTTGGAGAAAGATCCTTGTGCGGGAGCAAATCAAATAGTTCCTGAGCACCACGGGAGACATTTCCATAACCGGTAAATCCAAAAACCATCGGGCCTAGATCCTTAGGTATTCCATTTTTTTGCAGATCATGGGCAACGGATTTAAAGTGCATTTTTGCCTCTTCAACAGAAGAATACTGGTATGCCTGTTTTATTTTTTCGAAGGGTGTGTGGATACCTTGAAGTTTGAGTTTTTCTCCATAAGCATGGATCGTTTCTATCAGACCAGCGAGTCCGGCATATCGCCCGAAAAAAATCAATCGCCGGTTTTCTTCATCAACAATTTTTTCATAATCAATCAAGTTGCATTTTAAATCCATCATACGTTGGAGCATCTTCATATTATAGGATTGACCTTTTATGGTATGGGAGAAACACAAATACGTCTTTTCTTTTTGGAGAAAATCAACTGGAATTTCCTTTACTGACAGAATGATATCTGCCTCATGGAGAGTCTCTGCAATCACCGCCCCAGCCTGCTCATAAGAATGGTCAGAAAAAATACGCAATTTGGACGGTTGTATTGAAATCCTACAGGTGTTTTCATTGAGAATAGTTTTTACGTCCGAAGGTACAAGCGGTGTTCTCCGTTCCCATGTATTATGGCCCTCCCGACGGATTCCAATAATTTTTTCTATACTCATATGTTCAATGGACAATACAAATAGATTTGTTTAATAAAGGCAGAGAATTTAGTATTTTGACCGAATGAATGACTATGGAAAAAGAGGATTTTTTACTTTATAACAAGATAACAGAACGAGATACATTCAATGCTGGAGAAATATAATAAAACCAATGAGAGAAATCTTTCCCAGATGATAATGATTCATTGTAAACTTTCACCCGGTTTTGTCAAAAAAACATTAGATATATAAGGTATTTACATGTCAACACTTTCAATTGCAGGTTACGGTGATAAATTAACCGTTAACGGGATTCGAATTGGGGATCTTTCGCCTGCAGATCATGAAGCTATTGAAAAGGAAAAAGGGGGGCACAATTACAAACCTTTAGAGGATGTGGTCGTGTCCCATGTACGAAATTCATCTACTCTGGTGTGCCGTAAACCGGATCCGGAAAAGGTTCGTTCTTTTATTGAAGAAGATCTTATTGACGGCCTTTGTTGTTACTCCGCTGTTAACCAAGGACAGTTAAACAAGACAATCATTGACGCGATTGTTCACCATCTTACAAAAGAAAAACTTCCCACCGTTCCACGTTCTATCCGGCACAAATATATGTCCGCTTTCCTCCTGGCTTCCACCGCCTTGACGAAAATGGACCGGGTTATCCCAAAAGTTGCGGGGGTAGAAGCAGCGGAACTGATGTTCAAAACAGCCCGGCGCTGGGGATATCAGGTAAAAGGTATTCCCTCAGGAGAAGCTATTATTGTAGGTGCGAAGGGGAATTTTCATGGTCGAAGCATGACTGCCGTTTCATTGTCTGATGATCCGGAAGCAAAAAATGATTTTGGTCCGTTTGTCCCTGGTATTGAATTAGTTCCATTTAACGATGTTGTTGCACTTGAAACATTGTTCAGGCAAAAAGGAGAGCGTATTGCGGCATATTTGGTGGAACCGATTCAGGGAGAAGCAGGAGTTATTGTGCCTGATGAGGATTATTGGACGAAAGTAGCGAAGCTTTGCAAGGAGTACAATATCCTCCTTGCAATGGATGAAGTACAGACGGGATTTGGCCGTACAGGTGCTCATTTTGCTCATCAGATTTATGGGATCAAACCAGATATCATGGGTTGTGGAAAAGCCGCAGGTGGTGGAATATTACCGGTCTCATTTGTAGCCGGGAGAGATGATGTTATGGGGGTATTAACTCCAGGATCCGAAGGGTCAACCTTTGGTGGTTATCCCTTAGCTTCAGTAGTTTCAGTATTTGCAATTAAAGTGTTAGTTGAAGAAAAATTAGCTGAAAATGCCATACTGAGAGGAAGTCAATTGTTGGAACATTTTAACAATTTGAAATCTAAGTTTCCTGATAAAATAAAGGAAGTCAGGGGAAAAGGTCTCCTCACTGCTTTTGAAATGTTTGACGAGCCGAAATTTGACGGACATAAAGTATCATTAGAATTGTTAAAACAGAATGTATATGCAAAGGAAACTCATAAAAGCACAATAAGAATTGCTCCTTCTTTAACGATAAATGCAGTTCAAATTGATCAGATTGCCGGAGCAATCCAAAATGTTATAGGAAGTTTATAAATAATTGAAAATATTTTTTTAAGGAGAACTAATGAATATATTGAAGGAATTGGGAATTAAAGCTGTGAATTATGGTGCCTGTTCGGGCACAGGAAAATGGTCCGATACTACTCAAGCCGGTGAGATTGTTTCAATCAACCCTGCTAACGGGAAAAAAATTGCATCGGTTTATCAATGTTCAGAATCAGATTATGATCGAATCGTTAGCGATTCTGCAAAGGTATTTAAAAAATGGAGGAAAGTACCTGCTCCAGTTCGTGGGGAATTGGTTCGCCAGATGGGAGAAGCACTGCGGGAGAAAAAGGATGCTTTAGGGAGTTTAGTGAGCTTGGAGATGGGCAAAATCAAACAGGAGGGTGATGGCGAAGTACAGGAAATGATTGATATAGCCGATTTTGCAGTAGGTCAATCCCGGATGCTTTATGGAAAAACCATGCATTCCGAAAGGCTGGATCATCGAATGTATGAGCAGTGGCATCCGCTTGGGATCGTTGGTGTTATTTCTGCCTTTAACTTTCCCGTAGCTGTATGGGCCTGGAATGCTTTTATTGCTGCTATTGCGGGAGATACAGTGATCTGGAAACCATCTTCTTCTGTTCCATTAACTGCTGTTGCCGTGCAGAGTATCTGCAACGAAGTGATGGAAAAAAATGGATACTCCGGTATTTTCAGTATCGTTATTGGAAAGGGATCAACAATTGGGGAAAAATTAATAAATGATCGTCAGATTCCTCTGGTTTCTTTTACAGGTTCATGTAAAATGGGGAGACATGTGAGCAAAACCGTCGCTGGTCGATTTGGCAAAACAATTTTAGAGTTAGGTGGAAACAATGCTCTTATTGTTGATGAAACTGCCAATATGGATTTGGTTATCCCTGCAGTTGTTTTTGGAGCGGTGGGAACGGCAGGTCAACGGTGCACATCCACTCGCAGGGTACTGGTTCATCAGAAACGTTACGATGAGCTTGTTTCGAAATTGGTCCATGCCTATGGACAGGTACAATCCGGTGATCCTTTGGATTCTGACACATTGATGGGACCCCTGGTGAACAAATCTGCTGTTGACCTCTTCATGAATGCGATGAAAGAAATTGAGAAAAGCGGAGGAACAGTACTCTATGGCGGGAAGAAAAAGGAAGAACAAGGATATTTTGTGGAGCCAACACTGGTCAAAGCGGAAAATCACTGGGACATCGTACAGGATGAAACATTTGCACCCATTCTCTACCTAATTCCCTTTGATTCAATGGAAGAAGCAATTGCATTACACAATCAGGTTCCCCAGGGCTTGTCATCGTCACTGTTCACCACCAGTGTTGAACATGCGGAATTATTTTTATCCTCCAGAGGAAGTGACTGTGGAATCGCTAACATCAACATTGGTACATCCGGAGCAGAGATTGGCGGTGCTTTTGGCGGTGAAAAAGAAACTGGTGGCGGGCGTGAATCCGGTTCCGATTCATGGAAACAATACATGCGACGCCAGACAAATACGATAAACTGGAGCAAGGAACTTCCTTTGGCTCAGGGAATTAAATTTAATCTCTCTTGAGTTGGATATTATCTAACAACCGGAATGATATTTTGATCAGGGAATAGAGTAGTTTTGCTACATTTTCTTTATCCTTATTCTGAATCCAATTAATTTATGCCGGGTAAAAAAGGAACTCTTTACATTGTTTCCACACCTATTGGAAATTTAGCGGATATTACGTTCAGGGCAGTTGAAACGCTCAAGACCGTGTCGTTTATTGCTGCAGAAGACACACGGCGTACACGAAAACTTTTGAATCACTTTGATATTAAAACAAAATTGATCAGTTATTATGAACATAATCGTTTTGCTCGGATCCCTCAGATACTGAAACATCTGGAGTCTGGAAAAGATGTAGCGGTTGTAACCGATGCAGGAACTCCTGGCGTGTCAGATCCTGCCTACAAACTGATTCGATCTGTCATCCAGGTGGATGTGAAAGTGGAGCCTATTCCGGGGCCTTCCGCTTTTTTAACCGCCCTGGTTGCTTCCGGTCTTCCAACGGATCGTTTTCTTTTTGTAGGGTTTCTCCCTCCCAAGAAAGGAAGGAGAAAAAAATTGAGTGATTTAGCCTCTTATGAAGCAACTCTGATATTCTATGAAAATCCAAAAAGAGTAGTAAAAACTCTGTCAGATATAATCACTATTCTTGGAGATCGTCCGGCGGTAGTAGGACGAGAATTAACGAAGGTTCATGAAGAAATAATCCGTGGAACTATTTCGGAATTATTGTCGTATTTTTCACAGGAATCCCCTAGGGGAGAATGTGTAATAATGATCGGAAAAGATGACCCAAATGTCTACTTCGGATAAAGCTCGTTTTATTTCATTTGAAGGAATTGACGGTAGTGGTAAATCCACTCAAGCCAAACTGTTCTTAGACAGATTAATTCAAGAGGATAGGGAGGGGATTTTAGTTCGTGAGCCTGGAGGGACCCCTATTTCTGAGGCGATTCGCCACGTTTTGCTGACGAAAGGTAATCGACAGATGGTGGCAAGAACCGAAGCCCTGCTGATGACGGCCAGTCGTTCCCAATTGACAAAAGAGGTGATTCTACCTAATCTGGGACAGAATCGATGGGTTATAGCAGACCGGTATGCAGATTCCACCCTTGCATATCAAGGCGGAGGGAGAGAATTAAACCTTGATTGGCTTCAAGATCTTAACAAATTTGCAACCTATGATTTGGAACCGAATGTTACTTTTGTTATAGATATACTTCCGAAAGAAGCTCTTCGGAGAAGAGAACAAACCGAGGACCGGATTGAAGAAGAAGGAATAGCTTTTCAAAAACGGGTTCGGCGAACATATTTGGATTTAGCCCAACAATATTCTGACAGAATTATTGTCATTGATGGTCATAAGAGTAGAGAAATAATCCAGAATAATATATGGGATGAAATAAAAAGGAGGTATTTTTTAACACAATGAAAGTAAATAAAATTCAAAGAAAATATTTGTTCGTGGTTGGAATTATCATTCTTTGCGGAACTGCTTTATTTGCTGTTTCAAAAGCTGATATTTTCAAACAAGTTGCCGTATCTCAAAAATTGATAAATGATGTATACAAATATATTGTAACCAATTATGCCGATGAAATTGATGTAGAAAAATTTACAAGGAAAAGCATACGGAACATTTTGAATGATTTGGATCCATATACAGTCTTTATGGAACCGGAAGAAGGAGAAGGGATTGATCTCTTGACCAAAGGGAAATATGGAGGAGTTGGGATGGAGATTGGTAAACGAGACGGAAAAATAACAGTGGTTGCACCAATGGCTGATTCTCCGACAATGAGGGCCGGAATAATCAGCGGTGATGTAATTGTAAAGATTGACACCGTTGTAGCAAAGGATATGAATTTGAACGATGTGGCAAGGCTCATAAGAGGAGAGAAAGGAACCGAGGTTACTCTCTCTATCCAAAGAGCAGGTGTGGATAATGTAATAAAGTTTACGATGATCCGGGAAGATATTAAAGTGAAGGATGTAGCTTATTCCGGTATGCTGAATGATCGGATTGGGTATATCCTTTTGACTCGGTTTTCAAAAAATGCTGCTCCGGGCATGAAAAAAGCAATAGAAAAGCTCAAGGAACAAAAAGCAGAAGCGATTATTCTGGATCTCAGAAATAATCCTGGAGGATTGCTACAGTCTTCAATAGAAATTTTAGACATGTTTTTACCGAAAGGTGAGAAACTTCTTTCTACAAAAGGAAGGACGAAAGGTTCAAATAGAACATTTTTCGCTAAAAAAGACCCAGTGATACCTTCCGATATAAAAATAGCAATATTAATTAATGAAGGTAGTGCATCTGCAAGTGAAATTGTCTCGGGTGCTATCCAGGATTTAGATCGAGGAGTTATCATAGGACGCCGCTCATTTGGAAAGGGACTGGTTCAGTCTGTATATCGGCTTGATGAGGAACGCAGATTAAAAATGACGACAGCAAAATATTACATTCCAAGTGGCAGGCTGATCCAGAATCCGGGATATATAGATGAAGACATTACCATTGATGTATCAGAACAAGATACACTATTTGCTACGGTTAAGGGACGGAAGGTTAAAGGAGGCGGAGGTATCATGCCCGATTATGAAGTGGAGGTTCACAAGTATGGTCCATTAACACAGGAATGTTGGAGACAAGGCATCTTTTTTACTTACGTTCAAAAAAGAAGACAAAACTATTCATCATTTGATGAAGTGTTAGCGACTGAAGATCTTATAGAAGATTTTTATGTGTATTTGAAAGAACAGGATTTAGATATTAGCCTTGATGGCGAGTCCCATTACAATGATTTCAAAACTAAATTATCTTCAATTGACAGTACAAACGTAGAGTTAAACAGTGCTTTTGAAATAATTGATGGATTTTATGTCGAGGAAGAAGCCTCCTTATTTGATAAAGAGTTTGAGGATATTCAAAAGAGGCTTCTTGCTGAATTTGCCAATCATTACAATGGAAAGGAAGGCAGGATTCAATTCACTTTACAAAGTGACGAACATGTGGAGAAAGCAATTTCTATTTTAGATGATCAAGTGGCCTACAGGAACGTACTTAGATTGGAAAATGAATAAAATATTACCTGAATCTTATCGTTGGAAATATTCTTCCAAGGGAATAGATGTTTTTCGGTAAATTTATTTGCTTTTGTTAGACCAGTCTATGATAATGTTTGAAATCTTAAGAACATTTCTTTTCAATGACTACGGGCGATTAGCTCAGTTGGTTAGAGTGCCTGCTTGACATGCAGGAGGTCACTGGTTCAAATCCTGTATCGCCCACTATAATTAATTTCAATTATCAGTAATGAAGCCAAACAAAAATATTAATTGGTATCTTAATCTTTCCTGTAAGATTTTCCAATATTTTCACCGCTTACAGATACGTTTTATTTTTTAATTTGTATTTTATCCTATTAAGTGAAGAACCAGATTACCCTTACATTTCCTGATAATAGTACCCGTACGTATCCGACAGGGACTACCCTGCTTGAAGTTGCAGAAAGTATCGGAACGCGTTTGGCTAAGGATGCCGTTGCAGCACAAATAAATGGGAAACTGACAGATTTAACGGAAGCCATTGATATTGATGCAGATATTAATATTATCACGGGGGATAGTACCGAGGGACATGAAGTATTATTGCACAGCACAGCACATCTTATGGCTCAGGCTGTAAAAGAATTATTTCCGAATGCCAGAGTAACTATCGGTCCGGCGATTGAAAATCGTTTTTACTATGATTTTGATGTTGAAAATCCTTTTACTGATGAAGACCTTGTTACCATTGAAGAAAAAATGAAAGAACTGGCTCAAAATGATTATCCAGTGAAACGAAAGGTTTTCTCCAAAGATGAGGCTATTGATCTTTTTAAATCAATGGATGAAAACTATAAAGTTGAAATTATTCAGGAAATTTCTCCGGAGGAAGTACTGTCTGCCTATCAACAAGATAGTTTTATTGACCTGTGCAGGGGACCCCATGTTCCATCAACAGGAAGGATTAAATATTTCAAGATCCTCAATTCTTCTGGTGCATACTGGCGTGGGGATGAAAACAATAAGATGCTGCAGCGGATTTATGGAACGGTTTTCAATACAAAAAAAGAATTGAAAGAATATCTTCACATGCTTGAAGAAGCAAAAAAACGGGATCATCGGAAATTAGGGAAAGAGCTGGAATTATTTGCATTTGATGATGAGATAGGACCCGGACTTCCTCTTTGGCTTCCCAAAGGGACCATCATTATCGAAGAGCTGGAAAAGTTAGCAAAAGAGACCGAAAGAAAAGCAGGATACCAAAGGGTTCGCACGCCCCATTTAACCAAAGGAAATCTTTATGAAAAATCCGGACATTTAAAGCATTATAAAGAAAGCATGTATCCTGCCATGGATGTTGATGGGATCGATTATTATGTGAAACCGATGAACTGCCCGCATCATCATAAGATTTATGCATCTGTACCACGGAGTTACCGGGATCTTCCATTGCGATTAGCAGAATATGGTACGTGTTACCGATATGAAAAATCAGGTCAGCTTTTCGGTCTTATGAGGGTCAGGAGCATGCAGATGAATGATGCTCATATTTACTGCACCAAAGAACAATTTAAAGAAGAATTTTTATCAGTTTGTCAGATGTATTTAACGTATTTCAAAATTTTCGGAATTGATAAGTATGAAATGGAATTATGTCTTCATTCTTCTGAAGGTTTGGGTAAGAAATATGTGAATGAGCCAGAATTATGGATTCAAACGGAACAGGATGTACGAAAAGCCCTGGATGAGGGTGAGATCAATTACACAGAAAAATCAGGCGAGGCTGCTTTTTACGGGCCGAAGATTGACGTCCAGGTTTGGAGTACTGTCGGCCGTAAATTTACTCTGGCAACAAATCAGGTAGATTTTGCCATTCCATCTTTATTTGGCTTAAATTACACGAATGAAAGAGGAGAAGAAGCAACACCGTTGTGTATTCACCGGGCACCTCTTGGGACTCATGAAAGATTTATCGGGTTTTTAATTGAACATTACAGTGCTGATTTTCCCCTTTGGTTAGCTCCGGTACAAGTGGCTATTTTAACGGTTTCTGAAAAGGTGGAAAATTATGCTAAATCTGTACAATCTAAACTGCAGAATGTTGATATCAGGGTTGATTTGGATGATCGCCCTGACAAAATTGGAGCAAAGATACGTTTGGCAGAACTATCTAAGATAAATGTAATGCTGATCATTGGAGAACGGGAAGCGAAGGAGAACACTGTTTCTGTCCGTCGTAGATTTGAGGGAGATATTGGATCTATGAATGTAGATAACTTGTCTTCTGCATTAGTTGAAGAAATTAATCAAAGGAGGAATACATATCGCAAAGAAGGCTAAAGCACGCGTAAACGAAGATATCACTGCAGACCAGGTACGTTTGATATCTGAGAAGGGAGAACAGTTAGGAATTATTCCGTTGGAAGAAGCATTAGAAAATGCCCAGCAAGCCGGGTTAGATCTTATTGAAATATCTCCAGATACAGATCCGCCGGTATGCAAATTAGTGGATTATGGAAAATTAAAATATGAAAAGAAGAAAAAAGCACATTTAAGTAAAAAGAAACAGCACGTAGTAAAATTGAAAGAGATTCGACTGCGTCCTCGAATTGATAGCCATGACTTGGAAACAAAAATGAACATGGGAAGAAAATTTTTAAAAGATGGATGTAAATTAAAAGTAACTTTGATGTTTCGTGGAAGAGAGATGTCCCGATTGGATTTAGGCGATATTGTTATGGAGAAAGTTGTTGAAATGCTGAAAGATATAGCAGCAATAGAAAAGCAGAATCCCTTGGAAGGGAGAAGAATGTCTCTCATCTTCGCCGCAATATAGGAGAACCAGATGCCAAAACAAAAAACAAGAAGAGGTGCCGCTAAACGATTTAGATTGACAGGAAGCGGTAAACTAAAACGAAATAAAGCAAACCATAGACACATGCTTATCCGGCGTTCGAAAAGCGTTAAGCGTAAAATGCGAAATGCTGGCATTGTTGACGGATCAGACAGTCGGAAAGTCCGCCGGATGCTTGGTGTTTAAAGGAGAAAATAATGCCCAGAGCAAATAGTTCTGTTCCAAGGCACAGACGACATAGAAAGATCGTAAAGCAGGCCAAGGGCTACTATGGTGCCCGGAGCCGCAATTATAAAGCCGCAAAAGACGCAGTCACAAAGGCCGGATTATATGCCTATCGTGACCGTCGACAAAGGAAGCGTCAATTCCGACGTTTATGGATATTGCGGATTAATGCTGCGGCACGACTCCATGGTATGTCCTATTCTGCTTTTATAGCGGGATTGAAATCAAAGGAAATCGAATTAAACAGAAAAGCGCTCGCTGATCTGGCTGTGAATAACCCCGATACCTTTGGTGAATTAGTCAGTACAATCCAGAAATAACATGAACCTTCAGAAGAAGATCGAGGAAGTCCGGATTTCATTCCGGACTGCCCTTGATTCTTTGACTTCCGATAACGATGCTGTAGAAGAATTACGGAGTAAATATCTTGGAAGAAAAGGTGAAATAGCCAGCTTATTCTCCAAATTGGTCACTGCAGATCCGGAAGAAAAACCACTATTAGGGAAAGCCCTTAATCAATTAAAAAATGATTGTCTAGTATCCTTTGAGAAAAAAGTAAGGGGCTTTGAAAAACCAGTAGGTTATTCAGCCAGTTCTGGAATGGATTATACCTTACCTGGAATACACTTCCCGGTTGGTTCTCTTCATCCGCTCCAGCAAATCCTTGATGAGATTAAAGATGTATTTACCTCTATTGGTTTTTCCATCGCATATGGCCCTGAGATCGATGATGATTTTCATAATTTTCAGGCTTTAAACATACCGAAACACCATCCTGCCAGGGATATGCAGGATACATTTTTTATTGATAAAAATATAGTTCTCAGGACTCACACATCAAATGTCCAGATTCATTTGATGGAAAACAATAACCCACCTCTAAGATATATCGTACCCGGCAGGGTGTATAGAAACGAGGCAATTAGTTTTAAAAGTTATTGTTTATTCCATCAGGTTGAGGGGCTGTATGTTGATAAACACGTTTCATTTTCTGAAATGAAGGGAACGCTGGAATATTTTGTAAAACGTATTTTTGGAAGAGATGTAAAGATACGCTTTCGCCCCAGTTATTTTCCTTTTACCGAGCCCAGCGCAGAAGTAGATATCTGGGATGAGAAAAGAGATCAGTGGATGGAAATCCTTGGGTGCGGGTCAGTGGACCCTGCTGTATTTGAGAATGTAGGATACGACCCGGAAATTTGGCAAGGATATGCTTTCGGAATGGGGATAGAGCGTATCGCCATGTTAAAATACAAAATTTCGGATATCCGGCACTTTTATCAAAACGATGTTCGTTTTCTCTCTCAATTCTAAATTGATGACATTATGAAAGTTTCTATTAACTGGTTACGTAAATTTGTTGATGTATCAGAAACTCCGGCGGAGCTGGCAGAGATGCTGACCATGTTAGGCCTTGAAGCTGAAGTTGGAGTGGATTTTTCGGGATTTGATAATATTATTTCGGCAAAAGTGCTTTCATCTACAAAGCATCCCAATGCAGATAAATTAAAACTGTGCCAGGTGTCTGACGGTAAAGACACCTACCAGGTTGTTTGCGGTGCTCCTAATGTGGATGTTGACCAGACGGTTATTTTTGCAAAAATTGGATCAGTCTTGCCGGGGGATTTTAAGATAAAAAAAGTGAAGATAAGAGGAGAAGAAAGTTCAGGGATGATTTGTTCCGAGAAAGAACTGGGCATGTCGGATGAACATGAGGGCATTTTGGTATTACCGGACAATACAGAACTGGGTATGCACATTTCTGAGGTGCTGAATCCTGTGTTTTCTTCACTGGAATTGGATATTTTGCCAAACCGTCCAGATGCGTTATCACATATTGGCATTGCACGGGAAATTGCAATAAAAACCGGACGAAGACTACAAAAGCTTGAAATACTTTCGAACCTGAACCCAAAAACAAAAAGTGAAACCGTTCAGGTACATATTGATGATCCTGATGGCTGTCCAAGATATATTGCGGGGGTTGTAAAAAATGTGAAGGTTGGACCTTCTCCTGAGTGGATGGGAGAAGCTCTCAAATGTGCTGGGATGAGGCCAATTAATAATCTCGTTGATATTTCCAATTACGTGCTTCTGGAAATGGGGCATCCAACACATATTTTTGATTTTGAAAAATTTCCTGAAAAAACGGTATGTGTGCGGAAAGCAAAAAAGGGAGAGAAATTCATTACTCTGGATGAGGAAAAGCATACGCTGAATGCTGAACATCTTCTTATTACGAATGGAAAAACCCCTGTAGCTCTCGCGGGAATCATGGGCGGTTTGGATTCAGCAGTCGCTGAAACAACGTCAACTGTACTGATTGAAAGCGCCTATTTTGATCCAGTTACAATTCGGAAAGGATCTAAAACCTTAGGAATGTTGACCGAATCATCCCGCCGGTTTGAACGGGGAGCAGACCCGGATGGGGCTGTAACCGCTTTTTGGAGGGTAGTTACCCTGTTGAAGGAACTGGCTGGTGGAGAGCTGGCATCTGAAATGGTGGATTCCTATCCGAAGAAAATAAAGCCGTCCTCCATTATTCTCAGGAAATCGAAACTGGAAAACATTGGCGGATTTCCCATCCCTGTAAAATTTATTGAGAAGACGCTGACTGCTCTGGGAATTGACTGGAAAAAATCATCTAAAGAGGAATGGAAATGTGTTCCGCCTTCCTTCCGGCCTGACCTCGAGAGGGAAAGTGACCTGATCGAGGAAATGATACGTATTCATGGATATGATTTGGTTCCCTCTGCACAATCATTCACCAGTTTATTTACCTATGATACCCCCGATCCGCTTGCAAGTACTGGAAAAATCCATAATTGCTTGGCCGGCCTGGGATATAGACAATGTTTTCATAACAACTTTCAGTCCAAAAAAATTGCCTCTATCTCTGGCAAAACCACTGTAGCTGTTGTGAATCCATTAAGCGTTCTTATGTCTGATATCAGGACATCACTCCTTCCTGGATTGCTTGAAACAATTGATTATAATATTAAGAATGGAACCTCAAATCTGCAGTTATATGAAATGGGGCAGGTGCACAGCCAGGAGAAAAAAGGATTTGATGGTATTATTGAGAAGGGTGCTCTCTGCGGTGTTGTACATGGGTTAATCCATAAGAAAGGTGTTCATGTCGATGATGACCGGGAGCAATCATTTTTTTCTATAAAAGGCCATATCGATGTTCTCCTGAGAAAGCTGGCTCATATGGAAGCGGATTATCAGGACTGTGAACATCCGGAATTTGATCAATGTTTCACTGTTTCTGCAGGGGACCAGAAAATTGGAGTCGCAGGCATTGTTTCTTTCAGGATCGTTCAGGCTTTAAAACTGGAAATTGGGGAAGTGTTCGCTTTTATGTTTGACCTTGAACAATTCGTTAATGTTATCGATGCACTTGTTCCATTCAAGGCAATATCACCATTTCCCATTGCTGAACGGGAATTGAATTTTGTTCTCAAAGAAGACATCCAGGCCGGGGAGATAAAAAATCAAATTATGCGTTCCGGAAAAGGATTGATTAAACATATTGAACCTGTCAATATTTTCCTGCACGATTCCCTGGGAAAAGGGATGAAGAGTATCTTATTTAAGCTTGTGTTTCAGAGTGATACAAAAACCCTTGAAGACAAAGAGGTAAATCCAATTATTGATGAAATTATCAGTGTTGTTGGTAATAAATTTGGTGGTAAATTACGCACATGAATGAGCTCACCTCACTGGCAAAATTGGAAGCGAGGGTCAGGCTTCTGATAGATGAATTGAAAGTGGCTAAGGAACACTCAACAGGAGGAGACTCTCATTCTGTTGAAACGTCAAATAAACTTGCAAAAATCGAGGAAAAAATAAAAAATATTATCCGGTTAGCTGAAGAATTCTCATAAGGTGAACTATGCCAGATCAAAGTAATCTAGTAAAAGTAAGTATTTTTGGACAGGAATATACTGTTAAAGCGCCTGCGGATCCCGAATACATCCAAAGTATTGCCGCATATGTCAATTCAAAAATGAAAGAAGTTCAGGATGATCTTCCAACTGCTCAATCTTCCACACGCATCGCTATACTCGCATCGATGAATGTCACTGATGAACTGTTTAGTATACGGCAGACAAAAGACAATGAAAAAAGTGAAGTTGATGCCAAAATTTCATCATTGATTGAATTGATTGACGAATCTATAATCTGAAATTTAATAGACAGTTATCCCGGTGACTCAATTATTTTCCGGTAAAGAAGTAAGCGCTTCTGTCTATGAGTCCCTGATGCCTAAAATTCAAGCGCTGAAATCAAAAGGAATTACTCCGGGATTAGCTGTAATTCTTGTGGGTGATGACCCGGCATCCGCAGTGTACGTCCGCAGTAAATCCCGCAGGTTTGCATCCCTTGATTTGTTCTCTGAAACGATCCGATTTGATGGTGGTATTTCCCAGGAGAAACTCGTAGAAAAAATACAGGATCTAAACGTGGATAATCGATTCCACGGGATACTGGTGCAGCTCCCATTGCCGAAACATATTGACGAGGGTACCATAATTAGCGTTATTGATCCCGTAAAGGATGTTGATGGCTTTCATCCTGAGAACGTTGGCTACCTCACTGTTGGAAATCCGCGATTCATTCCCTGCACGCCAAAGGGGATCATGAGAATTTTATCTTATTATGATGTTGATCTTTCCGGGAAGCATGTTGTTATTATTGGCAGAAGCAATATTGTTGGGCGTCCTGTCTCAATTCTCACCAGCTTGAAAAAATCCTTCAGCAATGCCACCACAACAATCTGCCATTCAGGGACACAGGATATCCGTTATTTTACCAATCAGGCAGATGTTGTTGTCACAGCCATGGGCGTTCCGAATTTTCTGGATGAATCTTTTATAAAACCTGGTACTGTATTGATTGATGTGGGTATTAACCGGGTGAATGATGATTCAGAAAAGGGATATAAACTGGTTGGAGATATACATGCTGAACGTGTATCAGAAATTGCAGGAGCGCTGACCCCGGTTCCTGGAGGGGTGGGGCCCATGACCATTGCCATGCTGGTGGAAAATACGGTGGAAGCGGCAGAAATGCAATCCGGTGTTGGTGCCTGACAGAGTGAAAATTTAGAAAGTTTGCGCCCGTAGCTCAGCTGGATAGAGCGTTGGCCTCCGGAGCCAAAGGCCACAGGTTCGAATCCTGTCGGGCGTACATAGATAATATCTATTTGGTATCGAAGAGAGAGCGGGATTTATTTCCCGCTTTTTCTTTATCCGTAACTTGTTAAACAATATGACAAATTAGGACAATTTGACGTAATTTACGGGTAACTGATGGGTAACCGATTCATTCACGGCAATCATTTCCACCACTCCAAATTGATTCCTCTGGGTAAATTGAAGAGACTTTTGTTACTGGGATGATGGGTAGATTTAAGTACGGAAGAATGGATAAAGAAGTAACTTACAGGGATGGAAAAATTATAAGTTTCAGCATGGTATTATGGAATAAAAAGGATTAAAATGACTATGAAGAGTAAAAAGAACGCTGGTACAGGCAAAAATACGCAGGACTTTATTAAGGGTCAAATCCCCGAATTTGGAATCAGAGATGCTATCGAAGTTTACATGGAACAGGGCCCAAGGGCTTGTATAGAAATGTTGAAGTACACATTGGAAATGACTGATGATAAAGCTGAAGAAATAGTTGCTGCTTTTGATGAGATGTCTCATCAGGATATGGCAGAATTATTAGAGGAGGCTTATAAGATGCATAATGAAGGGAAAACAGTTTCAGAAGTTAAAGACGATCAGGATTGGGATAAAAAGATAGAGGCAGGACATGCAGTAGGAGATGACGCATTTTATAAAGCGTGGGATACTGCTGTAGCCCAAGAAAAGGATACAGATGATATTGACCCATATTCATTGGCTTTTAGAATGATGGGGAATTGTGTATATATGCTGGCCCATGCTGGGTTCACTAAAAAGCAAATTGTTTATAATATCGATGCGCCCTTCAATGCTGCACAGGAAGAGTATAAGGAAAGGAAGAAAAAAGAGAAGTCCAATGGAAAATCTAGCTCTTGTGATTGCGATAAGAAAAAAAGTGAGGGCTAAACCCACCTTTCCAACTCCTTTTGCCATGTAAATATTATTAATCCACATTCGTGGGGTTTTTTGTTTCCCACCTCTTTGCAAAAAAGTGGGGATGGTGTAAATGGGAATAACCTCCAAATTGATTCCTCTGGGTAAATTGAAGAGATGAAGAAACTATTTATTATACTATCGCTGGTTTGTTATTGGTTAACCTGTTGTGCACCGTCCGTTACTGAACTGGCTACAACAAACCCGGAGGCAGTTATCGCCAAGAAAGATGAACTATTGGCCGGAAAGTCAGTGTCGGAAGAAACACTGAAGGCATTAGTAAATGCCTATAATACCCTGGGTAGCGCTGCCTTAAAAGCTGAGAATTACAATGAAGCAGAAAAACAGTTCAAAGAATCATTGGTCCTGGACAATAAAAACAAAAAGGCAAAATACGGTTTAGCCATGATAGAAGGACTCCGCCTGTTTAAAAAAGGAAATAAATCAGCCCTTTGGGATTCACTGGAAAAGTTTGGTAAAGCAACATATTTTGATCCCACAAAAGGAGAGCCGTATTATTGGATGGGCCGCGCATATGAGAAAAAAGATGATGGCGACTTTGAGCTCATAGTTGAAGCATATGAAAATGCATTAAAAGGCAACCTTACTCCTGAACTAAAAACAGAAGTAGAAAATTGTTTAGCCACTATAAAAATACGTCAAAAAACACATGAAAGTTTTTGGAAATAGGGAAAAATAGAGGAAGTTCAAAACTTCAAAGACGAAAAATTAGAAAATACAAATTGATTCCTCTGGGTAAATTGAAATAAGGAGATAAAAATGAAACAATATATAATAGGATTTATTATACTACTTTTTAATCTGCTGACTTCACAGATAACTGTTTCTCTGGATAATAATAATACACGAGAGGTTCCTTTGTTTGGCCTTTCACATTCATCTTTGCGATATAATGATTTTGATGATTCGGGTATTGAATATGATTTTGGAGAACCGGATTTTGACTCAGCTGCACTCTGTATTAATCCACATGTATTAACTTTTCCTGGAGCGACCCCTTGTTATTTTGACTGGACAAGTGGATGGGTATTGCCTCAAGAGAGTATCAGAAACTATGTGGACACACTCAATACAATAGGTGACGGTTTGTATTATGCCGAATCTCTTGATGATTATAGTGAAGCTGAAACGCCTGGTGCTTATTTTTTTGAAATATCAAACCGGGATTATGAATGGTGGGAAAATGCGGATGGAAGTTGGAACCCAATCAATATAGGTCTTGGTGCCTTCACTAATTTTATTGATACTTATGGTATAGAAGGCACTTTTGTATTGAATATGCTCACATCTAGCATCGACACAAACATGAGTATGATAAGAAAAGGGTTGGAGGAGTGGAACGATGCGTCTGATGATGCTCCTCCGAACATACAAGTTCCGTTTAAGTATGTTGAACTTGGCAATGAATTTTATTTGCGTGGAGGAGGAGATAAATGGGAAGATGAAGAACCCAGAAATTATAAATATAACGCAGGAGAAACATTAGTAAAGGATAAAGATGAAGATGGAAAATTTGACCCAGGCAGGTTTGAGTTTATCTATCCAACGCCTCAATCTTTTGCAGAGGAGTGCAGTAAATATATAGATTCATTATCTACGATTCTACCTAATGCTAAGATTGCAATTTCATCAAAAAATAAGCCTGGCGACCCAAGGTCTGACGATTGGACCAGGCAGGTTTTATTGAATATCAACCCTCAGCTTATTGATTTAGAAACAATTTATCTGTCATGGCATGAATATTTACGTTTTGAAGAGAAAACCGATGATTTGGGGAATCAGGATACATTAAATGCAGAACAGGTGATGGCATTCCCTCAATTTAGGCATGATGATATGTTAATCGATACTGGCATGGATTCTACCACAATTACAACATTAGAAAATGACTTGGGTATGAAAATCAGGATATGGTTAACCGAAAGTGCATTCAGAGAAATTGGAGAAAAACCCTGGATATTAAAATGGGCTCAGTCACTAGTGAATATTCAAAACTATTCTTTAATGTTGAGAAATCCGTACCTTGAAATTATAATGTTGAATGCTTTACATGGTTGGTACTCTACAAGCGCAATTAATCATGGACATCAATTCCCCGATGAATTTCCACCTTATGATGATCAGGATTCTTGTAGCCCCTATGGAAGAACCGCAACCGCTTTTAGTATCTATTTCTGGAACTATATTTCAAAGGAAATGACACATATGCAGGAATTAATTTTTGAAAACACTAACGGTGATCATTTAGGTGTTATATCAGAGAATCCATTTGAAGGTGAAGATGTAGACAGTAATCAATCACCTGATGTAGGTTATGAGTATTCCTATCTGCTTGGATGGAAATTTTTTAATGCAAATGAAAGCATCCAGCGAGCTCTAATTACTAATGTTGCAGATGAGAGCAAAACACTGCAGTTCAATGACGGTTCAGGCTTTACGACTAATATTAGATGTATTGCAATAACAAGTCAAAATGAAAGTAATCTCCCTGCTATTGACCAGTATATTAATGGGGATGGTGATTTAACCTATGATACTACCTTAGTGGATTTTTCAACTAGTTCAGATCAAGAAATTGTGATTCCAGCCTATTCCGTTGTCTTATTCGAAGAGGTAGAATCACCACTGAAAGCATTTTCAACACCTACAATTCCAGGTGATTATAAGTTGCACCTTGCCTACCCCAACCCATTCAACCCAATCACAAGCCTCAGATATGACCTGCCAGAGCAGGCACAGGTTACGCTTACAGTATATGATTTAATGGGCAGGGAAGTAGCCCAACTGGTAAACACCACACAGGAAGCAGGATACAAGTCAATTCAATGGGATGCTACTGACAGCTTTGGCAAGCCAGTAAGTGCTGGTGTCTACCTCTACCAGGTTCGTGCTGGTGAGTTTGTGCAGACCAGGAAGATGGCTCTTCTGAAGTAAGGAAGAATTATTCTCATTGTCATTGCGAGGAGCAGCGCGACAAAGCAATCTCGTTAGTATGGAAAAAGAGTTCGCTGATTTCCCTTTTGTGACCCACATCACATTTCCAACTTAGAATTAGTTATTTCCCAGATTTCTGTGTAATATTTGTATCATATGAAAATTGTGGATAGGAATATATCATTTACGATTCTATTTTTATTTTTACATTTTCCAGAAAATATATCCGCAACAGCATTCATAATAGCTTAACAGGGAGACTATCATGAAGAAAACCGCGATTATTTTTCTAACTTTTTCCCTCTGTTTAGCCGCAGATGATATGACAAAGAAAGCACAAAAGATCCTTAAGGATATGCGGCAAGAGATCAGCAAAATGAAGCCCTCCTTGCAAAATATGCAGCCGTCAGCCAACTCCCATCAGAACCAAGCTCCCTCATCTCGAGATCCGGAAGATCTCTATGGAACTTGGTATAATGAAAGTCTTGAGTCGTCCCTTTACGTTACATCGGGAACCGATCAAACCTTTCCAGATTTTATGGACATCTTGGGCCTGGAAGAGTCAAACGGCGGGATTGCTGTAACCGGATCTGCAGAAGATTCCTTAACATATATGTTTGCATCGTTTTTACTTGAAAACGAAGAGGAAGAAGGTGATAGCACTGACAACGGCCCTCTAGACGCGATGCTGATTATGAATGTGAGTTTGATGGAGTTCATGGAGGGCATGGAGGGGGATACAATCATGGATGCGATGGTGCTCTTACTCGCCTTTTCAGACAGCGCTGAAAATGAAGTGAATCCGGATATTGCCGGTTTTTCAACATCTCTTGACTTTGATGATGGAGGACTTTTTGCCATAGGTGAGGATGTGTCTGGTGCAGTCACCTAGGACTCCACCGATTGGAGTGTAACTATTGATGGTTTGACTTTTTTCAATGAAGAAGGAGATTCATCATTTTTTGCTTTATCAGGAACCATCGCACCGGATATGGTCGAACTCACCGCCGGTGAGCCAACGGAAGTTCCGTTCCTGGGGAATCTGGTAGATCATGAGGATTGGTATTGGGTCTTTAATGAAGACGGGACTGGATGGGAAATCTCTATTGGTGAAGATGAGTGGGGTTCCTACTCCGATTCGACGGAGTTAACGTGGAGTGCTACAGATAGTTCTCTCTTCTTAATATTGTATAATGAATCGATAGATTCTCTATTTTTTGCTTATTCGGTTGTGAATGATTCCTTATTTCTTGAAGGCCTGTATTATCCATGTGGAGATGTTCCCATCGAAGAATGTGAAATTTATGACAATGATGGAGGTCTAAGTTACCTCCTACTTTTGGAAGACATGGAAGACATTTATTTTATGATCGATTTGGTTTGGAGGCGGGATAATGGTGGTGATGATTTCCCTGAATGTTTAACAGATTGTGATGGATTTGAGGAATGGATTGACAATTCACCTGGTGATAATGGAACAGATTTTTGCAATTGGTTACTTGATACTATAATTCCTAGTGGATGTGGAGATGACTGTCAAGATGATTTAGAAGTCATGGAAGTATTAGATACATTTCCTCCAATATGTGAGGAGTGTCTTGCAGCTGGCGATTGTGATGAAGTAATTTCAGATTTATGGGATGATGATGAGGGAGAGGTTACTGTAGATTACAATGAAGGCTGGAACCTGGTAAGCCTGCCCGTGGCAGTATGGGATTCAACATATTCTTCTATCTATCCAGATGCCGTTCCCGGTACCCTCTATGGCTTTGATGGTGCCTATGTACCTGAGGCTGCACTTGAAAACGGTGATGGATACTGGCTCTTTTTTGATGCAGAAGGCTCTACCGATGTAAGCGGAAATCCCATTGACCAGGTTCCAATCTTCCTGTCTGAAGGATGGAATCTCATGGGAAGCCTCTCTTCTGTCTTCGAATCACCTTCCATTAGTGATCCCGGCGGCATTATCGTGCCGGGAACTATTTACGGCTACAATGGTGCTTACTACAATGCTGATGCTATTGACCCCGGGAAAGGCTACTGGGTCAACGCTTCTGCGGATGGACAGGTTACACTAAATAGCGATGGCACTGCACGGATTAAACCTTTTGTTGACCGCACTGCAGATGCTAATGTCATCAGGTTCAACGGTATGCCACTCTACTTTGGAGTGACCATACCTGAAAATGAATTGCAGAGTTATGAATTGCCTCCCAGACCACCAGCAGGTGCTTCTGATGTACGATTTAAGGGTAACATCAGGATTGGAGGGGAAAACAGCGAAATAGAGGTAATGAGCCCTCATGAAACCATTGCCATCAGCTATGATGTGGTCTTAGATGCAGGTGAGTACATGCACTGGGTACTGGGCACTGGAAGCGGTGAGGAATATATTCTTGAGCAGAATGGTGAGATTACGGTACCAACGGAGGACACATTTACCTTGGAAAGAAAGGCCATTATACCAATTGCCTATACACTCCACCAGAACTACCCAAATCCCTTCAACCCCATCACAAGCCTCAGATACGACCTGCCAGAACAGGCACAGGTCATGCTTACAGTATACGACTTAATGGGCAGGGAAGTCACTCAACTTGTAAATACTGTCCAGGAAGCAGGCTTCAGGTTAGTGCAATGGAATGCTACTGATTCCTTTGGCAAACCAGTAAGCGCAGGAGTCTACCTTTACCAGATTCGTGCTGGTGAGTTTGTGCAGACAAGGAAGATGGTGCTGTTGAAGTAAGAATCTGTTTTTAATTTGGTTTAAAAAAGGCGTGTTTTTGCACGCCTTTTTTTATTTATTGTCAACGGGTTCTGGAAAATGCATTTCTGGGAATATTAAAACAAAATATATCCGTGGGATAGTGTTGGAAGACACAATTATTTTTTGCCTCACATGAGAATGAAATTACCGATCTCTCATTTCAGGCGATATCCCATGGGGTGGCTCTCCATTGCCTTCGTTTCAGGAATTTTGAATGCTTTTTTGCTGCACTATACATTGTATGCATTAATCACATCTGTTTTCTTTTTTCTGTTTTTACTCAAATCCAAAACTGATAATGCCTTCATCCTGTTTCTTTTGCTTACAATGTGGAACATTGGCTGGGCATATCATTCTTTTACATTAGATATCATGGATGAAAAAAGCGGTCTTGCGGGTCATTTCAATGATTATGATGTTTCCTTTAAAGGGGTTCTGCTTTCAAAAGGTGATACTCGGTCAGGGCAAAGGCTCCTTTTGGAAAACAGCCTGCTTTCATCAGAAACAATGTATACAACTCGGGATATCCAGTATTTTGTGTATTCATCGAATAGTACCATTGGTTCAATAGGCGATACGATCGAAGGGAAAGGAATTTTCCTTGCTTTTTTTGGGAAAAGAAACCCGGGAGATTTTGATTTCCGTTTATTTAATTACAGGAAAGGTATCTTCGGAAAAATTTACCAGGATGATGAGACAGAGCTTTTCATAACTGAACCAGAAGGGTGGAGTCATTTATCTTCATTAGCTGATGTACGGAATTCGGTAAGGTCAATCTTTTCCCGAAAAACCGATAGTGATGTTGCCGGTCTCCTGTCTGCGTTGATTCTTGGGGATAAATCCTCCGTAGATCCTGAGCTGAAAGATGCCTTTATTGAGACAGGGGTTATTCATGTCCTGGCAGTATCCGGTCTCCATGTGGGATATGTTTTGATCATTCTATTGTTTTTTTCAAAAATCTTCAGGATTCCCTGGGGGTGGGACAGGCTGGGAATCATTCTTGGCTTAGGAGGTTTTATCCTGTTAACAGGCGGAAAGGCCAGTGTTGTCCGGGCTTCCATCATGGCTGGGCTCTATATTTTGGCCCCTGTCTTGAACCGACCGATTAATGCGTGGAATATTATATCGTCTGCTGGATTTTTGATTCTCTTATGGAACCCGGTACTGATCGCTGATACTGGTTTTTTACTGAGTTTCGCTGCTGTTATTTCAATTGTCTTCTTTTTAGGAATATTCGAAAATATTCTGCCGGAAAAGCTCAAAGTAAGTCACGTTCATAATGGTGCAGTGAGATTCATCTGGGGCCTTTTCCTTGTTTCCGTTTCTGCCCAAATTGGGACCCTTCCATTTACAGCCTGGTATTTTGGCCGAATTCCTATCATTTCACTCATTGCTAATGTTATAATAGTTCCCCTTATTGGAATCCTGGTTGCACTGGGATTTGCAATATTATTGCTGGGATGTATTCCCTTTTTAAGCTCTGGCTGGGCGGAATCAGCTTGGATTGTAACAAAGGGTATCCAATGGTGTTCAGGTTTTTTTTCATCCGTTCCATTTGCTTCTATACCAATCCAGGGTCTTCATTTGGTTCATTTAGTCCAATACGGCCTGATCGTTATGTTTCTGTTTATGGTCTTTCAAAAACAGTATAGGGGAAAAACTATTTTAGCCGGCGTATTATTTATCACCATTAGTGTTTGGACATGGAGCCTGAAAAAAAAAGGTCTGGATATAGTATTTTTGGATGTAGGACAGGGCGATTCAGCCATTATTCAGTTTGAAAATGGGAAAACAATGCTTGTGGATGCAGGACAGCGAAATTGGAACAGAGATTATGGAGAGCAGGTTGTGATTCCATCAGCCAGATATTTGGGAGTGAAGCGGTTCAACTGGGTGGTTATGACCCATCCTCACAGCGATCATATTGGGGGACTTGTTTCTGTCCTCGAAGCTGTACCTGTTGATACAGTTTGGGATACATTTTCAGAATATGGTTCCTGGACATATAACCAACTTCTTGAATCATTTAAACAAAAAGGTGTTGTCTACCGTCAGCCAAATCGTGGAGAAACAATTTTTATTGATGAGAAAACCTCATTGCAGATTCTGGCTCCAGATTCTACCATGGTGAAAAATGAACATAACGTAAACAATATGAGCATTGTTTTCCGATTGATTCATGGCAAGGTAACTGTGCTTTTCACCGGGGACCTGGAAAAAGAAGGAGATCACTTGCTTTTATCTCTCCAATCGTATTTAGATTCTGACGTTTTGAAAGTAGCTCATCATGGTTCAATAACAAGCACAACTCAACCTTTGCTGGACATGATCACACCTGAACTTGCGATAATTTCAGTAGGAAGAAAGAATAAATTCAAACATCCTTCACCGATTGTCATACAGCGATTGATGGATGCAAATGTCCGAATCCACCGAACGGATAGAGATGGTGCAATCTGGTTGCATTCAGACGGGAAATCAATTAAGGAATTCGCATGGCGCTGATTGCCGGCGTAGATGAAGCGGGCAGGGGCCCCCTGGCAGGCCCAGTAGCGGCTGCAGCGGTCATTCTCCCTGAAGATCATTCCATAGCTGGGCTTAACGATTCAAAAAAGTTGTCTCCTAAAAAACGTGAAATGCTCTATGACCAGATAATGAATCAGGCCCTTGCAGTTGGAATTGGCACTGTAGATGAGAAAACCATTGATCATGTGAATATTTTGAACGGAACCTACAAGGCGATGCGCATGGCTCTTGGGGATTTAGATGTCCAGCCGGATCACGCTTTAATTGACGGATTTCCTCTTCCGGACCAGATCATCCCGAATAAAGGGATAATCAAGGGAGATGAGAAGATTGAAGTTATCCAGGCTGCTTCTATTATCGCAAAGGTTACACGTGATAGAATTATGGATAAATACGATGTTATTTTCCCTGAATACGGTTTTTCCGGTAACAAGGGTTATGGAACGCTCAAACATATGGATGCTTTAAAAAAGTGGAAAGCGACTCCGATTCATCGGAAGTCATTCAAACCTGTCAGAGATAATTTTCCCACTATATCCTGGTATAGGAAACATCGCCGAATTGGCTGGATCGGAGAGAAACTGGCAGCACTTTTCCTTATGAAAAAGTGTTATGAAATCAAATCGATGAATGAATATTGTGCACCCTATGGAGAGCTTGACCTGATCGCTGAAAAAAATGACGAAATTGTTTTCGTAGAAGTAAAAACAGTTTCAAAGGAACAATTAGGTTCGCCGGAATTAAAAATCGATGCTGAGAAAATCTCAAAACTGGAAAAAGCAATTGACTCATATTTAATGAAAAATGATATAACGAAAGATATTCGACTGGATATTGTCACAGTATTTTTAAGGAAGGGAAGACCCATTATAAATCATTATAAAGGAATTGACATTTGTTGATATTTCAATATTGCATCACACATAACCTTTGTAAATTAATTTGGTTGAATCGTAAATAACATGCTGAAAAAATCAAAGAAAATCATTCGAGAGGCCCGGTCACTAGCAACGCTGGTATTGATTGTATTTCTCCTGAAAGTTACAATTGTCGAAGCCTATATTGTGCCCACCGGCAGTATGGAAGACACCATCATGACGGGAGATTTTCTCATAGGAAGCCGGTTTAATTATGGAATGCGATCTCCGGATTGGATCGGGATTCCCTACACGGATAAAGGATTTGATATCCCCTATATTCGCTTTCCAAAATTCAAGGAGCCAAGACAGGGGGATGTTATTATCTTTAAATACCCGAGAGACAGGTATTATAAGTATGTAAAACGATGTATAGCCGAACCAGGTGACAGTGTAAAAATCGAAGCAAGAAAAGTTTTTGTAAATGGTATTGAATATCCATTATCGGAAAATGGGAAATTCGTTTCGCCGATGATGCCGGAAGGTTTTCAACAAAACAGGATGTTCCATAGTAGTTTTGGAATAAATAAAGATCATTTTAAAACGTTTCGTATCCCTCAAAAAGGGGATCACTACACAATTGTTGACGGCATACCATTTATTAACGGTGAAAAATCAGATTGGCGTTTTCTTTTACCTTTGATCCTCCTTGATGGTCATTCAGCCACATTGGAAAATCAAGCAGTTGCATATCATTTCACTATGACTGATCCAAATGACCTTTTCCGGCGAAAAGGCACGCGGGAGGTGTACAATGATTATTTTCCCGATGGAACTTGGATTAATCCATGGTCAGCTTCAATTAAAGATGAAGATTTTCAATTTTTACATGTTGATGGAAAATTGGTAAAAGAAATGGATTCCTATACCATAAAACAGGATTATTACTGGGCGATGGGTGATAATCGTGATGACAGCCTTGATTCCCGTTTCTGGGGATTTGTTCCGTTTAATCATATTCTTGGAGAGGCTCTTTTTGTGTATTTCTCTCTCAATTTGGATACCTGGATTCCAAGATTCAATCGAATAGCTACAGTATTGAAATGATATTTTTCACCTTGCCTGTTCTTTCCAATGATGTGTATTTTGCTGACCGTTCAAAAGTGTAACCGTAATGAAACCTGAAGTAGAAATAAAATGAAACTCTGCCTACACCTTATTATACTCATAATACCTTTGGCCCTGGCAACCTCTCAAGAAGTTAAAGGGACTTCTCCAACGGGTACTACCGTTGTAGAAATTGATGAAGCCACATCGGCTGTTAAGGAAGGAATACCTGATACCTTAGCACTTCAACCGGAAATAATGGGGCTTGACTATGGATATAAAGGATTTATCTGGGGGAGTCCAAAGGGCACAATCCCCCAAATGCCTTATATGAATTCTTATGAATTGAACAGTGACAGTTCTTCGATTATATTTTCTGGCAATCTGGGACCTGATGAGGTAACGATGGAGTACGTTTTTGGGGATAGCGGATTATGGAAAGTGGACATTAGCTATGTGCTCGATCCTTTTGATCTGGATAGGCAAATCCATGATTTTCATAGGGTTGCAAACGTTATTACTGAAATTTATGGCCCACCTGTTTCGTCTCAACAAACAGAATCGGGCCCTGGCTTGTCTTATAATAATGAACCAACTATTCATTATTCCAGAGCATTTTTTATGTCTTCCTGGGTTGAAGTACCGAGCCGAATTGAACTAATCTTACATTCTTTGATACAGCTGAATATGACTGATTTTCCAATTATCAATGACAAAACAAGTTTATTGCGACTGGTGTATTACAATCCAGATTATATGCTTCAAACAAATGACGATGAATATCCATCTATCTTTGATTTGTATTAATCTAAGATGAAAATATTCTGAATACTTGGTTGCTGACACTGAATTTTATCCTATTTTTTTATTTGGATTAATTTATTTTTATGAGTATAAACTTTGACAATAAGGATGATCGTATGGGTTATCTGAATGAAAAGATGGATAACCTTTTAGATGGGATCGACGAACAGTACGGCAAGGCTTTATTTGATGAGTTGATAGTAAGATTAAAAAACACCGTTGTTGATTTTAACGAAGAGGTTCAGGGTATGACCAATCAATTAAAATCATCAACTGATAAAAGATCACAATTAATAGAAAAAATAAAATTATCTATTGATGATGATAGTGAAGAAGAAGCGATTGAAGAACCAGAAACTGAACCAGCTGCCCGTGAACTCACCGAGTGGGAAAAGCGTTTAGAATCCTTAGAAAATAATAGGTAGAAATCTCATGAGTATTAAAGATAAAATCATTTTTAGTATAATGTTTCTTTTGATTGCCGGCGGTGCATATATCCAGTTTAGCTATTTCCAGGCTATGGATCGAATGGCTATGATGGAAGCCGAACAAATCAAGCATGTAGATGAGGTAAACAAGGAGTTTAGAGAGGATTTAAGAAAATTAAATTTACAATTTATAGGCCGCGGGAAACATTTACGAAAAGCCCAGGAAGATATTATTGCCAACACGGAGTTGATTCATTCTACAGCTGATTCACTGGGTGGCTTAATTGAAGATGTTGCATTTAATTTAAGTGAATTAGATCGGGAAGTTCAAAAACATTTCAGCTCAATTGAAGAGGAGATCAGTGATTTGAAAGACGATTTCAAAAGCGAACGGAGAAAAAACTCACGGAAATTATCTGATATAGATCAATCGATCACTACCTTACAGAATGATCTGAAAGAAATTGAAAATTTAAGCCTCATTCAAAAGGAAAAAGCGAAAGCGAAAACTGAAGCTGAAAAGAATAAAAAATAGTCTGTGTTATAGTTGAATGAAAATGTGTTTGGTGTTTAAGTCTTTAGATTACTGCCCCATTTTTAACTTAAAGTAGTCCTTTATATCACACAAGTATAATCTTAAAAGTGTGTTGGTTATATCCAATAATTATTGAGAGAAAAGTTACCTTATAGAAAAAAATGGGGTAGACTTCACAATGACCTCGGGACAAGGTGAATGTCTACCCCCTTCCACATACCAAAGGCACCAAACCAGCACCTTCATGGGGTAAAGTAATAGTTTAAGCCGGTAAAATGCAATCATTTTTTTTAATTCCCAATTTCTATTTATTGTTTTTTGGTAATAAATGATGTGACGTGTGTCACAGCTCATTTTGATATTTATCTTATAAAGATGTATTATCTTATGGCGCATTAGATTATAGAATCGACAATAAAGGTCACATTATGCAATGCAGATTTTTTTTACTTAGCTCTCATCCAGCTTTATGAGGGAATTTCTTTCCTAAAACGTTGTGTGTAATGAAATGAAAATATTTTCTGTCAAAAAGTTAATTATATTTTACTGTTTCATTGTATTTGGACTTTTGACTTGTGAGAGACCTCCCATTCCCGATCCTGGGATTTCCATTATTCAACCTTCGTTTTATACTACATTTGACACTTCTTCTGTTACATTTATATGGGAGGCGAATGAAGACGCCAATGAATTCAGCTATAGCCTTGATAATATCGTATGGAGCGACTGGTTTGAAGCTACAACTCTCACCCTGCACTACCTTGACGAAGGGGAACATATTATTTGGATCAATGCACGTTTTTCAGATTTATATGAGAGTGATAACTCACTTGAAGTAACATTTGAAGTAGATGCCATACAAGGCCCCTCATTGAGGCTGTTCCCTCTTCTTCGAAAAGCAAATATTGGTGTAATGGATACTGTGTATGTCTTTGTTGAAGAGGTGGAAAATGTCATGGCAACGGAATTGGAGATTGCCTATGATCCAGGTTCACTTGATCCAGACTCAATTCGCGTAACAGGAGATTCACTGTTTACCGGTTTTGGCAGTAAAGCCATTATGATTCAGGAGCATGACAGGGCACAGGGCATCATTCATTTGAACTTGGGTGTAGCTGATGAAGAGGGTATCTCCGGCAGTGGTGCTGTGATTCTTATTGAATTTCTTCCAGTTATCCCAGACACATTCTCCTTTGATATATCCGGAGAAGCAACATTCAGAGATTCAAATAATGTAAACATAAATATCCTGAAGCAGGTCTCTGGGCGTGTTGAAGTGACAGAATGAACACATTACTTAATATAATTTTTATCTTTGTATTGATAATTCCACTGTATGCTCAGAATAATGCTCCGGAGATCACAGGGCAGGAAGAACTCTCCACTCCTGAAGACACGCCTCTTACAATCACATTTAGTGACCTTTCAGTAGAGGATGTGGACAACACGTATCCAGATGACTTTACTCTGACCGTTCTTGAAGGGGACAACTATACCATAGAAGGCGGATCAGGCGGTGAAAACTCAGATACAAATCCATTTGAAGACTTGGTAACCCCTAACCCGTCTTCAGGTGTATTCTTAGCTCAGGCAACCATAGATGGAACTCCTGCAGGAGAAGGGGATTGGTCAGCAGCTTTTGATGAGGATGGAAATATTGCAGGCGCAGCTGCAATTATGATCAATGCAGGGACTGCATATATTAATATGCCGATTTATGGTGATGACACTACAACTCCTGATGTTGATGAAGGAATGAATGCAGGTGAAAGTTTTGTTTTAAAGATTTGGGATTCTTCCACGGGTGATATTCTTGATTATCCAGAGAGTTTTGACTGCTGGTACAATAATAATGGTGGTCCCATGGATGGATGTGGTAATTATACTGAAGTTTATGATTTTCCTGTAAGCACAGGCGGTGA
>CAJWIT010000013.1 GCA_913041945.1 uncultured Fidelibacterota bacterium
ATTTTGAAACGACGTTTTTCCTGATGGACAGCAGGGTGCATATACATTCCTCGTTCAGGATTCTGTTTATTAGCATCTACCTTGCCATCATGATCCAAATCTACAAGTGACATGTATCCAAAGAAATTTTCCTGTCCATCGCCAGCAGTGACTTCCCCATCACCGTTACTGTCAAATTGTGATATATACTGTTGTTGAAGATAATACCAGGTCACATCATTTACCTCTCTGAATCGTTGGAGGTTGAAGAGGTTAGTGATGTACATAAACAAGTTACCGTTGAATTTCCCTAATTTTAATTTATAGCTCAATCGCAGATTGGATGTCATGTACCATGGATAGGTTTCTGTGTTTTCAACGGGAATCCTCCCCTGATCAGGTTTTGTGTAGCGGGTTCCGCTTCCATAGTTAAGAGCCATCGTTGTGAGTAAGCTTTTATAGGAAAGATTAACATTCGCATTAAACGTGTGGCGCTGGTCCCATTCCAGGTAAGATTCAAAGGTTGGGACAATATTGCCAGACCATTCAGTGTTATAGCCCTGTCCTACTGAACTGCTCTTTCCCTTGGCAACTGAATACGTATAATTTAATTCGCCATAGAATAACCCGGGCGGACGCCTTATCAGGACAATCTCAAATCCACGGACATTCCCGTAATCACGGTTGTAATACGTTGTGTACCAGTCACTGACTGTCCAGTATATCGGGCGTGTGTCCGTAAGTCCAAAAATATCCTTATAAAAGCCCTTGGCTTCAATCATTGAGAGTGTTGTAAGCTGCCGCCGTACTCCAACCTCATAAGAAACAGTCAATTCCGGGTCAAGGTTCGTATAACCAACAATGGGAAAACCTCCGCCCATATTGTAGGTAATGTTCCTGAACATATATGCCAGTGCAGGGCGTTGATAATATCGCCCATAATTAAAATACAGCATTGCTTTGTCAGTTATTGGATGAGAGATACCAAGCCGTGGTGCGAACACCAATTTATTTTTTGCTTTCTGAGGATCCTTGATTGGGCGGATCTCACGCCCGTGTTCATCGGTCTCCAGAAGACTGCGTTCGTATAAACCGGCAGCATCCATCCAGCCCTGATACTGTTCGGGTATCCCGTCTCCGTCCCAGTCATCATAATCATCGCTGGTCCAGGTTGGATCGGTCTCATCACCGGGATACTCGGAATTCGGCATAAAATACTCCATACGGATACCGGCATTAACAATGGCACCTGGGTATTCCATTTTGTCACTCAAGTATAGCGAAAGTTCCCGCGGTTTTACAGTATAATATTCTGCGTACCCGTATCGATCTGGGGGCCAGAAATTGGTCAGGTTATAATCTTTTAATTCCAGACCGGTAGTGAGTTTATGATGAAGGGTGAATTGACTCACCAGATCGAATTTCATGGTGGTTGTCACTTTTTCATCATAATGATAATGGTCCCTTGAAAAAGTATAAGGATGCGCGGAACCAACCCCATAGAAGTCACCAAGGGTATGTTTGAAACCCTCATCCGGAATATCTGTCCAGGGCATCCAAAAAAATCGCCTGTCATAATCATCCATAACACCGTCCCCATTCCAGTCCCGTTCTGATTCATCAACATAGTTATTGCGATTAGCATCATGAAACATATCGCTCGGATCATCAAAACCGGTTATGGAATTATCCGGATTGTAGTTATCAAGAATGCCATTCCCATTCAAGTCTTCATTTCTCTTGTCGCCGTCGCCTACGCCATCAACACCCTCCTCAAAGTTAATGTTTAGATCGTAGGTTTCATTACCATTAATATCGTAATACCACTCTCCATCATCCCAATGACTGTTTCCATTTGTATCTTCAAAGGGTTCTGTTCCCCAGTAAATATCAAGGATACCATCACCGTCTGTATCTTCATTCAGTCGCTCTATAATGTTCGATTCCAACATGGTAGAGTATTGGGCGATACGCAGAGTGTAGTAGGTGCGGTCTGACAGGGTATGAGTAAAACCGATGTTCCACATCTTGCTCATTCGATCCCAAAGCGGCAGTCGGTCAAACATTGAAAACTCTGTGAGACTCCCATTACGGTCAAGGTCTTCTGAATCAAGTACATTATTGCCATTGATATCTTCACCCTCATCAAGCACACCGTTGCCGTTCAGATCTTCGGTATCCATTTGACCGTTACCATACCAAAAATCAGTAGTAGATTCGGATTCGAGAATAAAGTTGCCGTTTTCATCTTCATTAGCCATATCTCCATCAGGTGTGATTAACTGGCCATCGTAATAGTCTACTTCAAAAGCTGAACCTGTCCAGCTTTCGCTATTATCAAGGTCT
This sequence comes from uncultured Fidelibacterota bacterium, assembly GCA_913041945.1. Taxonomy (GTDB): domain Bacteria; phylum Fidelibacterota; class Marinisomatia; order Marinisomatales; family UBA8229; genus UBA8229. The sequence goes on from CAJWIT010000013.1 coordinate 2,326, forward strand.
TCATACCATTCACCTTCATCCCACTGGCCGTTCCCGTTCCAGTCTGCATAAGGTTCATATTCGAAATACATATCGAGAACAAAATCTCCATCAATATCTTCGGTCTGAATCCCGTCCTGTGACCACCAGCTTCTATAGAATCCTGGAATTTCTTCATCCTGCATAATACCGTCAGCGATTTCGCCATATTCCCCGTCATAAACCTTCAGATAACTTGGAATATATTCTGTAAGCTTATCTTCACTCAATTGGTGGCTCCAGCTATATGAAAAACCATCATTAAAATTGGAATGAGAATAAAGTCCGGAAAAGCTGAGTTTCATATGATCGGTTATATTCCATGAAAGCTTCCCGGTATAGTTGTTAAGATTGGAGAATTGGTTTGGAAGGTAACCGTAGTCTTCGTTTACCTCACCTGCAACAGAAAAGAAGGCTTTGTTCTTTAATATAGGGCCGCTGAGAAAGAACTCCGTAGCTTTGAAATTGTGAGGATTTTCCCCGGTGAGGGTTTCCGAGACTCCATTTGATGTAGAATAACGAATATCGCCAGCAAAGGTATTTCGCCCCTCTCTGCCAGTTACATTAATGACACCAGACTGAGCATTTCCGTAATCGGCACCGAATCCACCTGTTATTATGTTGGTTTCAGCTACAGCCATGATTGGAATATCGGAATCGTTTGGATTCCCGGTAAGGGGATCCTTCAGCTGAATTCCTTCAAACTGGTAAACAATCTCAGATGCACGACCACCCCGGAGGTGGAGACTTCCTCCCGCATCTTCTACTCCACCGGCAGTATAAGCCACTGCGTCTTCAATAGAAGTTACTGCCATATCCTTCAGGTCATCGGAGGTGATTGTTCTACGACTGTCCGTCTTGTCCATCTGGATTAATTTACGCTCAGCTTCAACGACGATTTCTTCACCTTCAACTACGGTGGGGGTTAAAGCAAATTTTATGTTTGTGGTTAAATCGCCGGATACTCTCACATTGGTTATGGTCATGGCTGAATAGCCGATCATTTCTGCGCGGATATCATACAGGCCTGCAGGAACATTCAGGATTATAAAATATCCATTATCATCGGTAGCGGCTCCCATCGCCGTTTCTGATATGATTACATTGACACCCAGAAGTGGATCACCCATTTCTTGATCAGTTACGGCACCGGTAATTTTTCCCGTATTCCCTGCATAAAGGATAAATGGAGTAAGTAATCCAACCAGAACAACAAAAAACATTTTGATTGTCTTTAACTTCAAATTAAACCTTTCCATTCATGAAGGAAAACATCCGCTTTTTACAAGTCTAAAAAAAAGGGGTAGAACTTCAGAATAAACACTCATACAACTCAAATATAAAATTAATTTAAAAAAGGGATTTTTAAAATTCAGTGGAATTTTCCCCCGATTCGAATTCGCCACTCCGTTAACAGATGACGAAATCATTCCTCCTTCTTAAATCAGAGCGTGAAGCAACCCCAGAAAAGCAAATTGCTATATATTACGGACTACTGGAAGGTATGGATTGTGTCGGATGGACCATGGGAACAAACCGCACCGGTATAATGCTTTCTTCTTCTATGCCATCTTTTCCCTTGATGAACACTTTCAGCTCCTGGTAAAAACTGCCCACAGGGATGACCATCCTGCCGCCGATTTTAAGCTGTTCAATCAACGCTTTTGGGACCTGGTCCGGGGCAGCAGTCACAATGACACAATCAAAAGGAGCATGCTCGACCCAGCCTTCATAACCGTCACCCCATTTTACAGTCACATTATCATACCCCAGCGTTTTGAGTAGTTTTCCTGCACCTTCAGCCAGTGACCGTACAATTTCAACTGTATAAATCTCTTTTGCCAAGGGTGATAATACAGCCGCCTGGTAGCCGGATCCTGTACCGATCTCCAGCACTTTTTCATCTCCGGTGAGGTAAAGGAGTTCCGTCATCAGGGCGACAATGTAGGGCTGGGAAATAGTCTGCCCTTCTCCAATCGGCAAGGGCCGATCACTATAAGCATTGCGTTCCAGGTATTCAGGAACAAACAGATGGCGGGGCGTTTCCTTCATGGTGCGCAGAACCAATGAATCCCTGATCCCTCTGGCATGGATCTGGTGTGTTACCATGTTGCCCGCTTCCTCCTGCCACCATTGTGTCTCCTGGGATTGACTCTCAGTGCTATCCCTGGAGAAATCAAACCCCTGCACAGAACTGCAGCAGACACTGATAAGGAACAGCAGATATATTTTAATGCTGATTTGTGGGATCAAAGTTCTTCTCTAAATAATATTCAACAGGTTCAGTAAAGAATATCACTCTGGCAATTGCAGTCAGAACATTGGAACGTACTGTAAAAACAACTACTGCTTATATTTATCGGTTAAAGGTATTTCTTCCACTACCCCGGAAAAATAATCATCATAAATCACTTCAGTAAGCCAGTCTTTTTCCGTTTCAATTTCATCAAAATTCAATTTCTTCCACCAATATTTATTTCCCCCGTCCCACTTATAATTATTCGCTTTTAAGGTGTCTTTTTTTTCGAAAGGACTTCTAATGGCCTTCATCTTATAATAGGGTTTCCCGGAATTTTCGATCAATTCCAGGATGGGATGACCCTCCGTGTAACTGGAGTGGGTGACCAGGTGGATGAGGGCATTCACATCATTCATTGCCCGGTGGGATTCATAATAAAACCCGTGCCAAAAACAGAGGAGTTCCTGTTTCCCATTTGAAAAATTCCTTCCGGGCCAGTCAATATCTTCCAATGAACAGGCCCATATTTTCCTGGGAGAAACAGAAGAATGCTCATCAATGAACGCCCGGTCGAAGGAAGCGTTGTGGGCGACGATCACATCCGCCTTTTCAAGAATCCTGTCAACCTGGTTCCAGTCGATTGATTGTCCCATTATCATTTCATCTGTAATCCGGTTTACAAGGAAGGCTTCTTCCTTGATGGGGATTGTGGGCTCATTATAAGATTCGTAACTTTCTTTTACGGAAGCGATAGAACAGGACGCCATGTCAAACAGGATTGTTTTAAGGGCGATTTCAATGATTTCGTCTCCCGTCCTGTCCTTCCCTGTCGTCTCCACGTCCAAAAAGCACAGTCTTTTCTGATTCGGTGTTTCAAGCTCAGACTCATCACCACTATTAGGTGCCAGCCCTTCACCGTCATATTTATAAAGGACTACCTTGTCATCAATTTTTTCAACAGTGGAAATAAAGGACACGGTCTTCTATGTCCGGGCTTTCTGGTTCACCATGGAATGGATGTGATCCTTCATGTAGGGAGTAACGATGCTGTGGCACCTGTCTTCAGTCAGGTGGGCAATCATCTGGTTAGATACAGGAATACTGTAATACTCTTCCAAAAGATACCTGTAAAAGGAAAGCTGGAGTGCATAATGGTTGAAATTACAGTCCTGGATATCTCTGGTTACGGGACTGGTCCCCACTTTTCCCCGATAGGATTCCGTTTGAATTTTCTTACTCGACTTCCAGTCAATCAGCTCATAGTTTCCGGTCTTCAGGTCATGGGCCAGGATGTCTATTGTCCCTGCAATCTTTAATTCCATGCTGTATACCATCACCTCAGAAAGGATCTCAAAATCCGATTTCATTTTGAATTGTTCCAGCCAGTTCAGCCCAATTTTCGCTTTCGGCTCGGTAGGGGTTCTTCCCTCATAAATGAACAGTTCAATCTCTTCATGGATCCGGGTTCCCAGCCGGGAAGTTTCATTCCATTTGCCCATGAGCTCCTCAACAGTCATACCGCTGTATCTGGGATTGTTTGTCACCAGGTTTTCAGCAATCCGGGGAGCATCAAAAATCTCAAAATGATCACCCACCACGGTGGTGACGCTTTGAAACTCCGCATCAGGATGGTCTTTATGGGAGTAGGTATGGGTTTCCTTATCCAGTGTAAACTGGGGATCTGAAAGTGTATTCAATGTCATTTTTTCCACAAAATTTGGTGTCCAATCTACCTCTTCAAGGCACAGAAAATCGATAATATTTCATACCCAGAAGAATCAATTTGTAGTATTCTCTCTCTCTTCTGCCGGCTGGCGCCGGAACCATCTGGTACGATACTAATATGAGGAATAATCGACATAAATTGGAGATGACCACGCACGGGGTTCATCTATGGAAGCACACATGTCGAAATCTCTGGGATTTTTCCAATCCTGGGTACAGAGTTTAAATTTTTGACATCCGCCATGAGCATGACCTTCTGCAGAATCATGATCAGCACAGTGTGCACCCTTCACATTTATCTGAAGCGATGGTTCCTCAATAGCTCTCACATAATAACTTACATCTGTTTTCAGATCTGAGTACTCATTGTCAGTAAATGTATAACTACAGCCTGTTTGTGTCGTGTCGCAATAATGCGTTTTCCATGCATCCTGAATACGTTCATCCACTGGCTGATCTTCGTAAACCTGCGGCAAAACTCTTACAACTTCAATACGCGTAATTTTATTTCTCTCATCAGAAGGATAATAGCACTCATCATAACAAAGCTGGTGCACTCTTTCTTCCCCTAAAGCACGGTATGCGTCCTCAGGGCAGCCGGGCTTCTGTTTAAAAGAGCCCATGGCTTTCGCTTCGAAAGTTGGATCATGTTTTAATGTGACTGCTGAACCCATAGGCTTTGTTACGTCTTTTGAACTTCCGTCATTCACTAAATTGAACCACAATAATATTCGAGGTCCGCTTGTTGCATAGGTTTCGTGCCGTTTCAAAGCTTCCCAAATTTGTTCTTTTGACCTTCCTTCAGAATGCACTGCGGCCATTCCTCCTGTAGTATAGAATCCCCGTTGCCTTGCCCATTCAATGACATTGAACCCAAGACGTAATTCGTTAATATCAAATGCAACTGGCACATCATCTGCACTATAAGCTTTCCAGATTGGGCTTTCATATTCATCACCAAGATACACTCGCTCCATATGTAAAACTTTATCTTTAAACTCTGATTTAGGCCCGGATCCATCAACACTTGTTGCAAAAATCTCTTTATAACCGCTTCCAGCAGCAGCCTGGTGGTTATCACTGGATCCTATAAAGCCATAACGAAATCGATGTTTTACACCATCTTCACCAAATTTTGTCAGGGCAAGGCCGTATTGCGCGCTCCCTCCTGGAACATAATTCATTGCGGGACTGTAACAGTCTCTACACTGGCCAGCGTCCCCCTTTTCATCATCAGTAAAATTAGGTACTACATTTTGACCGGTACGTCCTCTGTCCACAACGAGCTGTCGGGTTTCAATCATCCTTCTTTCACATTCTTCCTTGGGGTTGTTCTCTGTAATGCATCTTTCATAAATTACTTCGCCTGCACGCCAGCATAACGGCACATAATTATCAGATGGTTCAGGGCAAGACTGTGTTCCAATATCAAAAACAGCGTCCTCACCATCAACTTCCATGGTAAAAGTTCCCTGTTCAAAATCTAATTCACCCATTTGAAATGTAATAAACTGATCAAGAACAGGCTCACCATCACGAATAACATCTGCACTTCTCCATGATCGATACTCTTCTGAATTGCCGTGGCCGGAATAGATTTCAAGCAGATCAAACTTTTCCGGATACCTTTTAGACAGCTCCAGACTTTTATCAAGGGTGTATCCCAGCGGGGTATACAAACCCCATGTCTGGCCATGAGGAATAATCAGATAATCTGATTCATACTCTTCAACTTTTTCAGCAAGTATAAGAGGATTGATTGCCTCTTCATGACAATCTTCCGGCAATTCTTTTGAGGGGATCCCTTCTTCACAAACTGGAACTTTCGTGGTTTCTTTATAATATCTGCCTATATCAATATATCGTTTTAGGTTTCTTAAATCTAGAAAAGGAAATAATACATTCGGCCATTCAGGTCTCTGAAGCATCGCATCTCTTGTGAGACTTTGAGAAGCAATTGCTCTCGCTGGAACCATATCATCTTGTTCTTCTTTCAAAATAACATTATGATGGCCCCAATGAGATCCCCTGTTTGGACCAACCTGGGTCCATTCGAAACCAAGAAAAGCAACACAGTCAGGATTATTTTTATCAATATTCAGTTCATTACATTGTCTGATTATCTCTTTAGTCTCCATCCATCTTTTTGGATTTGTTGCTTCGGAATGATCTGTAATTGCCCAAAAGTCCAGAGCAGAACAGTGCCGGGCAAAATCACAGGCATCTGCTACAGGGTGCACACCTGATCCCCCTGCAATTGGAAGACTCGCAATATGTGCATCAGCAGAAAATGTACTGTGAACATGAAAGTCTCCAAAAAGAATTTGTTTCGGGTTGGAAATATTTAAATCCTTTCTGGCAAGTTCTTGCCTTGCTTTTTTGTCAATAACAAAATCTTGAGTATTAACCTTACCAGAAATCTCACCAGGGCCCAGGTTTTCACTAAAAATCCCTCTATCTACAATTACGACAACTGAAACTATAAACAGAAGCAATAAAGCTATAAAATAAGCGGATACGCGCAGTATCATATTCATATTTTATCTCCTCTTCATCTCTTCAATTTACCTCATCCCCACTTTTTTACAAAGAGGTGCAATCTTATTTATCTATCATAAAACCGATATAAATATCATCACTAAAATAGCTGCCATCAATAAGATGAACACATATGGAAGCGATTTGATAAGAGCAAATTTTCGTAACATTTCGGCGGTGTCATTAACATTTGGAAAAGGGATGCTTTCAGGAATGTCAACATCAAGGAATTCACATAATGGTCCCCAGCCTTCATTTACACGATAGATCAAAAGTCTATCGCTGGGGATTGTTTTTTTTACATTCTCTATATGTTCATAGTAAACTTTCCGGGTAAAATCTTTGTCGCCAAACTTATTTTTAAAGAGACCAACCCAGATCAGGTTAATCTGCATCTCTATAAAAATACGGATGGGGTAAACTATCATTTTGAACTGGTGTGGCAGGAGGGTAGGCACTTTATAGATTGTATTTGTCATGCTAGCGTACCACGAATCAAAATCTCTAACAGTTAAAATGAACTTTGCATCGGGGAATTCGTTTATTAGCTCCCCGTAGAATAAGCTTACTGGAAAATCAACAGCAGATTCAAATCTACCGAATACCCGGTTCCAGTTTATATTATCTCCACAGGATCTATTATACCATATTTTTATATGAGATGGGCGCAAAACGATCTCTCTCATATGATAACATGGTCCCATACCCAATTTTTCCAGTGCAATTTTTAGTGACAATGTGCCTGTACGTCCAAATCCTGTACCAATCACTTTCATTTAAGTTGAAAATCCATTCTTTTTTATTTCCATGGTAATAAAAAATTCAAATCAGTTATTAAATTATGCTCTTGGAAAGAATTAATCTTAGATATTGAATCAAGCCAATATCTAGGTCAACAACCTATCATCCCACAAACAAAACTCTCTTCAATTTACCCAGAGGAATCAATTTGTATTTAAGCCTTTATCCATTGGAATATGAAATATCAATCCAACCCTAAAATAATTAACCTCATTTGATATTCCAAAAAAATCTTCTTCCTCGGCATCATACGTAGAACCATATGTTAGGTCAATGTCATAATCTTGAGATTTATAAATACCACCAATAGTAATTATTTTCCTCTCATTAAAATCATTATCAAAGTTATAGTCATTTAATGTTGTAGTTAATGAAAGTTCAAAGGAATCTGTTATGTAACACTGAACTCCTGCTGTTAGTATATTTTCTTCATAAGGATGTGAACTGTTTGATACATATCCTTCACTATCAATATGAAATCCACCGATGGGGTCCCAAAATATCTTTTTAACATTAATTAAATAAGATATAGGATTATTAAAGCATGACACTCCGATACCCAATATGCTGGGAACATGATAATAAGTATATAAAGCATAATTAAGAATGGTATCATTTACTGTATCGCCCTCAGGGATATTAAAAGTATAAGGTAAATTAATAGTACGATATAAATTTTTACCATTTAAATACATCATACCAATATTACCAAAATTCTTATTATATAATAATCCTACACCCCAATAATCAACATGGTCTTTAACTTCATAAGAATGGATATATTCTGAAGCCTTTTTAAATAATTTGTCTCTATTGTATTTAAAGCCTATTGTGATATTTTTATCTAATTCCTTCGAAAAGTTAACAGAATAAGTCTGAATTTTAAATTGGTCTTTAGTTGAAAATACTTCCCCTGTTCCATCAGGATACCATTCATTTGTAACCTCCATACGATATTCCACTGTCCGATTATATTTCATATTACTACCAATACTAATACTCAAATCCCCAGGTATCAGTATACTCCACGACTCAAGCAACGGGTTATTAACTTTATAAAAATAATCTAATTCCTCAGAAAACAAAGAAAATCCAGCTGTAAAACCATTAGCATTTTTTAATAAAGCAGGATTAATATTTGTTATATTGTTGAGATTTCCTTTAGTAATTCCTGCATGCCCGTATGTAGTCATATTTGTTGAATAATGGGTACTGTAATAATTAAGGGGATTTATAGTTACAACATCAGGCATATCACCACCCTGTGGTAGACAGTATGATACTAACAATGCTATAAATAAAAGTCTTTTCAATTTATCCAGAGGAATCAATTTGGAGTTAATAATGAAAAAGCCAATCATTTGAGTGAACCCATCATTGTTAATTTTGAACCCAGCTTACTTTGTATTCATAACCATCGTTTGGTACTTCTATTTTTGGATTAACAACATCCCATTTCCCACGTTGGTTCTCTTCAAGCAGTGTGTTTTCAAGATGGCTCATGGCAATTCCTATATCCAGTCGTTGTAAATCTGCCCTGTTCGTTTTTTCTAAAAATGCCTGTTCTTTATATCCGGGAGTCCGGCATAAATAAAAATGAAAAACATCATCTATCTTAACAATTCTCCACGGTTGTTTGTTGGATGCAGATGGAGCTAATCGAACCATTTCCAGGGCAGTGTTCATAGCCTCACTGCCTGCATTTAAAAGTGGAGTTTGAAAATTGTTTTCAAAAAAGAGTTTTTTCCAGGGCTTCCGATGATCAGCTTTTGCAATTCGTCTAATTAATGTATCGGTAAATCCTCGTTTATTTGCAGGATTCCCAATAGCAATGACTGCAGGAAGTGTTTCATGTTTTTGTAAATCAATCATTTTACTAAATACGGACTTTCTAAATGTACCGCCCATCCAACATGTACCGAGCCCCAGCGATGTTGCTTTTAAGATGATATTTTCAAGTACACAGCCAAATTCTTCCAGCTCAAGATGCGATATATTTTGAGGCATGGCACCAACCAGGTATTCATCAGCTCCTTTAATAAAACCATAGGTATTTAATCGTTTTAATATGGCACCACCCGATTCAATTACTCCAATTTTAAATCGAGAGAAAGTTCCAAATGGACCAGTATTATGGTTAGCCATAAATGTATTTAATTCACCTTTAATTTCTTCGCCAATTAGTGAATTGTTGAAACTTCTACAGGAATACCGGGATTGAATTACATTTACTATTGATTGTTGAGAAATCATAGTTAATGAAATGGCTTAAAGTTTTTTTCTACAGTTTGAATTTCTCATTCCTCCGGGCTGCCTTATATCCCTTAAGTGTCATGTTTTTTCTTTCGGAGGATTCGCTGTGTAAAACCGGGTTTGTATGGTTGAGATGGATAAAACGTACTTTCGATTTTTCCTTTCCAGGTAAATTGCCGAAGCGTTCCATGCTTTCCACAATAAAAGGATGGGGAATTCCCTCCATTGAGCGATTTGGTATCTCACCATCTCCGAAAAAAGTACCATCAATAAGTATATAATCATTTTCAAGGATTACTTCATTTATATCTCTTTCCCAACGCTCCCATTTATCGATATCAGGAATGTATACCAGAGAGAATGATGGGCCCACCACTCTGTATCCCACTGTTTCGGAATACTCATCCCTGTGAGGCACCTGGAACGGAATTACAGTGAGGCGATCATTAAGTGCCTGTGGAGATTCATTTTCCAGGAGTTTCAACTTGATTTGATCTAATGAAACCAGCTGGTCCCAGGGGCCATTGGATTCCAGGAAGGTCCTCATCCGGGGCATTGCATACACAGGCATGGATTTTGCCCCCATTACTTCCCGGCCCAGATGCACAAGCCCGGTATAGTGCCCTATGTGAGCATGCGTGAGGAATATCCCCTTCAGGGTATGCTTCCCGTTTTGCGCCAGGACATGATACTGTTCCGGAAAATCAGGAGTGGCATCAATCATCCACACTTCATTCGTTCGAGGATCAACAATCCCTAAACACGAAACACTGAATTGTTTTTCAGGATCGTCCCATCTCTCTGCGCAGCAGGCTTTGGTACATCCGGCGTGTGGAGCACCTCCATCCTGTGCAATCCCAAGTACAATTACGTATGGAGTATCTTCAGCGGAAAATGCAGGATTGGAAACTATCATGATTAAACTAAGAATCCACACAATGAGAATTCAAACCAATTGTTTTTCCATACAAAAATGAGGCAGTGTAACTGATTCAAATCTATCCCCATAAACTGTATACCCTAATTTGGTGTAAAATGGAATCACATCCTCCCGGGAATGAAGCATCATTTTTTTAAATCCCTGTTCAATTGCAAACTTTTCCGCCAATTCAACCAGTTGTTTTCCAAAACTCTTTTTTTGATAATCGGAATGAACTGCTACCTGCCTCATTCGGATTGTTTCCTCATTTTGAGGGGAAAGAATTAACGTCCCAATCATAGTTTTATTACTGAATCCGGCAATATGAATGTCATCTGAGTCTTCTTTCAGCTCCTCCTGTGAAAATGATAAGTCCAGCGGAACTCGAAGGACTTCATCACGAATCACTACTGCTTTTCTATAATCCTTTGAACCAAAAGCAATTTCTTTAATGCTGAGGGTATTCATCTATAGAGTAAATAGAATTATACAAAGAAGATATATAGCCTTTGTGTTTATTTTGTTTAATTTTACCGCCTTGTCAATGTTCAAATTATTGACAAATGATGGAATTGGAAAGAGTAAATAATACAAGGAGCAGAGCAGGCTAAAAATATGAATAAACAAATGAAGAGCGTTATTACATGTGACCTTGACGGCAAAATAGAAACGTACAGTGAAGGTGCCGAAAAACTTTATGGATATACACCGGAAGAAATAATTGGTAAAGGCCGGGTGAGTGATCTTAGTCCAGGCCAGGTGGTATTGGGCCATGTAGTCAACTGGCTTGATGAAGCTGTAAAAAAAGGAGCCTGGGAAGGAGACACGGTTTTTCTGCACAAAGATGGCCATGAAATGCCCTGTCACATTAAAATCACACCTACAAAAGGAAAAAATGGTGAGCATATAGGTTATTGCGGCGTGTCAAAGCTTTTAGAAACTAAGACACCGGATCAGATACGGCCCAAAATAAACCTGATGACTAAGGTTTTTACCTGGCTCGTTATCATGCGCCTGCCCTTTTTAACTGCTACCATTGTGCCTATTCTCGTGGGCGCTGCTGTGGCAAACTTTATGGGCTATGATGTCAGCTGGGGCTGGCTTGGATTAACGATTCTAGGCGGATCGCTCCTGCATATAGGAACCAACACTGCCAATGATTATTTTGACCACACCAGCGGTACCGACAAGGCCAATTACAATTATATGGTGCCATTCTCCGGGGGCAGCCGCGGCATCCAGATGGGCCTCATTTCAGCAAAGGGGATGCTCACTGTGGCCCTGGTGTCATTTGCTCTCAGTGCGGTAGTTGGCATACCTTTAATCCTAAAAGCGGGTCTGCCGGTATTGTGGCTGGGGCTGATTGGGTTTGTTTCCGGATTCTTTTATACGGCACCACCCTTCAGGTTTTCTGCGTTGAAAGGCTTGGGAGAATTACTCATCGGACTCAATTTCGGGCCGCTCATGGTTGCAGGGAGTGCTCTTGTCCAGACCGGCAAGCTGCTGCCGGAGGCATTCCTGGCTGGAATTCCCATTGGTTTTCTAGTGGCAGCTATTGTTTACATCAATGAGTTCCCGGATCATGATGGCGATAAGGCCACAGGAAAAAATACCTTGATCGTTGTATTGGGTCCGGAAAAAGCCAGAATCGGTTACGTACTGCTCATCGCAGGCGCCTTTGTGAGTATCGTTGTCATGGCTTTAAATGGAACCCTCCCCATGCTGAGCCTGATTGCTCTGGCGGCATGCTATTTTGGTGTAAAAGCTGTTAAAACGCTGTATCAATACTACGATAATCGTCTTCTAAAACCTGCAAATGCCGGTACAATAAATATGCACTTTGTCGCAGGAATCCTTTTCTGCATCGGAATCTGGCTGGGAACTCCTGTTTAGTTCCTGGTTCCCAGGATCCCGTTCAGCGCAATTCCATAGAAAGGTCCTTTTACTGGGGATTTTTGTAATATAACTACAGTGCATATTTGAATATGACAAATCGTATTTGAAATGCCATGATACAGAAAAAAATCTCTTCCCAGTTTATTGTATTACTTGTCAATTATCATTTTCGTAGTTTCGAATGAAGGAGAAAACAGAGTAAATTCAGTGACAGTATGCATAGAAAAAAAACTTTAAATGTGCCTTTCATTCTATAACCATTACTTATACCATTAACAAGAAAGTCCCAATAGAACGAGCCTTCTCAACATGCAACAGCAACACTATACACAGAATAAAAAAGAAAATGCCAAAATAGATTTCATTTTACTCCAAATCCCGATGACATTAAAGTTGACGTTTGTTTGCAATGTTCGGACACTCAAATTACAAGAATAGAAAAGGAAAATAACGATGAAGTTACAGGATAAGCTGAAAGAAATGATTCCGACCTGGAGGGAAGAAAAAAAGGAAGTTCTCTCCACCTACGGAAAAAAGAAGATTGCTGATGTAACTGTCGCTCAGGCTTTCGGTGGAATGCGTGGTATTAAGGGTATGATCTGTGACACGTCTGTTGTTGAACCGGATAAAGGATTGATTATTCGCGGTCATCCGCTTTTAACAATCAAGGAGTTATGGCCTGAAGAAGTGTTTTATCTGTTACTCACCGGTGAAAAACCGGATAAAGAAGCCACCGCCGCCCTTCAGAAAGACTTGGCAGACCGAAGTGAAGTTCCCGGTTACATATGGGATGTTCTGAAGGCGATGCCTGAAGATTCACATCCAATGTGCATGTTGGATACCGGGATACTTGTCATGGAAAGGGAATCTGAATACCGGAGAAGATATTCTGAAGGTATGCGGAAAACTGAGTACTGGGAACCCATGCTTGAAGATGCACTGAGATTGCTTGGTGTATTGCCGGGTATTGCAGCTGGAATGTACCGTATTCGGTATAAAAAAGGCGATGCCATCCCGTACGATAAGGATTTGGATTGGGGAGCTAATTACGCAAAAATGCTTGGAATCAACGATCCAACAGGTGACTTTGCCAGACTTATCAGGCTCTACCTCATGTTCCATTGTGATCATGAGGGTGGTAATGTGAGTGCAAACACCTGTCATACTGTTGGGTCGGCACTTTCGGATGCGTTCTATTCAGTGTCTGCAGGACTGAATGGATTATCTGGACCGCTTCATGGCTTAGCGAACCAGGAGTGCCTGGGATGGGTGCTGGAAGTCATGGACAAATTTGGAGGAACTCCATCCGAAGAACAGATAGAAGAAATGGCGTTCGAGACTCTCCGGGCTGGGAAAGTAATTCCTGGATATGGCCATGCTGTATTGCGGGTAACCGATCCGCGTTTTACCGGTTTCAATGAGTTCGGCAAACAGTACCTGGCAGACGATCCCATATTTTTGACTGTAGACCGTGTGTTTAACATAGTACCAAAAGTACTTGAGGCTTTTTCAAAAGAACGGGTTGATGCAGGCAAAGCTCCGATTGCAAACTTCTGGCCCAATGTTGATGCCGGCTCAGGGGCATTGCTTTATCATTACGGTCTTACGGAATTCCAATACTATACCGTACTGTTCGCCGTATCTCGAACCATGGGAATGCTATCGCAATTAGTCCTGAACAGAGCCCTGGGGACACCGCTTACACGGCCAAAGTCAGTGAGTGCAAAATGGGTTAAAGAAAATATTCAATGACAGTAGACCAATGCAGGTCAACTTGCATTATCTGAATTCACTCAGATAATGCACTAAAAACAAATGTGTGATTGATTTTTCACACAGAAACAACGTACAAAATTATAAAAGGAGAAATACCATGGCCATAAACAAGCTTGGTTTGATTGGCGGGGGAAATATCGGCGGCGTTCTCTTTGCCGAAGCGGCGAAAAGACGTTTGGCCAAGAGAATCGGTTTCATGGATATAAAACCTCCGGATTTAGCCAAAGGCAAGGCACTGGACATTGCGGAAGGAGCACCGACCATTTCCACCGATATTCATTACGACGCCGGGAAAGAATTCAACGTTTTGGAAGGTTCGGATATCGTGATCAATACGGCTGGCGTTCCGCGGACCAAGCGCCCTGACGGTACGATTCCCACCCGCGAAGAACTTTTGCAGACCAACATCAAGATCACCAAGTCAGTGGCTGAAGGCATTCAAAAGTATTGTCCGGATGCGACCATTATTTCGATCGCGAATCCGCTGGATGCGATAGTGTATACGCTGTATAAGATTTTGCAACCCCCGAAAAATAAATTGATGGGTATGGCCGGTCAGTTGGACAGCGGCCGCTACCGATATTTCGTGGCTCAGGAAGCCGGGGTATCGGTGGAAAACGTTGAAGCCCTTGTTTTAGGCGGACACGGCGACAATATGGTTCCAATCCGGTCATGCTGCCGCGTCGGCGGTATGCCAGTGGAGGAATTCGTATCCAAGGAAGCTTTGGAGGCAATCGAAACCCGCACCCGTAAAGCCGGCGGCGAAGTTGTCGGTTTAATGGGCATTGGCTCCGCCTTTGTATCTCCTGCCTGGGCGGCATTGGATATGGCCGAAGCGATCATTTATGACAAGAACAAGATCATTGCCACCTGCGCATTTCTAGAAGGCGAATACGGGGTAAATGGTATGTTCGTTGGAGTACCAGCCATACTGAACAAAGACGGCGTGGCCAAAGTTATCGAAGCTGATTTGAATGCCGCAGAAAAAGAAGCGCTGGCGAAATCGGTGGCCGGCGTGCGCAATACCTGTGATGAAGTGGAAGCAATGCTAAAAACTATGTAAGATCGTATCTTTGAATGGACGTAGAGGTCCGGAAACGGGCTGTAAACCATAAATCTGCTTTCACTAAAAAGCCTTCAGGATCCTGAAGGCTTTTTTTAAACCTGAGTAATGTATGAAGCCATATAAATTGTCACTTGTATTATATATTTTTTCCCATTATATTAAATACGACTAAAATAATCGGATATGCTTAAATTAACCCGTAAATTAGAATATGCTCTTATTGCCCTGAGGCACATCCAGGGACAAGCCACAGAAAAAATTGTAAGCACTAAGGAAATCGCTGAAACCCATCGGATTCCTCTGCAGCTGCTGGCAAAAACACTCCAGCAATTGGCCAAACATAATATCATTGAGGCTATACAGGGAGCCCATGGAGGATATAGATTGAAAAAATCTCTGGATAATATCAACATGAACGCTTTGATCCAAATTCTGGAAGGTCCAATTGGAATTATGGATTGTTCTGCAGATTCAAACTGTGTTCAGCTTGATATTTGCAATATCCGTAAACCCATCAACCGTGTAAATGAAGCCATCGTTTCCATGTTCGATAATTTGACTTTGGCCGACATTACAAGACATTAAGATGAAGAATACATTGAAAAAAGAAAATAGTATAATTGATGAAGCCATCAGCCAGGATTATAAATACGGATTTGTCACGGATATTGAACAGGAAACAATTCCTCCGGGGTTGAGTGAAGATGTAATTCGGGTTATTTCCGCAAAGAAAGGTGAACCGGACTGGCTCAGAGACTGGCGATTAAAGTCATACAAAAACTGGGGAAAAATGAAAAATCCTTCCTGGGCACATATCACATATCCATCTATTGATTATCAGTCAATTAGCTACTATTCTGCCCCTAAGGAAAAAAAAGAATTAAAAAGCCTGGATGAGGTTGACCCGGAATTGCTGGAGACCTATAACAAATTGGGGATTCCCCTGCAAGAACAGAAAATGTTAGCTGGTGTTGCTGTGGATGCTGTGTTTGATAGTGTCTCAGTTGCTACAACCTTTAAAGAAGACCTAAAAAAACACGGTATTATTTTCTGTTCATTCTCAGAGGCAGTTCACAACCATCCGAATCTTGTGAAAAAATATCTTGGATCGGTTGTACCTATGACTGATAATTTTTTTGCTGCGCTGAATTCCGCAGTTTTCAGCGATGGATCGTTTGTATACATTCCCAAAGGCGTTCGCTGTCCCATGGAACTGTCAACCTATTTCAGGATCAATGCAGCAAATACCGGGCAATTTGAACGGACTCTCATTGTAGCAGATGAAGGCAGCTATGTGAGCTACCTGGAGGGGTGCACTGCTCCCATGCGTGATGAAAACCAACTCCATGCTGCCGTTGTTGAATTAATTGCTCATAAAGACGCTGAAATCAAATATTCCACTGTCCAAAATTGGTATCCAGGAGATAAAGACGGAAAGGGAGGAATTTATAATTTTGTAACAAAGAGAGGTACATGTCTGGAAGACAATTCAAAAATCTCCTGGACCCAAGTGGAAACCGGGTCTGCCATTACCTGGAAATATCCCAGCGTCATTCTAAAGGGTGATAATTCAAAAGGAGAATTTTATTCCGTTGCGCTTACCAACAATCATCAGCAGGCCGATACGGGGACAAAAATGATTCATTTAGGGAGTAACACCAGCAGCACAATTATCTCGAAAGGAATTTCTGCCGGCAAAAGCCAGAATACATACCGGGGACAGGTGAAGATTATGAAAAATGCTGAAAATGCCCGGAACTATTCC
The DNA here is from genome assembly GCA_913041945.1 of uncultured Fidelibacterota bacterium. Classification (GTDB taxonomy): domain Bacteria; phylum Fidelibacterota; class Marinisomatia; order Marinisomatales; family UBA8229; genus UBA8229. The sequence continues at coordinate 19,322 of CAJWIT010000013.1, forward strand.
CAGTGCGATTCCATACTCATCGGAAGTGAGTGCGGAGCTCATACGTTTCCCTACATTGATGTTCGAAATCCAACTGCCAAAATGGAACACGAAGCTTCCACCTCCAACATTGGCGAAGAGCAATTGTTTTACTGCAACCAGAGAGGATTGTCTACGGAAAATGCAGTTTCTTTAATTGTGAATGGATTTTGTAAAGAAGTATTTAAAGAACTGCCCATGGAATTTGCAGTGGAAGCACAAAAACTTATGGAGGTCAGTTTGGAAGGAAGTGTGGGCTAATAGGCTATGCTGGAAATAAAAAATCTTTGTGCTGCGGTTGAAAATAAAGAGATTCTTAAGGGGATAAACTTGAATGTGAAACAGGGAGAAGTTCATGCAATAATGGGGCGAAATGGTTCAGGGAAAAGTACTCTGGCGAATCTCATTGCTGGCAAAAACAATTATTCTGTCACTTCCGGAGAGGTCTACTACAAAGAAAAAAATATTGCAGCTATTTCCCCGGAAGATCGTGCTTTAAATGGAATTTTTCTCTCATTTCAATACCCCGTTGTAATCCCTGGAGTAAACACCACCTACTTTCTTAAGGAGGCATTGAATGCAAAACGTCGCAACCGGGAAGAGGAAGAAATTAATGCGGCTGACTTCATGCGACTCATCAAGGAAAAACTAAAGGAAGTTGATCTAGATGAAACCTACCTGAAGCGATCAGTAAATGACGGTTTTTCCGGCGGAGAAAAAAAACGGAATGAAATTTTACAAATGTTAATTCTAGAGCCGGAACTGGCAGTTCTGGATGAAACCGATTCCGGTTTGGATATTGACGCTTTAAAAACCATTGCTCATGGAATCAATCAGTATCGCCGGGAAGACAGAGCTATTATCTTAATCACACATTACCAGCGATTATTAAAATATGCTGTTCCAGATTATGTTCATGTCCTCATGAACGGCCAAATTGTGAAGTCCGGCGGAAAAGAACTGGCGTTAGAATTAGAAGAAAAGGGTTATTCCTGGCTGGAAAAATGAATTATTTACAGCGTCAATTTCATGCATTGCTGGATCACTGTCTGGATGAGAGAAAAGAAATTCGATCATTGCGAAAAACAGCTTTTGACCGGTTTAATCAATTAGGGTTCCCCACGAAAAAATGGGAGGAATGGCAATTCACAGATTTTTCAGAAATTAGAAAAAATGAGTATCGTTTAGCATGGGGAAAAGATCTTCCGAAAATTCCAGATAAAATTCCGGGATTGATTCCCGACACTTATTCTATTATCATCATTAACGGTCATTATCAACCACAGTTGACCAAATTACCTACGGGAGTTTCAGTAAAATCACATGAGGATTTTTCTCAGATAGACGGGGATGAATACAGCTTGAATGGCAATCAGAATCCTTTTTTGGCATTGAACACAGCCCTGATGAATTCAGAAATTTCACTGATAGTCGAACCGGATTCAATCATTGAAAAACCAATTCAAATCATTCATCTCACAACTGCTCTTTCTGATCAATTCATGAACCATCCACGGCTTGTGTTTCAAATTGGAAGAAATTCTCAAGCTACACTTGTTGAGCATTATATAGGTGAAACGAAAATTCCTTACTTTGTCAATCCGGTTACACAGGTTTCAATTGATGAGAATGCTTCATTAAACTACATTCGAATTCTGGAAGAAGATATATTCGGGTGCCACACTGCCACAACTAATTACATCCTCAAAAATGATGCACGGTTAAACACAACCTCCTTTTCTTCCGGCGCTAAATTATTTCGTCACGACATAAAACTTGACTTTGCAGGCGATGGCGGTGAAGCTGTTTTCAATGGTCTTTGCCTGACAGAAGATCAACAACACCATGACCAACATGTGATTGTGGACCACCAACAAAATTTCTGCCAAAGCCGACAATTGTTTAAATATATTTTAGCGGAAAAATCCTCCGGAGTTTTCAATGGAAAAGTTGTTGTCCGGAAAAACACAAAACAGACTGATGCTGATCAATCCAACCGGAATTTACTGCTAAGCCCCTCAGCATTGATGAATGCCAATCCGCAATTGGAAATTTTATCTGATGATGTAAAATGTTCCCATGGATCCTCCACCGGCGAATTGGATGATGATGCTATATTTTACTTACAAACCAGGGGGATTGATTCTGAAACTGCCAAATCACTATTAATTCATGGGTTCGCAAATGAAATCATCGAAAAGGTGAAACCAATTTCTATCCAGGATTATATCCATAACCAGTTCACTGATTGGCTCTCATGAAAACTATTCAGCAGGCTTTGGAGGAAATCAGTGCTGATTTTGAAATTTTACCGGATCCAAAAGATAAATTTGTCCAACTCCTGGATTTAGGAAAACAAAGTTCCGGACTTCCTTCCAAATTAAAAACAGAACAAAATAAAATTTATGGATGTATGTCCCAGGCATGGGTCGTAGGGAAAAAACAACCGGATCTGACTTTTGTTTTTCAAACTGATTCAGATGCACTGATTGTAAAAGGTTTGCTCCGGCTTTTGGAAATGGTACTGAACAACCGTATGCCGGAAGAAATTAAGATCATGGAAGCTGAATCTCTTCTGGAATCTCTGGGACTGGGATATTCAATTACCAGCCAAAGAACTCATGGCTTTGCGAGCGCTTTACATAAAATCAAGATGGAGATATTAAAGTAATGTTAGGAAATGAAGAACTAATAGTGAAACGGGATGTGGATGCACATCTTGTACCCTCCGGCGATAAAATTACTATAAAAAAAGGAGAATCGGTCCAAATCACTCAAGCTCTTGGTGGAAGTTACACGGTGATAATCCGTGGAAACATGGCCCAAATCAACAGTGAAAATGCGGATGCATTAGGCAAAGAAAAAACGACTCCAAAAAAAACTGAAGCCATCCAGGGCGACTTTCATGAGGATCTGATCTGGGAACAATTAAAAACATGTTACGATCCTGAAATTCCTGTAAACATTGCAGAGTTAGGTTTGATTTACGACTGCCGACCCTTCGAACTGGAAGACGGTCAATGGAGAATTGAAATAAAAATGACCCTCACAGCTCCCGGATGTGGAATGGGTCCCAGCATTGCGTCAGAAGTAAAAAGTAAAGTTGAATCCATCCCCGGTGTAGCTGAAGCCAATGTTGCACTGGTTTGGGAACCACCGTGGAATATGGAAATGATGTCTGAGGAAGCCTGGCTTCAGCTAGGCATGATGTAAAGCTATGCTGGACATAGACTCAATCCGTAAGGATTTTCCATTCCTTGAAGCGGAAAACGGTGAAAATCCCTTAGTCTATTTTGACAACGCTTCCACAACACAAAAACCAATTCAAGTCCTGAATAAACTTGACCAATTCTACCGTAAATCCAACGCCAATGTTCACCGTGGAGTGTACCGTTTAAGCCAGCAGGCAACAGACGCTTATGAAAACGCACGAAAAAAAATTGCGGGTTTTATCAACGCAAAAGATGACCGTTCCATAATTTTTACCAGGGGAACAACAGAAAGCATTAATCTAGTTGCCTACGCCTGGGCTCAGCAGCAGTTGAAACCAGGAGATGAAATCCTGGTCACGGAAATGGAACACCATTCCAACCTGGTTCCCTGGCAGATTACAGCTGAACGGACCGGAGCGATATTAAAATACATTCCCCTCAATGATGATTTGGAATTAGATCTGGAAAAACCTGAAAAATATTTTACTCCGAAGACAAAAGTATTTGCACTCATCCATAAATCAAATGCCCTGGGGAAACTCAACCCGGTGCAACAACTCATTCGCCATGCGAAAACCGTAGGCGCAATTACGGTGGTGGACGGTGCCCAGAGCGTCCCCCACACAACCGTAGATGTACAACAATTAGGGTGTGACTTTTTCGCATTTTCCGGTCACAAAATGCTGGGGCCAACCGGTGTGGGAGTTTTGTTCGGGAAACCGGAACTTCTGGAATCCATGGAACCGTTTCAGAGTGGAGGCGAAATGATTGAGAAGGTCACCATGACACATTCCACCTGGAACGACATCCCCTGGAAGTTCGAAGCTGGAACGCCCAATATTGCCCAGGCGGTTGGGTTGGGAAAAGCCATTGATTTTTTACAAAATATCAGTATGAAAAAAGTTGAGGAACATATAGGAGAACTGACTGAATACGGAATGAAAAACCTCAGTGAAATCAATGGAGTGCGTATTTACAATAAAAAGAATATTCACGGTGGGATAATCAGCTTCAATGTAGATGGAGTTCATCCCCACGATTTAGCGCAATTTCTTGACCAGGATAACATTGCTATACGTACGGGACATCACTGCACCCAGCCCATCATGAAAAAGCTGGGAATCAGCGGCACCGCGCGAATCTCCTTTTATATTTACAATACAAAGGAAGAAATTGATAAATTATGCGGTTGTATGAAATCAACCCTTAATTACTTTGCCTGACAATTACGTATGACTGATACCCGAATTTCCTGGAGAAAATATTTTATGAATATCGCCAACGAAGTGGCCACTCGTTCTACCTGTGACCGAAAGCATGTAGGCGCTGTAATCGTTCGGGATAAAACCATCCTTTCCACAGGATATAACGGGAGTATCCGCGGTCTGCCCCATTGTGATGAAGTTGGCCATGAGATGGAAAACGACCACTGCATACGAACGATTCACGCGGAAGCGAATGCTATCGTGCAGGCGGCCCGTAACGGTGTTCAGATTGATAATACGGAAATCTTTATCACCGCTTCACCCTGCTATGATTGTTTTAAGATGATCGCCAATGCAGGAATTAAAATAATTTACTATGGTGAATTTTATCGGGAAGAACGCATCATTACCCACGCAAAAGAACTGGGCATTGAGCTGGTTCATCTGGAAGTATAAAATCGCGATAGTACTTCTTTGGAGAGACCAGGAATTGGAAATAGCAGATTCCAATTGATAACAAAAGGGACACCTACTGAGTTATGAATGACGTGCTCACCGGTCTTCTACAGGAATCTGTAAGTGGTATTGCATTGGGCTGCATTTATGCTCTTATTGCATTTGGGTTTACCCTGATATATAGAGCCACGGAAGTGGTGAACTTTGCCCAGGGTGAACTCATGATGGTAGGGGCTTATGTAAATTTCTTTTTTGTAACGCAATTCTCTGGAGTATTAGGTGGTGTAAATTTTTGGGTCTACCTTTTCGCATTCGCCGGTTCAATCATTTTTGCCATTCTTTTCGGGATCTTGCTGGATTATATCATCAACAGGCCATTAAAAGATGAACCTGTTTTTTCGGTCATTATGGCCACCATCAGTTTAGCCATTATTTTGCGTTCGCTTACCGCTATAATTGCCGGTCCTATCAGTCTTGTTCCCGCATCTCCATTTGGTGATAATACGTTTAATATTGGTTCGGTTGTTATTTCAATTCTTGATATTTCAATCATTATCTGGACAATTGTCTTGATGGCTATTTTCTATTTCTTTTTCAATAAGACACGTTGGGGTATTGCTATGAAAGCAACCTCAACTGATCCTGAAGCAGCCCAGCTCATGGGTATCCCTATCAAACAGGTCTATCGATTTGTTTGGATTTTTGCTGCACTGGTCGGTGTAATCGGCGGTGTATTATTAGCACCCCGAATGGCGTTATTAGATACCAACATAAGCTATTTGGGTTTAAAAGCATTTCCTGCGGCGATATTGGGTGGATTCGGTTCAATTCCCGGAGCAGTAGTAGGCGGAATCATTTTGGGTATTATTGAAACCATAAGTATGGGAACGCTTTCTTTCCATTTTGAATGGGTAAAAGAGATCAACGATATCATAGTCTGGATCGTGCTCATTGTAGTGCTGATGATCAGGCCCAATGGGTTATTTGGAATCGCAAAAGTGAAAAGGGTATAATGAAAGGCCGTTACGACGATGAAAACCTGAAGTGGATACCTGTACTGATCCTGGCAATTTTTCTATTTCCATTTATTCTTAAAGGTGCCACGTCCAGCTACAAATATTATCTTTATGTGTTAAACATCGCCGGTATTTACATGATTCTCACCATTGGGCTGGATCTGCTCAGCGGTTTTACAGGATTGATGTCACTCGGTCATGCTGCATTTCTTGCCATTGGTGCCTACTCTTCGGCAATTCTTGTTGATCAGGTGGGAATTCCCTTTGAATTATCAATATTTATTTCTCCTGTCATTGCAGGTTTATTCGGCTTGGTTATTGGCTTTCCCGCCTTGCGGATTGAAGGAATGTATCTCGGTTTAACAACGATGGGATTTGGTTTTATTGTAAAACGTCTCATTATTGCACTAAGAGAATGGACAGGAGGTTCCGCTGGGATGCCTGTGTCTAAAGCAACCATCTTTGGGTTCACAATTAATAATGATTGGGACAATTATTTTATGATCTATTCTTTTGTGATTATTTCTGTGATCATTGCCAGGAGAATAGTGATATCAAAACTGGGCAGGGCTTTTATGGCTATTCGGGATTCTGAACAGGCGGCACAAGCATCAGGCATTAATCTGGCAAAATACAAAATGCTGTCTTTTTTTATTTCCGGACTATTTGCCGGCTTCGCAGGCGTGTTATTTGCTCACACGAGCCATTTCATTTCTACTGATCATTTCGATATTTTACTTTCAATATATTTTATCGTAATGGTGCTTATTGGTGGAGCTGGATCAATCTATGGCGCTGTGCTGGGAACCTTGTTTATTGTGTTAATGGAAAATCTGTTTATTCCTTTATTTAAAGATGGATTGGCAAAATATATCCATTTGGAAGCTGGTGATTTTCAAGCATTCATTTTCGGTTTTATAATGCTGTTATTTATTATATTCCAACCGTTGGGACTGTATGGTATGTGGCTCAAAATAAGAATTTACTGGAAATTGTTTCCATTTAATCCGCGCAGGCGGTCCACCTAAACCAAGGAGGTAATTATGAAGCGTTACGTTTCAATCATCATAATGGCAGCTCTCGCATGGATACGCTGTGAAAATAGAGTAACCTCACCCGGTGTCACAGACACAGAAATTCTTATCGGTAATATCCAGGATTTAAGTGGTCCAATTAAGGAGTTGGGGTTTTTGATTCCTTCCGGAACGAACATGTACCTAGATTATATCAATGCTCAGGGTGGTGTTCATGGTCGGCAAATAAAAATGCTTATAGAGGATCATGGCTATAATCCCCAAAAAGCGGTTGTTGCAGCCAAGAAACTCATTGAAAAAGATCAGGTTTTTGCCCTCTATAATGTTATTGGGACTTCAACTACAGAAGCGATACGGCCAATTTTAGAAGAATCCGGTGTACCCCTGGTGGCACCGGCAACCATGTCCGGGACAATGTCTGATTTGTCCAGGAAAGCCGGCCATTTAATATTTCATACCGATGCTGGTTATGATGTACAGTCGAACGTGCTGGTGGATTATATCCTGGAACAAAATGCAAACGCGAAAATTGGTGTGGTTTACCAGGATGATGATTACGGTGCCAACGTACTAAAAGGCATTGCTGAAGCGGAAGAACGCCACGGGATCACGATCCAACGGGAAGCCTATCAGCGTGGTGCCACCGATTTTGTAGGTCAAACCGGGAATTTGATGAAAGGCGGCATAACGGATGTTATTATCGGCGGTATCGTACGTGAGCCTGTAACCATCATGAAAACATCCCAAGCGATGAAATATTCACCGCACTTTTTCGGCCACGCCCCCACCGTTGATGCCCGTGTGGGCCTGTTAGCTGGAGATGCGGGTGAAGGTTTTACATCCTGCTATTTTGCTTATCTTCCGGATTCTGATAAATCTGGTCCTGCTTTGTATAGAGAACTCTGTGAAAAGAATAATGTGCCGGAAAAGATGCGCGGTATCTATCATTATTATGGTTTTGCCACAGCTCATATTTTAGTAGAAGGATTAAGGCGTGCCGAGGAGTATCCAACACGTGAAGGTTTGATTAATGGCCTTGAAACTTTGAATAACTGGGAGAGCGGAACCTATCCGCCAATTACTTTTAACAAAAATGATCATGCCGGTGTGGAAAAAATAATGCTGCTTCAGATACAGGGCGGGAAACAGGTCGCCATTACCGGTTGGCTGGAATAAATAAACGTAACGTAAACTGAATTTAATGTCACTGCGCATCTCCCCTATATGGGGGGACAATGCAGTGACATTTTTTTATGAGTAATCTTTCGATTCAAAACCTGCATATTCATTTTTCAGGTGTCGTTGCCCTGGATGAAGTATCCTTCGATATAAAAGAAGGAGAAATATTTTCATTGATAGGACCAAATGGTTCCGGGAAATCCACATTATTCAATTGCATCAATGGGTTTTGTTCTCCTCAACGGGGTTCTATAAAATATAACAATGTTGACCTTCTGGCCAGAAGACCTCATGAGATTGTTAAACATGGCATTTCCCGTACCTTCCAAAATCTCCAGAATGTTCCTTTTATGACTCTCCTCGATAATATTTTATTAGGTGCCCATCACAGGTTAACTATGAGGGATACATTCACTAGATGGATTTCACGAAAAGAGCGTGGAAGAGAAGAAGCGTTAGCCTTAGAAGTTATGGATTTTTTAGGGATTGCCAACTTTGAAAAGAAGTATTTGAGCGGGCAGCCATATGGTATTCAAAAATTGGTTGAAATTGCACGTGCGCTGATTTGTAAACCAAAATTGATCCTGATGGATGAACCTGCCGCGGGAATGAATGACCAGGAGACATTGGAAATTGGAAAAATTATTTCTGAAATAAGAGATATCCTGAACATAACTGTGTTAGTGGTAGAACATGATATGAATTTGGTCATGAATATTTCGGACCGTATCTGTGTTTTGGATTCCGGCAGGATTCTGGCAATGGGAGAACCGGAAGAAGTAAAAAATCATCCTAAAGTAATCAAGGTATTTCTTGGGGACGAAGTCCATGCTTAAGATGGTTGGAGTAGAGACGTTTTACGGAAAGATCAAAGCTCTCCATGGAGTTTCACTGGGCGTTGAAAAAGGACAGCTTGTTTGCATTCTTGGAGCCAATGGCGCAGGAAAAACAACCATTTTAAAAACGATCTGCGGCATTACTGAACCGGAATACGGCACCATCCATTTTAATGATGAACAAATCGATCATAAAGATCCTGAAGAAATCATCAAAATGGGCATATCCCATGTACCTGAAAATAGACGCATTTTCCCGGAATTAACTGTTAATGAAAATTTGTTGATGGGTGGCTTCCTGATAAAAGATAAAGATCTGTTTGCAGAACGTTTTGAAAAAGTCACAGCCCATTTCCCAGTACTTTCAAAACGCAGCAGTCAGCAGGCTGGAACATTAAGCGGAGGGGAACAGCAGATGCTGGCTATTGCCAGAGCATTAATGCTGGAACCACAATTGTTATTATTGGATGAACCATCTTTAGGTTTGTCACCAAAACTCGTCCAGGAAATTTTCACAATTATTCAAGATTTACATCAAGCTGGAGTGACAATACTTTTGGTTGAACAAAATGTGAATCAAGCTCTTAAAATTGCAGACTATGGGTATGTTCTTACATCAGGTAAGATTTTTTTAAGCGGAACCTATGACGAATTATATGAAGAAGAAAAAGTGCGGGAAATGTATTTGGGTGAAGGGAAATATGTCCGCAGAGCACGTTTGTGGCGATCATGAGTAAACTTGACTTTAATATTTGCAATACGGTTCCTAAAGCATTCTTGCATCATGTGACTGAACAGAAACATGATATTTCAAACTGGTCTAAGGTAAAAGGAGTTTGGGAACCCCAAACCTGGGGTGAATACGGAGCAAATGCCAAAAAGATCGGCCAAGCCTTGCTGGCTTCTGGCATGAATCCCGGAGATAAAGTTTCTATTCTATCGCAGACGCGGTTGGAGTGGGTCATGTGTGATATGGCTATTATGTGCATTGGGTGTGTCACAGCACCAGTCTATCATTCCAATACAAAAGAACAAGTTCATTATATAGCAGAGCATAGCGATGCACGACTCATGTTTATTGAGGATCAGGAACAACTTGATAAAATTTTAGGAATTTGGGATAGATTACCAAAAGTTGAAAAAGCTGTCGTATTTGATGCGTACCATCCCAAAGATCTTCCCAATGTGATTTCGTTTGCTGATTTTATTGAAACGGGCATAGATGATGGTTCTTTTGAACAAAGGATCGAATCCAGTAAACCGGAAGAAGTGATAAGCTTTATTTATACATCCGGAACAACAGGACACCCAAAAGCTGGCGTCATCAATAGTGACAATGTCATCTCCATGATCAAACATTTACCGGATCTGCTCGATATTCGAAAAGAGGATATCTCGGTAGCATATTTACCATTGGCTCATATTGCAGAGCGACTCCTGGGGCATTTTTTGAAACTTGTTTCTGGTAATGAGACCGCCTTTGCTGAAAGTATTGAAGATATGCCGGATAATACGCGCCAGGTTGGACCAACCATCATGTTTGGTACTCCCCGTGTTTATGAAAAGTATTATGCACGGATTTCCACAGGGATTGGAGATGCAACATGGGTGCAAAAAAAAGTGTATAACTGGTCAGTTGAAACAGGTAGAAAACGATCCAAATTGTTATCTAAAAAGAAATCGATTCCCATTACATTAAAATTCAAATCAGCTATGGCCAAGTTTCTCATTTACAATAAGATCAAGGATATTTTTGGCGGTCGGATACGATTTATGATCTCAGGTGCAGCACCTATTTCACCGGAAATAATACACTATTTTAAATGGATGGGCATCACTATTTATGAAGCCTATGGTATGACGGAGACAACTGGGGTTATATCCTGTAATAAACCTGGGTTTGTTAAAATTGGTTCCGTGGGACAACTACTTCCTGAGACTGAAGTGAAGATTGCTGATGATGGTGAAATTTGTGCCCGTGCTCCACAAAATATAAAAAAATATTATAAAAACGAAGAGGCAACTAATGAACTAATGAAACCTGGCAGCAACGGCAGCTTCTGGCTTCATACCGGAGATGTGGGTCATATTGATGAAGATGGTTATTTATTTATTACAGATCGAAAAAAGGATTTAATCATCACAGCTGGCGGAAAAAATGTGGCACCCCAAAATATAGAAAATCTTTTAAAGACCAGTCCTTACGTAAGCCAGGCCATGGTATTTGGCGATAAAAAACCGTATTTGATTGCACTCATAACCATGGATGAAGACGAGATCGCCAAATTTGCCCGGGACCACAAACTTTTATACCAGGATTTGGCTGATCTTTCCAAAAAAAAGGAAGTCCACGAACTCTATCGCCAGGAAGTCCACAATAAGAATGAAAAGCTGGCTTCATACGAAACAATAAAGAAATTCTTTATATTGGAAGAAGATTTTGATCAGGACAAAGATGAGTTAACTCCTACATTGAAAGTCCGGAGAAAAGTGGTGACGGAACGGTATAGAGACATCCTGGAAAATTTGTATTAGGAATTTCTTTCATGAAAAACCGTATGATTAAATGAACCTGTTATTAATGCTTTAGAAATCATTTTTCGAAACTCACCGATTTTTTTATAGGAGTAAATCCTGAAATGCCTGGTGTAGCGCACCGTTCCAAATTCATCACTTTTTTGGTCAGTTCTTAATTTTTTCTTTCGGGGTTTTTCTTTCAGCCAATCTTCATGCTAGGCAGCCACCACCGCCGTTTCATCCTGGTCACACTGAAGTGATAACCCTATTTCCCCTTTTTTCAATTTCCGTTCAAATTGCCCCAATTCTTTAAAGGCAAATTTTCCTGATGTAAAATACCGGTCACGAATTTCCCAGTCAAAGGTTATTCGTTTCCCCGTCTTTGTATCCACAATCACGCCGTCATCCCTGAAATTTTCAGTGTTATAAATTTGCATTACCAGACGGAGGTCGTCCTTGACATTATTAAATTTTTCAACAAATGCCTTCAAGCTGGCCTCATGCCGATTGTACATGCTTGGGCGTTTCATCCGTCGACTGTATTTTGGGGTGAGCTGTCTTCTATTATTTCAACAATCTTCTGTCTGATATTTTCTGGTGTGACAATTGTATCGGCATGCCCGTGCTGATGGAGCCACTGGGTTGTCTGAAAATCCCGTCCTAATTTGTGTCCCACATATTGTTCAATCACCCGCCGGCCGGAAAAACCAATATTTCCGCTGTTGAGCTCAAACAACCTGATTCCCCGGGAGCCATAGCCAATTGCAACTCCTCCCAGCGTTGGATCGGTGATCAGGGTAATCACAGGTATCCCTTTTCGCTCTGCACGGGTGAGAGCTACATGTGCCTTGGGAATGCCAACCATGGAGGAACAACCTTCATGCATGCGGGCGCCTCCTCCGCAGGCTTGAAGAACCATGGGCAATCCTTTTGTGAAAGCAATTTCTGCTGCACGCCAGATCTTTTCTCCGGAACTCATACAGTAAGACCCGCCTAAAAATCCGAATTCTGTCCCACAGTAAATAACTTCATTATTAAGAATTTTTCCCATCCCGGTGATTAGAGCGGAAGTCATTCCAGTTTTCAGGCGGGTTTCCTCCAATTTCTCACTATACCCGGGAAATCCTAAAATATCTTTATCCATAACATAGCGGGTTTCTTCATGCTCATTGAAGGAGCCTTGATCCAGGATCAAATCCATATAATCCCAGGCGCTTGGTCTGACATACCTGTGGCCACATATATTGCAAACGTAATTGTTTTTTTTAAGGAGAGAACCATTCACAGGATCATAAACATGCTTCCCTGACTTTGAGTAGCAATCCTTGTGACGCTGTACGAACCCCTCCTTATTTATTATAGGAAGTCGGGATACTTTTTCCTGAATTAATCGAGGCCCGTTTACCGTTACCTCATCCCAATGACCAATCTTTTTCCAACGTTTGATTCGATCTTGAAAAAGTTTTTCGGCAGGAATTTTATTCAATTTTCCAATCCAATTTTTTAGAGCTGTCCCTGCGGCCTGGATTGCTTCAGCCGGATTGCGGTGTGCCGGCCCCGGCTCTTCAGGTACCATTTCATCTACAATGCCCAATGCAAATCCTTCCCGGGAAGTGATCTGGGAAACTTCCGCTGCTTCATTAGCTCGGTGACGGGTATGGAAAAGTATTGACGAACATGCCTCCGGGGTAATAACAAGATAGGTTGAATATTCCATAGCCAACACACAGTCGCATCCTGTTAACGCGATGGCTCCCCCGCTGCACCCGCGGTTAATAATCAGAGACAAAGTCGGAGTATCTGATTCAATTAATTTTTGAATTGTCTCCCCTATCCGCCAGGCAATGCCTCCCGCTTCTGATTCTTCCGTTGGATCAGCCCCCGGTGTATCCACAAAAGTAATGATCAGCCGGTTTTCTTCATTCGCCGCATCAACAGCGCGGATTGCCCTCTCATAGGAAGCCGGAGTAGGCATTCCATGGTTCCAGTGTTTTACTTTTTCGCCGTCCTTCATCATTTCCAGCAGTTCCTTATAGCGGGAAGTGGGACCGGTCTGCTGACCGATTAACATAAGAGGAATTGAAGTGTCTTCAATGGCAATCTCTGCTCTATGAGTTTGAATCAGCCAGACGCCAAATTCATCGCTGGAAAAGCATTCTTCAACAGAATCAAATAATGAAAGATAATCAAGATATTTTGGACGCTCAGGATGAAAGGACAATTGATATTTTTCATATTCAGACAGTTGATCAATATCCTCCGCTGCATAACTGAAGTGCCCTTCTTGCTCAAAAGAATAGTAATAATGGTTTGTGTGTTCAGTCATGAACGCTTCGGGCTTTTGATTCCCTTTTTTCCATGAGTGAACGAAGGAGAATCATGCACTCTTTTTGTTTTTCACCCATCCCAATGGCTTTAAAAATACGATCGTCTACCCGTTTTCTGTCTTCCTGTTCCAATTCTGTTCGCCAATTATAAATCGGTCGTTCTAAAAATCCTGAGAGATTGGAAGGGAATTTTATATTAGCGAAAAGCGGAATCGGTAATTTAACGAGATCATTTTTTACCAAACGGACGGCGCCTCCTCCCAGCCCTCTCCTTCCAAAAAGCTCAACCATGAGCCACACCCAGGAAGAGTTCATTACGTAAGCCCATGCTTCCACATTTTTTCCATCCTTCGGATGCAAGCCGTAAAACGTATGTTCAAAGGGAAGATTATCCTGATTCCATATAACTACATGGCGACCACCTCGGAGGTCAATCCACAAGAGAGGCGCTTTTCTTATTGAAAAACCTGCCCCATTTTTTTGAATCCAGGATTGAACATCTGATTGGGTAAATCTTATGGAAGTTGTCTCCTTTGGGCTCCGGATGGCGGGAAGGGAGTTGTCTGTTTTTTGCTGATGGTAGTAGGCACGATTATTCCCGGTGATGATCCCGGAACAAACAGAGAATTCGTCACCGATTGCTCCTAACGCTTTGTTCTCTGTTATTTGTTTGAGAAGCCATGAAGGACACCTGAATAGAGATCCATGCCAGCCAAGGTCTAATAACCGTAACCTTTCCTGGGAAATTGATTTGCTCTTTTGATCCAAGTTTACAATTATTTGATTATTTTTCGCAGGATTTTTACGAATGCCTGAGATAATCACTGTGTTGACTTCCTGCTTGAAGTGCCGCGAACCCGAATCAGTTATTGATAAAAGTTGAAATTCATCTCTGAACAGTGTCCTTAATATTTCTCCGTATGAATTGTCCATCCAGCTGTTTGGAATGATAAATGTGAACACTCCATTTTTATTCAAATTCTTTAATACTTTCAGTAGAAAATAAATGTACAAATCACAGCGTACAGATAATTTTATACCGGGAAACTCAGGTTGAAATTGTTCAATGAGCTTTTGCTTATAATCTGAAGATAAATATTCCTGCCGTACATAGGGCGGATTAGCAATAATCACATCCACAGGTTTTTTTGGTTTGCTATTGAGATAATCACTGTGAATCAAATGAGGAGAAAAGCTCATATTTCGTTTACAGGCTTCCAGAATTTTACTGTTAATTTCCCATCCGTGAACATGCTCTGCTTCCCATCCTCTTTTTATTTGATAATCATATTTTTTACAAAGGCCATATATCTCCCGGCAAAGTGTTTCAAGAAAAATCCCATCTCCTGCTGAGGGATCTTGAAATTGATACTCACAAAGGATGTTGAGAAAATTTTCGCCGGTTCTTCTCTCTGCTAATCCGGTTATGAACGTATGATATTGATCATGCGATACGTTTGGAAAATCCTGAACCAAGCGCCAGAAAATTGCTTCCCTGACCATGAATAGTGCATGCTCATTTGGGGTAAACACAACTCCTTCATCAGGATCTGCACGATTATTGAGATATTGGGAGGTTACTTTTAGAATTTTGAACTCCTCCTTTATTATATGGGAATTATAGACCCAAAGTGGCCAAAAATATCAGAATAATTGAATTTTTTCATGGAAAGTGATCATAAATTGACCCAGGCGGGTCCATCTCCTCCTTCGGGCGGGACCCAGTCAATGATCTGGTACGGATCTATAATATCACAGGTTTTGCAATGAACACAGTTCGAAAAATTGATTTGAAGTTTCCTGGTTTCTCCTTCTCCAACCATTTCATAGACATCAGCAGGGCAAAAATTTTCACATGGATTCCCAAATTCCTCTGGACATTTTGTTATACAGACATCCGAATCACGAACATGCAAATGTGGAATTTGATCTTCCTCATGGGCTGTAGCAGAATGGTAGACGTCAGTTACTTTATCAAACAGATATTTTCCATCAAAACTTAATTCGTTATACCGGTTTTCAATTTTGCCTTTCTCCATCCTTAAATGTCCCGATTCACTGGACATTCGGTTTTTAAGTCCCCAGCCTCTTCCTCCTGTAACCAGTCCCATTCCGGCATTTATGAGCCCTCCAAATAATCCGTGGTCAAATGCCTGGTGAAAATTGCGAACCTTCCATAATTCGTCTCTCAGCCAGCTTGAGTTTATCTTCTTCTCGAAATCTGAAAGTGTTTCATCAGAAAAATTATTTTCACTTAACGCACCCACAATTGTTTCTGCAGCCAGCATCCCCGATTTCATTGCAAGATGAATTCCTTTTAATCTTTGTCCATTCATAAAACCGGCGG
>CAJWIT010000014.1 GCA_913041945.1 uncultured Fidelibacterota bacterium
TGCTAGGTGATATTTACAATATATGGGGTAGAGGTTTATTATTAAACCAATTTGATAATCAAGGTATTGATATTGATAATGGTCTTACAGGTTTGAATTTTCAATTTAATAATGATAGATATAATTTCAATTTAATATATGGGAAAGCAAATATTTGGAAGTTGGATAGATTAGATTTGCGTATTCCAAGTTACGAAGTACATCACAATGTATTTGCTTCGGATTTAGAAGTTTTTGTAGAGAACTATACAATTGGTGCTTCATTTTTACAAACGCGAGAAAAGCATCCAGCTTTAGTAAAAATCCCGAATCCTCCATTTTTTAAAGAAGAAACTTTAGGATTAGTTCATCAAATGAAAGGTTTGCGGTTTGAATATCCAAACGACCGGTTTGATATTTATGGAGAATATGTGGATAAAACTGTTTACCATGAATATGATGATCTTTTGGGAGGTCAGGTTGATTCATTGATTAATAAGGGTAATGGATTTTTCAGTAATGTGAATCTCTATTTTTGGGACTGGTCGTTTTCGATTGATTATAAGCGTTATAATTTTATTCAGCTTTCCCCCGATAATCGTGGGGATTTTTCAAAAAACTATGGTGGGGTGACTGATTTCCAGATGCCTCCCATTTCTATGCGGGAGCATTCTTCAACCTTATTAGGGGGGATCAACCATCAGGTGGATTTCAATGATGAAATTGGATATCAAATTGAGGTATTTTGTCCCATTAAAGATTGGTTTACCTTATTAGTAAATTATTCACAAGCAAGCCGGCTTAATATCTGGGAGGGTGCATTAGGCGAATGGGCCCCAAAATCTAGCGCAGGAGTTTTTCCTTTAACTAATCCAGCTGCGAATCCGTTTCAAGAGATTTATGCAGAAATTGAAGGATACGGATTTGATGGTAACTTTCATTATCAGGTTGGTGCGGGATTTACCAAAGATGTTCCTTCCCTTTGGATAAATAGTAAAACAGATTCAATGCATGAACTGAAATATCAGTTAATTAAAGCTGTTACTGTTCCCACTGCTTTTGATGTTTCCTTATCTAACGGCTGGAGTATGGAAATGAAATTGGAATATCAGCAGCTAACGAATGGCAATTGGGTTTATTTTAAACAGAATAGCGAAGTTGTGGCGGATAGCCTTTATTCAAGCGAGTTTGAGGATGATAAAGAAAAACAGTATAATTCAATAGTGAGCATAGGCATAGGCAAGTCACCCACATGGGCTTTATCCCTTATCATTGATGCTGTTTCAGTTGATGAGATAGGGAACCTTGGAGAGAGTGAAACAAATCCACTGGAACGATTGATGGGGAATGTTATGGATATTGATAGGAAATGTATTTCTCTGGAGCTGGCTTATAATATTACACCAACACACAGACTTTCACTTATGTATGGTACCCAGAGAGGTGGCTTGGTGTGCAGTAACGGGATATGCAGGATAATTCCCCCCTTTGATGATGGATTTAAAGTTAATTTGACTTCGATATTCTAAATTTAGACAAAGAAAATTAAACCAAATATGAAAGTAAGCAGTATGTATAGAATAATTATAATTGGTTTATTATTTTGTATTTTATCTTTAGTAAAAGCGCAAGTGGATAGAGATATGGTTATATTGGAAAATTTTGGGGGAACTTGGTGTACAAATTGTCCTGGTGCTGCAATGGGTGCAGAGGATTTAGTAGCAAATGACCATGATGTAGCTGTGATTGAGTATCATGTTTGGGATGAGTATGCAAATGATTTTTCTCAATTTAGATTTTCCTTATATGAGGCCCTTTATGCTGACATTGTTGGGGGTCAAATGGCATGTCCTACCGCAGTTTTTGACGGTCAATATTTTTACTTAGGTGGTGATCAAGCATCCAGTTTGTATAGTACTTATTTACCATTTTATGAATATTATGAGTCAGTTCTTTCTTCTTTTACCATTGCGATAAACGGAGAAAATACAGGATTGGATTATACAGTTTCAGTAATAGCAAATAAGGTTGCCTCTACATCCAGTACCAACATTGTGCTTCATTTAGTTCTCACAGAGAGTCAAATAGCAGAAGAATGGCAAGGACAAACTGAGTTAAATTTTGTGGAAAGGTTAATGATACCAGATCAATATGGAACCGCTCTGGATTTCTCAACTGGAGATACACAGACTGTCGATCTTGAATTTACCCTTGATCTAGGGTGGGCATCTGGCAATTGTGAACTGGTAGCATTTATTCAGGATAATGATTCAAAAGAAATTTTGCAGGGAACCAAGATTGCATTATCAGAACTTCAGCCTCTTGCAGTAGATAATTTTTCAAAAAACTTACCCATTTCTTTCCAACTGCAGCAAAATTATCCCAACCCATTCAATGCTTCCACAACCATAGAATATGAACTGAAAGAGAACAGACCAGTTAAGCTGTCGATTCTTGATATTAATGGAAGAGAAGTTGACGTCATAGTAAACGATTATCAGACAGCAGGTGAGCATTCGATCGCTTGGAGTGGTAAGAATATTCCATCAGGAATTTACTTTATTCGACTTTCATCAAAAGAATTTGTCCAAACCAAAAAAGCAGTATTATTAAAATAATTTTAATAATATTTCAATACCAGAGATGTCTTAAAGATTGAGTAAATTGCACCTGTTTCACGTTATGAAGTCAATGGGGTAAAATTATTTACGAACTTTCAGAGAAGAAATTCAAGTCTAGCCAAATAAAATCAAGGGAAATAAAATGAAAAAAATAATGAATGGAATCATGTTGACATTTATTATGTCCACTTCTTTTGCATCTCAAACTTTTGTTGTTGGTGAGGTATTTACCGCAACCTGGTGACCCTACTGTCCATCAGCCCGGGCCGGGTTGAACCAAATGATGAATGAATTAGATAATTTTGTCCCATTAATTTGGGAGAGTGATGGGCATTTCAGTCCCAACTGCACAGAAAGAGAAAACATGTATGCTGTCAGTGGAATTCCCCACGCTGCATTTCAGGGTCAGGAAATGATTGTAGGCGGTATAGGCGGAGGAAACATGTACTCTTATTATTTGCCTGTTTATAATCAATTTATACTTAATAATAGTCCAGTTTATATGGATATCACCATGCCCACAAATGCTTCTGGAGGGGTTGATATTGAAGTAGACGTAGTGATGACGGGAAACATAAATACTACTAATAATAAAATCCTCTTTATGCTTACATATTATTATGGTTCAAGCTATTGCGCTACTGTGTCGCGATATCATGAAGAATCCTTTAACTTGAACCTTACAGGCCAGGAAGGATCCTTCAGCCACAGTTTTGATCTGGATAATTCGTGGGATCTTGAAAATGTAAAAGGAGTAGTTCTCATTCAAACATTTACATCTACGGGAAATGATTATGACGGATCTTATGGGCCTTATCCAATGTACCCCATTCATCAGGCTGGAATTACGGGGGTTTCTTTGGATCCGGATGTTGAATTAACTCTTATTCATCAGGATGATTGGAATATGGTTGGATTACCCCTTGGTATGGAAGATTCAGATTATCTCACTCTTTTCCCGGATGCAATGAATAACACATTGTATTCGTTTGGTGAGGGATATGTCCTAGAAACGGAATTGGTGGAAGGTACAGGTTACTGGCTGCGCTTTGATGGGTATGGTTCAACTACCATGATTGGTGATGATTTTGAGGAGATAACCATAACACTTGACGAAGACTGGAATATAATTTCCGGTGTTTCAAATCCGGCAGATGTGAATAGTATTTCCGACCCTTATGGAATAATAGTTCCCAATACAATCTATTCATTCGGTGAGGGATACAATCTGGCTGATGTCATTGAGCCCGGCTTTGGATATTGGATTCGTTCTTATGGGGAAGGGGATATTACGATCTCCTCTGATGCAGGGAGCAGGAAATCGAAATTTGTAAATCGTCTTATAGATGCCAATACAATCAGCTTCAATGGTCAAACCCTTTATTTTGGTGTAGAGATCCCTAAGGAAGAAATCCTGAGTTATAGTTTGCCTCCTAAGCCACCAGCGGGAGCCTTGGATGTTCGTTACACTGGTGACTGGAAAGTTGTACATAATGGTGGAGAGATTGAAGTGATGAATAACTCAGAGTCATTGAAGATTGATTATTCAATTTATCATGATGTTTATGATTGGGTTCTTATAGATCAATCAACTGGAGATGAATATAAATTAAACAGTTCTGGCACCATAGAGATCATCGGTGATGCTGACCGGTTCTCTTTATTGAAGAGGAGTGGTTCTCTACCTGAAAAATACACCCTTGATCAGAACTATCCAAATCCGTTTAATCCTGTGACCGCAATCAGTTATTCGGTTCCCTCATCCGGTCCTGTCTCATTGAAGGTGTATGATCTTTTAGGGGAAGAAGTATCTACAGTTGTTGAGGGAGAACATAAGATTGGCTTTTATACCGCACAGTTTGACGGGAGTCATTTATCCTCAGGAGTTTATTTTTACAGGTTAAGCTCTAAAGATCATACTATCACCAAAAAATTGATTCTCATGAAGTAAGGCCAGTTGCGTAAATCTTAAAGGAAAGAAGTTTCAATTAAGTTTGAGAAAAGAGGATGAAGAAATATTATTTATCCTTCCTACTGCTGTTCATCAGCTTTCCTCAATTGAGCGTTGCGCAAACTTTTTCGTTTGATTATGGAGAGACATCAGCGGATGTTGATCTAGGCACATATGTCCAGTTTGAAGGATCAATAACAAACACTACTGATTCCCTT
Source organism: uncultured Fidelibacterota bacterium (assembly GCA_913041945.1). Lineage (GTDB taxonomy): Bacteria > Fidelibacterota > Marinisomatia > Marinisomatales > UBA8229 > UBA8229. The sequence goes on from CAJWIT010000014.1 coordinate 4,770, forward strand.
ATCACTATTGCAGTAGTAAAAAATGTAAATGAGATACCCGATGGCTGGGCTTCTATGATATGTATTGGAAATTTGTGTTATCCTCCTTATGTAGATTCGGTTACTGCAGATATTGTGGGGATTGATTACAGCGTATCAATTCAGCCTATTTTTAACCAGAGCTGTACAGGATGTCATGATGGCTCAAACCCAGCAGGTGGATTGAATTTATTATCGTATGAAGATTTAATGTCTAATAATGTGATTGTTCCTGGTGATCATGAAGCGAGTGAATTGTATGATAGAATTACACGACCCGAATCTTCTAATGGCAACATGCCTCCGGCGGGTTCGCTGGGACAGGATGAAATCGACCTCATAGCCGATTGGATAGATGAGGGTGCACTAAATGGAGAAAAAACGGCTGATTTTTCTCTTGATGTGGTTGTCCAGGAGACCGAAGGTATTGGAAATATCCAAATAGCCCTGCTTGATGTGGCATATCCAGAAGAAGCAGTTACCGTAGATTATACGGTTTCAACAACTCAATCGGAGATGACTCTTACGGTTGACCATTTAATTGACTGGAACATGGTCGGGCTTCCTCTTGTTGTTGAAGATGGAAATGTATCAACAATTTTTCCTGATGCCATAAATGGAACTTTATACTCCTTCGGCGTGTCTTATATACTGGAAGAAACCCTTGAAAATGGCAAAGGATACTGGCTTCGCTTTGACGATTCAGGGAGCAGTGATATCACTGGTGGTGAGATAACTTCTCTTACAATGAGCATGAATGAGGGATGGAACCTAATCTCCGGTATTTCTTCTACTATTTTTCTTGAAAACATACTTGATCCTTGGGAAATTATTATTGATGGGACACTCTACGGTTATAATGGTTCTTATCTGTATACAGAGAGTCTGGTCCCTGGAGAAGGCTATTGGCTGCGGACCAATGATGAGGGGGACATTACTTTGTCCAGCTCACAGCAATCAGCAAGAGCTGTATCCTCTGCAGATAGATTGGACCGGAGTAATAGGCTGGAATTTGCAAATGGTAATTACACCAATACTTTGTATTTCGGAGAGAACATTCCTGATGAAACCCGCTTAAGTTATAGTTTGCCCCCTGTATTTCCATATATGGCCTTTGACGCCCGTTTTACTGATAATATGAGGAATACGGAGGATGGAGGGAAGATTCAGGTTATAAACACCAATTCAAGCTTAAACATTCACTATAACATAATGATAAATGCAGGGGAACAGAAAGAATGGATTCTTGCTACCGGAGTTGGAGAGGAGTATGTTCTTACAGGAGCGGGAGAGATCACACTTCCTGGAGGTTCTCAAGAAATGACCTTAGGCAAGAGAACCATTCTTCCTGATAACTATACTCTTCATCAGAACTACCCCAATCCCTTTAATCCAGTGACAACCCTCAGATATAGTCTTCCATTTTATGATCATGTAACGCTAACAATATATGATCTTAGCGGGAGAGAGATAAACCAAATAGTCAATACAAGTCAGCCTGCCGGATTCCAATCAGTTGTCTGGAATGCTACAGATTATTTCGGTAGATCTGTGGGTGCAGGTGTTTATCTTTACCAGATCCAGGCAGGAGATTTCAAAGATACAAAAAAGATGGTACTCCTTAAGTAGTTTTTCAAATCAAAAACCCCGCTACTGTGGGGTTTTTTTCGTTTCATGTAATTATTTTTATTATCCGTTATTAGTCCACGAAAACTTCCTTGGTCATAAATCTATACTCATCTGTAAATTGTCAGGTGTGATTTCCCTGTAAAATGGGGTGTCGTCTAATGGTAGGACAGCGGACTCTGAATCCGTCAGTCGGGGTTCAAATCCCTGCACCCCAGCATTATTGGCCCGTTCGTCTAACGGTTAGGACGCAAGATTCTCAATCTTGTAATAGGGGTTCGATTCCCCTACGGGCTACGAAAATATGCGCCCGTGGCTTAATTGGATAGAGCACCTGGCTACGGACCAGGGGATTGGGGGTTCGAATCCTCCCGGGCGTACGATTAATATGAGAGTATTATGAGTAAATCGCTATTGTATTTCGTTGGTTTTATACCTAGGTTAAAAAGTTCTTAGATCGGCTTGATTAGTCATGGCGTAAAAACGTTGCAAAAATATTTGGGATATTCATGCAAATTTTTATTCAATTTTTCTCTAAATATATGACATGATAGCTGTCATGCAATTATGGCTCTGGATATAATAGTATTATCCAATAAATTCTTCAGCAAATGGTATCTGACTAGTACCGAGGAGATTATTTGATGTTAAAGAGTTCAATGAGAATGTTCTTCATTTTTCCGGTTGCTTTCTTATTAGGGGAAAGTCATAGTATTACATTACGTCCAGATAATACCGAACTTGCCCTCTTGGAAAATACCGAAGAAAAAATAGCACTGAAATATGAGGTCTCTCATATCAATGGATTTGATGTAGAGACTGAGAAAGGTGTTTTTTCTGAGATTAGCATTCCTCAAGGTCATTATATTGGTTCAATCGGTACACCAAAGCTCCCTGCAAGGAAAGAACTGATTGAAATACCTTTTGGTGCGGAAGTGTCCATCCGTGTGACCGGATTTAATGTTGAAGAGTATGCTCTTGATGATTTAGGTATTACTCAAAAACTAATGCCAGTTCAGCCATCTATCTCCAAAAGTGCTGATATGGATAAAGTTAAATTTGAATATGAGGAGACTGCTTACAATAGAGACATATTTTCAGATCATGAACTGGCTTCCATAGAAGTTCTTGGCACCCTGCGGGGAATGCGCATTGCCCGGGTTGTGCTGGCTCCAGTGCGTTATAATCCAACCACAAACCGGATTCGTATCTACAATGACCTGGTTGTCCAGGTTGATTTAACCGGCAGCAATCAAGACTTGACCAAGCACATAAAAGCTTCCACCTATTCACCATATTTTGACGTCATATATCAAAGTGTGCTCAATGGTAGAGATCAGGAGTACCCTGACCATCCAGATTTAACAAAATTTCCAGTAAAATATCTTATTGTTTCCGATCCCATTTTTGAAACTGTGCTGCAACCATTTATTGAATGGAAAACCATGAAAGGATTTGAGGTTATAATTGGTTACACCAACGATATTGGATCATCCGTTGCGAATATTCAAAACTGGATTTTTGGTCATTATAACGATGGTACTCCTGATGACCCTGCACCTTCCTTTGTACTTTTCGTCGGGGATGTCCAGCAGGTTCCTGCTTCTGCCACTGGTTCTTCGACTAATAAGAAGACTGATCTCTATTACTGCAGTGTTGACGGCGATTATTTCCCGGAAATGTATTATGGCAGGTTTTCTGCAACGAATACTTCACAGCTCCAGGCTCAAATCAATAAAACCCTGTACTATGAGAAATATGAATTTGAAAATCCATCCTACCTGGATGATGTGACTCTCATTGCTGGTGCAGATGGCTATTGGAATTCTGCGGTGGGTCAACCGACAATTTTATATGGAACAGAAAATTATTATAATTCTTTATATGGTTTTAGTCAAATTAATTCTTACTTAAATAGCTACTCCGGTTGCTACGATACTGTAGATGAAGGAATTGGTGTTATTTTGTACACTGCCCATGGTACGGAGACTGAATGGAGTTCTCCCAATTTATCCATACCAGCTGTAAATAATTTCAATAATCCTGATATGTATCCTTTAGCCATTGGCAATGCCTGCCTCACCGGAGATTTTGGTTATTCTGAATGTATCGGCGAAACCTGGGTACGCAAAGAAAATGGCGGAGCAGTTGCCTATATTGGTTCTTCACCATCTTCTTATTGGTTTGAAGATTTTTACTGGGCTGTTGGAGCTTTTCCAATTTCAGGGAATAACGGTGGTTACGTGCCAACTTATGAAGAGACATCCTGGGGGCTTTTTGATGGACCTTTTGCGAGTGAATATGTCTCCACAGATGCGTTGGTATTTGTAGGTAATTTGGCTGTTACAGAAGTTGACATTCAGGGATATCCGTCTCATTCAAGTCCGCTTTATTACTGGCAGGCGTACAACATGCTTGGAGATCCCTCCCTTGTGATTTACCAAACTCAGGGTGAAGTCAACAGTGTGAATTATATGGATGTTTTACCGATTGGCATCGATTTTTTCGAAGTGTCAGCAGAACCTGGCTCCTACGTTGCCATTTCTTTCAATGGAACGTTGCATGGTACAGCGATGATTGGTGAACAAGGTATAGTTGAAGTGCCAATCACACCTATTTATGAGCCTGGTATGGCAGATGTTGTCATCACGAAGCCTCAATTTCAGCCGGTGATGAACCAGGTTTTGGTCACTCCTTTGGATGGCCCTTATGTGACAATAGATGAATTTACAGTTGATGCTGGGGGTGATGAGGTGGTAGAATTTGGTGAAACCGTTCTCATTACGGTGACGCTGGAAAATGTAGGGAGTGATCCTGCTACGGATGTGGAAATGACGCTCTCAGAAGATGATGAGTATATCACGTTGATGGATGATTCTGAAGAATTTGGAACAATCCTGCCAGAGGGTACTTTCACCCAGACCTATGCTTATTCTTTCACTGTATCCAATTCAGTACCGGATGATCATCTTTTTGAGTTAGCTGCATCCATTACCGCTGATGAAGATACATGGGAAAGCAGCATGCATATGACAGCGTATGCACCTGTTATTTCTGCCGGTACCATACAGGTTACAAATGATGATAATGGTAATGGGCGGCTAGACCCGGGTGAATCGGCAGACATTGGTGTCACTCTTGATAATGATGGTGGCGCTGTAGCCCGTAATCTTAGTGTTTTTCTTTCAACCTCTGATCCTTTTTTGACTATTAATGTTGATTCTGGTACTCTTGAATCCTTGGAGGCTTATTCAAATGCTCAAGTTATTTTTAGTGTGTCCGTATCAGAAGATACAGAAATTGGTCACAACGTTTTGTTCGATTTAAGTATTTCTGCTGATAATGATTACGATACCACCGATAGTTTTACTCTATCAGTCGGCTTAGTTCTTGAAGATTTTGAAATGGGAAGTTTTGCTGGTTATCCATGGGAATTTGGCGGCAATGGTCCATGGACTATTTCCACTGAGGCATATGAAGGAACGTATAGCGCTCAATCTGGTGCTATTGCCAACAATCAGACTTCAGAGATGTATGTCTCGGTGAACGTGACAACCGACGGAGAAATTTCTTTTTATTATAAAATATCCTCAGAAGCCAGTTATGACTATCTCAGGTTTTACATTGATGGATCAGAAATGGATGCCTGGTCAGGAGAAGTGAACTGGCTGCAAGCAGCCTATCCGGTATCTCAAGGTGAACATACTTTCAGATGGAAATACGAAAAAGATTGGACTGTTTCCAATGGGAGTGATTGTGCCTGGATTGATTATATCATTTTTCCTTCCGTATCTCCCCCCCAGTATCCTGACATTTCCGTTACTCCCATGAGTCTTGAAGCAAATGTGGAATCTGGTGAAACGACAGAGGAAAATCTCACTATTGCCAATTCCGGTGAAGGTGTTTTGAACTATAGTGTGATTGTTGCAACAGACAGTAGACAGTCCGCTGATTTCATAAGCTATAAATTGGGCAAGGGAGAGGTAGATACCCGACCCGGAGTACGGTCTGAGAAAGATTTTGGCGGTCCCGATGAATTTGGATATTACTGGATTGACAGCGATGAAGAGAGCGGACCGGATTACGACTGGATTGAGATTAACTCCGTTGGAACCGCACTTACTGGAGATTCTATGGATGACTATTCATGGGGTTCGATTGATTTAGGATTTGACTTTAGTTTTTATGGTAATATGTATGATATGGTCAATATTTGCAGTAATGGCTTCATTACGTTCACATCGTCGTCAACGACGTATTCCAATCAGGAAATACCAAATGCAGGTGAACCTAATACGCTATTGGCTCTTTTCTGGGATGATTTAAATCCGAATAATGGCGGTACAATCTACTATCATGGAGGATTTGATAGATTTATCGTAGAATGGGATAGTGTTCCCCATTATGGAAATGGTGGAGGTCCAGAAACCTTCCAGGTGATTATTAATGCAAATGGTACGATAATTTACCAGTATAAAACAGTAGATACCGGAGATGGCTGTACTGTGGGGATTGAAAATGCGACGGGCACGGATGGATTACAGGTTGTATTCAATTCATCATATCTCCACGATGAAATGGCCATCTTGTTCTATGCAGAAGATCCATGGTTAACAGTTTCACCAATGAGCGGTAGTATTGATCCTGATGGCTCTGCAAATTTAATGGTAATCTTTAATGCTGAAGAACTTGAGGAAGGCGAATATACTGCTTCAATCATTATATCTAGTAATGATCCAGATGAATATAATATTTCTGTTCCGGTTATATTAACCGTAGGCGCTGGCATGATTGTGGAAATGACTGTTGATCATTTTGAAGATTGGAATATGGTCGGGCTGCCGCTGGCTGTGGAAGATGCCAATGTCATGTCCGTTTTTCCTGATGCTGTGGAGAGTACAATGTATTCGTTTGGAGAAAATGGGTATGAACAGGAACAAGAGTTAGTTATGGGTGCGGGTTATTGGTTACGTTTTGATGAAGAAGGTTCGAATACAATGTCGGGTGAAATGGTATCTGAAATTACTGTGAACTTATTGGAAGATTGGAATATGATTTCTGGCTGCTCTGAGTCGAACGGTGGCTGGATTGATCCAGATGGGCTGGTGATCCCCAATACCTTGTACAGTTTTGGAGAAAATGGGTATGAAAATGCTAATTCAATCGAGCCAGGATTGGGTTATTGGGTTCGTTCTTACGGAGAAGGCCAGATTATTATTTCATCGGATATTGGGCTAGCAAAGTCTAAACCTGTTTCTCTGGATGGATTAAAATATGCAAATACTATTTCATTCAATGGTAATACACTGTATTTCGGTATAGAAATCCCTGATAGAGAAGCGCTCAGTTATGGACTGCCTCCTAAACCACCTGCAGGTGGTTTTGATGTACGTTTTTCAGACAATATGAAGTGTATGAAAGAGTCCGGGACGATCGAAATCATGAATAATTCAGATCAGCTTACAATTTCTTATAATGTAAAAATTAATGATGATAAACACATGAACTGGGTTTTGATAAATTCTGTGACACACGAAGAATTTACACTTTCCGAACAGGGAGTGTTGGAAGCATCTGGGGAAATCTCAAACTTTGAATTGAGGAAAGTTCCTGAAATACCTGAATCATTCAGCCTTTCTCAAAATTATCCAAACCCGTTTAATCCGGTTACGGAGATACAATTTGAATTACCAAGAGATGATAAAATATCTTTGAAAGTGTATAACCTCAAAGGTGAGGAAGTCCGAAATCTTGTTTCAGGAACATATAGAGCCGGATATCACACCATCAGATGGAATGGAACAAATCAGGACAGAGAACCTGTTGCCAGCGGTGTGTATATCTATATGCTGGAAGCAGGTACATTCCATTCGGTAAAAAAAATGCTGTTGATGAAATAGGCTCATAATGCCAAATGGAAAATATTTTAGAACGAAAGAAGAAAAATATCTTCGAATAATAATGTAAACCTAGAGGAGCCGATGTACTCCTCTTTTAATTTTGATATGAAAAAATAAGATGAAATTGATCCTGAACAGAATATTGATAGCTGGATTAGGAATGATTTTGTCAGGTCTTGTTGCCGAAGAAAGAATGGTAGTCAGATTTGTTGGTCCGGATAAAACCGTATTAACTGAATTTAACGAAACTGATTACGATATTGCTGCCTTCAAACCTGGGGAATTTCTGGATTTAGTGGTTTCAAAATCTCAATATGAGGAATTATTAACACGAGGCTTCCGTATTACTGTTACACAAACTGAAGAACAGTTAAAGGAAAATCTCGGGGAGGTACGAGATTTATATGGATACCGGAATTATGATGAACTTCTGGAGGACCTCCAGGAAATAGAATCACAATATCCAGATATATGTAAACTCTATGATATCGGGAATACCCGTGGCAAAGAGTATTCCATGGCTGGTAATTCATACTATAATGATTATAACCATGAAATCTGGGCAATGAAAGTTTCAGATAATGTGGAAGAGGAGGAGGATGAACCCTCAGTGTTTTATATGGCGGAACATCATGCTCGGGAGCCAATTAGCCTTGAGGTGAATATGTATGTTTTGAATCACATAATCTCTAATTATGGAAGTGATCCAACAATTACTGATGAGGTTAATAATAAACAAATCTGGTTTATGCCGTTGGTGAATCCAAATGGTCATAAGATTGTCACTGATGAAGTTGATCTGTGGTGGAGAAAAAACATCAGGGACAACAATGAAAATGGATCAATAAATTTTGGCGGCGGGGATGGAGTGGATCCGAACAGGAATTATGCCTGGAATTGGGGAGGGGAGGGTTCATCAGGTGATACGTACAGCGAAACTTACCGTGGGCCTTCAGCATTTTCAGAACCTGAAATTCAGGCCATGAGAGATATGTTAGGAAGTCATCATTTTGTTACTGGAATCACCTACCACAGTTATAGTGAGTTAGTGCTGTTCCCCTTTGGATACGCTAACAATATCCAGGCACCCGATCATGATGCACTTGAAGAATTAGCTAATGAAATGGCATTTACAATACCAGGACAGAGTGGAGGATATTATGATCCAATGCCATCCTACGAACTTTATCCTGCCAGCGGTACCACTGATGATTATGCATACGGCGAATATGGCGTCTTTTCATTTACAATTGAATTGGGAACGGAATTTATTCCGCCTGCCAGCCAGATTGAGGGAATTTGTGAAGACAATCTTGAAGCTGCCCTCATACTGTTAACCCGTGTTAATAGAAAGGCATTGACGGGGCATATTACGGATGCTGAAAGCGGTGATCCTGTAGTTGCCGAAATTTATATCGATGGTATTGACAATACAGGCGAATTCAGAAAACCTTATGAAAGTGATCTTTTCTTCGGAAGATATTACCGTCTTCTTCAAATGGGATCATATGGTGTGACTTTTTCGGCATTAGGCTATGAAACACAAACAATAAATAATGTGAGCATATCACCGTTACAACAAACGGTTTTAGATGTAGAGCTTGAACCGATTCTCATGGTTCCTGTTACTGGCCAGGTTACTGACGGATACACCGGAGCTCCCATTGCACAGGCGCAGTTAACTTTGAGCAGTGATCCAGATAACCTGGTTTATTCTGATAATAGTGGTTATTTTTCTTTTCCAGCTGTTTATGAAGGCACGTATATAGTTCATGCTGAAGCGGGAAATTATTCTACAGCTGATATACCAGTTACCATTACAGTCGATGATTATTTTATTGAAATGGAGATGTATACGTTCTATACAGAGTCGTTTGAATCGAACGAATTTTCCGATGAATGGAATTCTAATGGCAATGCACAATGGTATTTCGATACGGAATCTGTTTATGATGGTATGTATTCTGTCCGGTCGGGTGAAATCAGTCATGATCAATCGTCAATCTTGAATTTGAATTTAAATGTAACCGGATATGGTCAGATTGGATTCCACTACCGGGTTGCATCTGAGTACAGTACTTCCGGCAATTATTTTTATGATGGTTTGGTTTTTTCTTTTGACGGAACAGAAATGGGGCAATACCAGCCTACAGAGGATGGCGGCACACCATGGACTTATGCTTCATTTTCAGTATCTCCGGGTGAGCATGTTTTTACCTGGAGTTATGTAAAAGACGGAGGGGATGGTTCTACGTACATGGAGGAAGATTGCGCTTGGATCGATGTTGTGGAATTTCCACCAACTGGAGATTCAGAGCCACCTGTAGATAACGTGGAGTTTATTGTTTATTCAGACTGGAACATGGTTGGACTTCCCTTGAACGTAGAAGATTCAAATTATGAGAATTTATTTCCAAATTCAGTGACCAATACTCTCTTTTCATTTAATGGTCAGTATATTCAGGAAGAAAACCTTGCTCCCGGAATTGGTTACTGGATACGAATCACTGATGAAGGAAACGTCTCAATATCTGGACAAGCAATCAATGAGTTATCGATTTCTCTTATGGAAGGGTGGAACCTGATTTCAGGAATTACCACACCCGTAAATGTTCAAAATATAATTGATCTTGATGGACTGATCATCCCTGGAACAGTCTATGGCTTTGAAGATGGATACACTGAAACAGAGACCATGGATCCCGGCTATGGCTATTGGCTGAGAAGTTCCGGGGAGGGTGAGATAACCTTATCTGCTTCAGCTACGGCAAGTAGAATTAGATTATTAGAACCGTCTGAACACTTGAACGCATTAGTATTCAATAACACCACCTTGTATTTTGGTGAAGGTATTCCTGAAGAAGATAAATTGAAATACAGTTTGCCACCAAAACCACCAACTGGTGCAAGAGACATCCGTTTTTCCGGTAACGCAAAACTCTGCACAACTGATGACTGTGTAATTGAAGTGATGAATAATGGCAGTCCACTTACGTTTAACTGCAATATAAAAGATGGCAAATATTGGGAGTTAGTCCCTGTCATTGCGAACGGAACGGAGTGGAGTGCGGCAATCTACTTAACCGGCCAAAACCAAATCACTTTGTCTCCAGAAGTTGAACAGTGGATATTGAGAAAGTCTGCACAAACCGTTCCAGAAACATTTGCTTTACACCCCGTTTATCCGAATCCCTTTAATCCGACCACCACGTTACGATTTACCGTAGGAATAACCCATGCGTCATCCCTACTGCAGGTTTTTGATATAACCGGGCGGTTGGTGGAAACCCTTATAGATGAACACCTGAAACCGGGAACCCATTCTGTTCAATGGAATGCTTCCAGGTTTTCCAGCGGGGTGTATTTTGCTCATCTAGAGTCAGAATCTTTTTCCCAATCACAAAAGATCATTTTATTGAAATAGGATAGACATAAAATTTTGCGAAATATCTTTCAGATCAAAAAAGGCTCAATTGGTAGATTCTCTTTTATACTTTTATTATTAGTATATTTCTCACCGCTGTATTCCCTCACAGGTTATCTTCGTGAAGCGGAGGCATCGTGGTGTATGGATCTCTGCTCACATTATTACTTGGAAAACGAATCTGGAGATTTTATAACTTGGGTTACTCAATTGGATAACCTGGAAATTCTGGACCTCTATATTCACAGGTTTGTGGAAATTGAAGGTGAGGAATTTGAGTGTGTGGAATGCACTGCAATAAATGTATCGTCTATTTCCATATCTGATGAGTGTGAATTCCCGGTAGAATGTTTCGCTGATCCCTGTGAAGTAGGGGAGTGCCCTGCCTACCCGGAAGCGGAATGTGTAGCAAATTACTGCGATGGGTGCTGGGCTGATTTTTATATCAATGGTGAATTACTGGATTGTTCTTCAAATCTTGAGTGTATTGACCTTACGGGGATTGATTTCGGTAATTGTGATATGGCTTTGGGAATTGGCTGGAGTGAGGAAGAATGTCAATATCTTTCCGGATGCGACTGGGTTGTGAATGGTGTGGATTATTCCGATGCATTCTTTACTACCATGGAGGAGTGCTATGCTGTCTGTTCTGCAACACCACCGCAAGAAAGTATCTCTATTGACTATCTTTCAGACTGGAATCTCGTGGGCCTGCCTCTTGAAGTGGAAGATGCATCATATAGCACCTTATTTCCTGAGTCAATCGAAGGGACGCTTTATTTTTTTGATAATGGCTATATGGCTCAATCATATCTTTTTCATGGTGAAGGATACTGGTTACGGTTTCCCGATCCTGGAATTAGTATCATTACCGGTTTTCCAATCAGTGAACTTACAATTAGCCTGAATGAAGGATGGAATCTGATCTCTGGTATTTCAGAATCGATTGCTATTGGAGATATTTCTGACCCATCCACTATAATAGTGGGTGGCACTATCTATGGATTTGGGAATGATGGTTATTCTCAGGTAGATACATTGGAACCCGGGGGAGGATATTGGGTACGTGCAAACAACCCAGGAAATATAATTTTAACGAGTAACTGAGACCCGGTTTTCAGTCGACAGGAAATACTGTGGAGATTATGGAGAAATTCAGGTTATGAGTAACAGGGATAGGTTAGACGTTTCATATACAATTTAAGATGATGATATCTGATGGTTGAGATCTTGTTCTTCTGAAAGAGACATTAGTGACCATTTCAGTTTTCAGCATTGCAGGGCAGAAGGTAAAAACATTACTTTCTGAAGATACCAAAGCAGGAGAACATAACGTTATCTGGGATGGAACCAACTAAATGGGTGAGAATGTTTCGTCAGGTATTTATTTAGTATTGATACAGATAATTTGATCTCGATGCAATAAATGTTATTATTAAGAAAATTTTGTTTAAATTGGGAAAGTTTATTCTTTAAACAATAACAAACGAAGAGAGAAAGAGGAAAAGAATAATACTATGAACAGAGTGAGTTGTTTGCTTTTGATTGCCATTCGTTTTTTGCTGGCGAACGACATTCAAAATGTACAGACACCGATTACCCCTCAATTATCTGAGGAATTATCCCGGACAAATTCGGAGTCTTTTATCAGGATTAATATTGTGATGAAAGAACAAATTGATTCAGATATTTTGTATTCGAATGTGCAGGGTTTGTCAAAAGCAAATCGGCGTCAATTTGTTATAAACGAACTTAAATATTTTGCTCAAAATACTCAGGGTGATATATTAAATCAGCTTTCCACCCTAGAAAATACAGGGCAGGTCAAAGATGTAACTTCCTTATGGATTACTAATGTAATTAATTGTTACGCCACTCCTGAGGCAATTAAAACACTTTCAAGTAGATCCGATGTTCATCGTATTGACCATGATGAAAAAAGGAAAATGTTAATAGATACTCCGCAGGATATGGCAGCCATTTCAAATTCCGATAGAGACCGTGAAATAACCTGGAATGTAACAATTGTAAACGCAGACGATGTCTGGGCGTTGGGATATACCGGTGATGGGGCGTTGGTTGCAGTGATTGACACGGGTGTGAACTACGATCATGTGGATTTACAGGATCACATGTGGGGTGGACTTTTTTATCCAAATCATGGGTATGATTTCGCTAATAATGATAACAATCCCATGGATGATCATGGTCATGGAACACATTGTGCGGGAACGGTTGCCGGAGATGGAACAGCAGGGTCTCAAACCGGAATGGCTCCTGATGCGAAAATTATGGCTTTAAAGGTACTGGATTCAGGAGGGAGTGGAGCAGAGTCCGATTGTTGGGAAGCTATTCAATTCTGTGTCGATATGAATGTTGATGTTATGAGTTTCTCTTTAGGATGGCTGCATGCTTGGGGGCCGGATCGGTCCAGTTGGAGGGATGCAATGAATAATGCCTTGTTTGCTGGTGTCATAGCTTCAATTGCAGCAGGGAATGAAGGTGGAGACCAAGGTTCATATCCAATTCCAGATAACGTCCGTACTCCAGGAGATATCCCACCGCCATGGCTCCATCCTGATCAAACTCTGACAGGGGGGATTTCTGCCGTAGTGTGTGTTGGCGCAACCAATAGCAGCGATAATATTGCTTCTTTTTCCAGTCGCGGTCCTGTCACATGGGAAAGCATCAGTCCATTTAACGATTATGCTTATAGTCCCGGCATGGGATTGATTCGTCCAGATATTTCTGCTCCAGGGGAAAATATAAAATCACTTGCCCATTACAGCAACACAGGATATGAAAGTGGATGGTCGGGAACCTCCATGGCTACTCCCTGTGTAGCTGGTGTTATTGCTTTGATGCTTTCCAAGGATAATTCGTTGACTCCCGAACAAATAAATCAGACTCTGGAGGAGACTGCTCTGGATTTAGGGAGTAATGGAAAAGATAATACTTATGGCTCTGGAAGAGTTGATGCCCTGGAAGCTGTAAATGCAATATTTACAGAACCAATACCGCCTTATCCTCCCTACAATCCTAACCCAGCTGATGGTCAGGGATTTGTCAATGTAGGATCGAATCTTTCCTGGTCAAATGGAGGTGGGGCTACATCATATTTGGTATTTATAGGTACGGATAATCCCCCAACCAATATTGTGAATGGTGATTTATCAAGTTCAAGTTCCTATATGTTGAGTGGTTTAGACTTTTCCACCCATTATTTTTGGAATATAATTGCCATGAATGATTATGGAGAAACAGTGGGACCCGTATGGGATTTCACCACTGTAGGTCCACCGGATGAAGACTTTGAATCCGGAGATTTCAGTCAGAATGATTGGGCATTCGGTGGGAATGCTGATTGGATTATTGACAGCAGTAATCCTTATAACGGTACCTACTCCGCCCAATCTGGTGATATTGATCATAGTGAAACTTCTCAGTTGATTATTACTTTAGATGTTATATACGATGGAAATATTGATTTCAATTATAGAGTGGCATCTGAATACAGCCCAACCGGTACCAATTTTTATGATGGATTAGTATTTTACATTGATGATCAGCAAATGGGGCAATATCAGCCTACAACAGATGGTGGGACACCCTGGGTTTTTGCCAGTTTTCCAGTGACTGTTGGGCCCCATACATTTAAGTGGTCTTTTGAAAAGGATGAGGGTCCTGGGTCAACTGATATGGAAGAGGATTGTACCTGGCTGGACGATATTACCTTTCCTCCAACAGAAGAACCATCCAGCGATATTACTGTAGAATATTTGTCTGATTGGAATATTGTAGGTTTACCAATGGAAGTGAGTGATGCAGGTTTTGAATCACTTTTTCCCGATGCTATTGAAAATACGTTATTTTCCTTTGGAGTGAATGGATATATTCCAGAAACAGAATTAACCATGGGAACAGGATACTGGTTGAGATTTTCAAATGAAAATATGACCACCATCAGTGGCTCCTACGTTGAGAATTTAACAATCTCATTACAGGAAAACTGGAATTTAATTTCTGGTATCTCTGCAGATTTTGCCTTGGATAATATTCTTGACCCGGATAATTTGATCATTCCCCTTACATCGTTTGGTTTTGGTGGAAATGGGTATTTCGCTGTTGAAACATTGGAACCAGGACATGGCTATTGGGTTCGATCCTATGGTGCAGGTGAAATTACCATTTCAAGTTTAGCAAGAGAGAAATCACGGCAAATAATTGAGAATCGTGTCAGTGAAGCTAATGTTATCGCATTTAATGGATTTCCCCTCTATTTCGGGGTAGATATCCCTGAGAGTGAAATATTGAGTTATAGTTTGCCTCCCAAGCCGCCGGCAGGAGTGTTTGACGTTCGATTTACTGGTGGGTGGAGAGTTGTTGAAAATGAAGGACGAATTGAATACTTCAATCCCCAAAGCGATTTAAGTGTTCACTATCAAGTGAATGACAATGAACGTTGGATTTTGATCGGTGATGATGGAAATGAATATAAACTCACAGGAAATGGTGATTTTATGATACCGGATCAATCAGGAACTTTTTCACTAAAAAAATCTTCTATATCGCCGGATCAGTACTTATTATCTCAAAATTTTCCCAATCCGTTTAATCCTGTGACAACCATCACCTACGAATTGTCTCAGGAATCGTATATTTCTCTCGAGGTGTATAATATGAATGGTCAACAGGTAACCAGTTTAGCTTCCAAAAGCCAGAAAGCAGGGAAGTACACAGTGCAATGGGATGGCACTGATCTGAATGGCCATAAAGTATCCAGTGGTATATACCTTTACAAATTGGAAACCCCTGATTTTACAAATATCAGAAAAATGGTTCTCATGAAATGAAGTGAGTGAATCATGTTATTAATACGTTGTATTTTTGATAGTAAGAAAATTATTTTCAAAGGGATTAAAAAATTATGAAAAAAATCATTACTGCATTATTTTGCGTAACCTTTCTCATCGGTTCAACCTGGCAGGATATTACCTCTGATACTCCAACCAAGACCCAGTTAAAACTGATCTATTCAGATCTTGAAACCAGTAAAATTGAGTTCTCAATTGATGGCTTTCATCTCACTCCTGTCAAAACTCCTGCGGGGGACATGTATTTGATCAAATTGGATGATGGTGCCTCCCTGTTGTTGGAGGGTTCTCCGGATGTCCATAAATATTCCCGTTCAATTATTATTCCCGATCAGGCGAAAATGGAGGTGAAAGTAATTTCATCAGAATTTGTGGAGTATAGAGATGTTCTGGTTGCTCCTTCAAAGGGGAACCTCTCCCGTTTAATTGATCCTAAAGATGTTTCCTACACATTCGGGGATGTTTATCAAAATAATGAGTTTTTTCCTGGGGAAATTGTTGGTTTAGAAAATCCTTATATTCTTAGAGATCTTCGGGGCCAAACGGTTGTTTTCAATCCCATTCAGTATAATCCTGTACAGAAAATATTGAGAGTTTACCAACGCATTCTTGTTGAAGTCTCAGCTGCTGAAAAGGATAATATCAACATTTTTGAAAGGTCGAATGAAGAAGTCAAATATTCCCGTGAATTCCTGAATATTTACCAGAATCATTTCCTCAATTTTGATGAGGACTCCCGGTTTACTTATTTGGTTGATCATGGGAATATGCTTGTCATCAGTTACGGAACTTTTATGGATGAGATGCAGCCGCTGGTAGATTGGAAAAACAAGAAAGGGATTCCAACAGAAATGCTCGATGTGAGCAATATAGGATCAAATTCCAGTGCAATCCAGAATTTTGTTTCAGATTATTATAATGATAATGGATTAACATTTTTACTCCTTGTAGGGGATATTGCACAGATTCCGTCCCCTTCAGTGGGTGGTAGCGCCTCTGATCCTACCTATGGCTTTATTTTAGGGAATGATTCTTATGCGGAAGTCATTGTTGGAAGATTTTCTGGAAGCAACTCTGTCCAAATATCTACCCAGGTAGAACGAAGCATTGAATATGAACGATATCCTCAATTAGGATTTACAGAATGGTATGATGATGCCTTGGGAATCGCTTCCAACCAGGGAACTGGCTTTGGCGGATATGATGATGATGAGTTCAACGATTTCTTGTGGGAAACAGTACTCTCACCATTTACCTATGACAGTTACGAAGGCATTTATGATCCCAGTGGAACTGATCAGCAGGGTATTACAGCCATTAACAACGGGGTAAGCTTAATCAATTATACGGGACATGGATCAATAAACAGTTGGGGAAATGGTGCTTCCCTTAATACTTCCCAAATAAATTCACTTGAAAATGACAATTTATTGCCCTTTGTCATAACGGTAGGATGTAATGTTGGTGAATTTCAAAGCACTAATGAATGTTTTTGCGAAGCCTGGCAAAGGGCGACACATAATGGAGAACCAACCGGGTCTATCGGTCATTATGGTTCTACCATCAGTCAATCGTGGGAGCCTCCTATGCATGGCCAGTATGGAATGAATCTCATATTAACTGAGAGCTATAATGAAAATTTAACCAGAACCATTGGCGGTATTGCAACCAATGGATGTTTGTATATGAATGATGCTCAGGGATCACAGGGTATTAATGAAACAAAATATTGGACAATGTTTGGAGATCCATCAGTACCGATTAGGACTGCACCTCCCACAATAATCAATGCCGAATTCGAGGATGTAATTATTTTGGGTGCTAATACGTTTTCAGCCTATACTGGAACAGAAGGTGATTTGGTTGCCCTTTCCCTCAATGGAGAACTGCTTGCTTACGGTTACACCGATGAATCAGGTACAGCCACTTTGGAGCTTGGCGATGCGGGAGATGTACCAGGGGAACTTGATCTGGTGATCACTGGTTTTAACTATATCCCATATGAATCAACTGTTATGGTTTTATCACCGGATGGTCCCTATCTGGTCATCGATAATGTTTCTGTAAATTCTGGTTTAGATGAAATAATTGAATTTGGTGAATCGGTGGAGCTGACTCTTGCTCTTGAAAATGTGGGCAATGATGATGCTTCGGATGTTACGGTCACCATTACTTCTAGTGATTCCTATATATCCATTACAAACGGCATTGGAACCATCAGTTATATTGGGCCGAATGAAACAGCGGCTGTGAGCGGACTGTCCTTTGATGTATCCATTGATGTTCCTGATGAGCATAATTTTGATTTATCCTGTGTTATAAATGCTGGCAGTGAAACCTGGGAATCTACCATTTCCCTGATTGCGTACGCTCCGCTGGTTTCAGTTGGTATGGTGGCTGTGGATGATGAAAACGGTCAACTTGACCCGGGTGATACCGCAGATCTAATTGTTACACTGGTTAACGACGGTGGTGCTGCTATAAGCAATGTGGCGGCTATTCTTAATTATCCTAATGATGATGGGTTGATCATCGTTAATGATGGAACTGATGAGCTATCGGTTATGCCGGCTAATTCAAGTGGTACGATTACTTTTAATGTAACAGTTGCTGATTGGGCAAACATTGGTTCAGTAGCAGATTTTATAATAGAGATCAGCGCTGATAATAACTATTCCGTTTCTGATCAGGTTTCTCTCACAATTGGACTTTGTCTGGAGGATTTTGAATCTGGTGATTTTGTCCAATATCCTTGGGAGTTTAATGGAAATGCGGAGTGGACGATTGCTGAAGATGCTTACGAAGGCAATTATGCTGCAAAATCTGGTGCTATCTCACATAACCAGACTTCCGTGATTTCAGTCACTTTGGATGTCTTTGCCAGTGATGAGATATCTTTTTACTACAAAGTTTCATCAGAGAATAACTATGATTATTTAAAGTTTTACATTGATGGATCGCTGCAAGGGGAGTGGGCTGGTGATGTGAATTGGTCACAAGCTTCTTTCTATGTAAACGCTGGAAATCGGACTTTTACTTGGGAGTATGACAAAGATGGATCAGTCTCAAATGGCAGTGATTGTTCTTGGGTTGATTATATTATTTTCCCTCCATCCAATCTGCCAACACCACCCCAAATGGATGTTGATCCCATTTCATTTGACGTGTCTGTTCCTGCAGATCAAACATTAACGGAAATATTATCCATTTCAAATGTTGGAGGAGGTTCGGTTGATTACAGCATAAATCTTATTGAAACCACTTCAGGAAGGAGCAACCCTGATGATGGAAGCATCAATATGGAAGAACAATTAGCTCTTGAAACTGACCAAGATATAGAGAAAAAGAGAAGAATTTCTGCTGGATTGGAGATAGAAGCAGCCGAAGTTACTTCTATGATTCATCCTGATTATGCTCCCGATTTGCGGGCTACTGATGTCACAATTGTATGTGACGGGGGAGACTATCAATATGAAGTTTCATGGAGAATAGTTGATCCTTTGGGAAATATTGTTGCATCAGGTGGTGCTCCATTTAATGGAGATGCTTCCTTGGACAATGGTGTGTATACCGTCTATGCTGAAGATTCGTTTGGTGATGGTTGGAACGGTAACTATCTCACTGTGACTGGCACGGATGGAACTGAATATTTACATTACACCCTTGCGAATGGTTCGGAGGGAACTACAACCTTTGAAATAAATGCTCCTGATCCCCTTTCATGGATAAGCCTGAGTCAAAGTAACGGAAGTATATTAGGCGGGGATACCGATGAAATTGAGATTATATTTGATACAGCTGATCTGGAAGGGGGTTCAATGTACACGTGTGATATGGAAATTAATTCCAATGTTGGACTGATTACTGTACCGGTAACCCTCACAGTTGGAGCACTGAACATTACAGTGAATGTTGACAATCTTAATGACTGGAATATGGTTGGTTTGCCACTCATTGTTGAGAATGCAGACTGCCAGGCAGTTTTCCCTGGTTCTATTGAGAACACGCTCTATTCCTTTGATGAAAATGGTTATGGACTCAATTCAGAACTGTCCATCGGGAATGGTTACTGGCTTCGGTTTGGGGAAGCGGGCACATCAGCGATCTATGGAGAAGTTTTTTCATCGGTTACAATTTCTCTTAATGAGGGTTGGAATATGATCTCAGGATGCTCGTTGCCTAATGGAGGCTGGATTGATCCGTTGGATATTGTAATACCAAATACACTCTATGGATTCGGAGAAAATGGCTATTTTAACTCACCGTCAATTGAGCCAGGTTATGGCTACTGGATACGTGCCAATGCTACCGGTGAAATTATTGTGACCGGGCCTGGTGGTAATGCTAAGGTTGTTGTCGACAATACCATGAAAGATGCAAACCAAATCACGATCAATGGTACAATTCTTTATTTCGGGATTGATATCCCGGAAGAGAGACAGCTGAGTTACAGTCTGCCTCCAAAACCACCGGTAGGAGCAGCTGATGTCAGATTTGAAAATAATATGAAATATGCTGAAGAGGGTGGACTTGTTGAAGTGATGAGTAACCGTGAAAGTTTTCAGATTGATTACCAGATAAATGTTGATGCCGGGGAGAAAATGCAATGGGTTTTGGTTGACCAGAGCACGGGTCAGGAATATGAGCTGAAGGACATGGGACATATCGAACTTGACGGAACTGCTGATTCCTTTATGCTGAAGAGGGCAGCTGAACTGCCGAAAACATTTGTGTTGTCACAGAACTATCCCAATCCTTTCAATCCAGTCACGACTATTAATTACGAATTGCCGGAAGAATCATTTGTAACAATCAGAGTGTATAATCTTGTGGGACAGCAGGTAACTGACATCGTGTCGAAGGTAAAACCAGCAGGGTATCACCAGGTAATGTGGAATGGTAAAGATCAATTCGGTGAACCGATGGCAAGCGGAATCTATATCTATTCAATAACCGCCAAGAATTTCCATGCCTTCAAGAAAATGGTTCTGATGAAATAAAATTCTCAGGCGAGAAGATAGAGGGCACAGGTTAAAACTTGTGCCCTCCTGATTTTAGGTTAAACCGGGTAAAACCATGAGAAAGTTTCTTTCGTTAATAGGACTTTTTACTATGATCGGGTTGTTGCATGCTGGCAATCAGGGCAGTGATTTGCAAATAAAGACCGATGAATGGTTTCAGAATCATCCGGATTCTTATCCTCACTGGTTGACACCCGAAGAAGAACAGCGGAAAGATGAAATCGGACGTGACTTTTATCCAACTGATCCGCCAATTGGCCCAGTCCGTAACATTGCAGAGTTTGAACCCATGGAAGGTGTTTTGGTCCGTTATCCTTTTGGAATTTCTTATTCTGTTATCGCAGAGATGTCGGAGGACATAATGGTAACAACCATTGTAAGCGGCCAAAGTCAGGAAAACACAGTCACAAATTATTATAGTTCCAACGGTGTAAACTTAGATAATTGCATTTTTTTACATGCTCCAAGTGAATCATATTGGACAAGAGATTATGGCCCCTGGTATGTTGTGAATGGAAATAATGAAGTAGGGATTGTGAATTTTATCTATAATAGGCCCCGGCCGAATGATAATGACATTCCAATTGAGATGGCAGAATTTCTAGATGTAGAGCTCTATGGAATGAGTTTGATCACGGCTGGTGGTAACTATATGACTGATGGTATGGGTATTTCGGCAGCTTCCGAACTTGTCTGGGAAGAAAACCCGTCTCAAAGTCATGCGGAAATCGCACAACTGTTAGAAGATTTCACAGGTGTAACTAATTTTCATGTTATCCCTGATCCGAACAACACATATATCGACCATATAGATTGCTGGGGGAAACTTCTGGATGTTGATAAGGTTTTGGTTCGTTCCGTGCCTACAAGTCATAACCAATATGACGAAATCGAAGCTACAGCGGATTATTTTGCAAATCAAATGTCATCCTATGGAACACCGTATGAAGTATATCGTGTGTATACCCCACAAAATCAACCTTATACAAATTCTCTAATTTTGAATGATAAGGTGTTTGTTCCTATTACAGGATCATCCTGGGATGACGATGCTTTAGCATCTTATGAAGAAGCTATGCCCGGGTATGAAGTTTTGGGATTCACAGGCAGTTGGGAATCCACAGATGCATTGCACTGCCGTGCAAAAGGAGTTGCAGACCGGGGTATGCTTTATATCCGACATATTCCTCTTTCAGGAGAAATTCCGTCCAGTAATGGCGATTTTGAAATTACAGCTACTGTCATTCCCTATAGCGGTGCATCAGTAAATAATAATTTTCCAATTGTATATTATCGTGTTAATGGCGGTGTTTATCAATTAGCAGTCATGGAATCAATCGTTGGTAATGAATTTTCGGGATATATACCTGCTTTGCCCTTTGGCGGTGAAGTGGCTTACTATATACACGCAGCTGATGCTTCTGGCCGAAGTGCGGATCATCCGTTCATAGGAGCCCCGGATCCTCACATTTTTCAAGTTATCAGTACCCAGGTGGAAATGGATTTACCGCACCTGGAAAGTTGGAATTTAGTTGGATTGCCTCTTGTAGTTACTGATCCGGGTTATTTGAATCTGTTTCCAACAGCGACTGAAAATTCCTTTTTTTCGTATAGTCCAAGTGGATATACCCCTGAAACATCATTCTCAGCTGGTAACGGGTACTGGCTTCATTTTGAGGAAGCAGGCACTCATATAATTCTGGGGGAGCCATTTAGTGAAATAACGATTGAACTGACAGAAGGATGGAATCTTATCTCGGGTATTTCTTCTTCAGTGAATGCAGATCAAATTATTGATCCTAATGACCTCATTATTCCAAATACTTTGTTTGAATTCCAAGGTGCTTCCGGTTATGTTTATGCTCAATCTCTCGAGCCTGGTAAGGGCTATTGGATACGATCTTTCAATGCTGGTGAGATCACTATTACGAATTCAAACAATACTCAAAATCGAAAAAATTAAAGTGAGCATCCTGTTATAACGGAAATGTATCTTTACCCTGTTAAATCTGTAGGATTTTATTTCATTGGAAAGATAATTTATCTACAATAAGATCTGATTCATCCTACTAAAGTTTTCAACAAGGCGATTGATGAAATTGAAAAATATCATAAATTTATCATTATTTGTGCTGACGTATGCATATTCAATAAGCCTGTATGATGTTTATGTGCAAGCAGGACCTGCCTACGGTTATGACAGGTACATAGTGTTAGATCCGAATTTTATTTATACAGGAGGAATCGGCTCAGGTGAGGAATCTATCTATATTCAAGGAAATGGCGCTGTGATTGATTTGTTGGAGGGCACTGGCATATGGATTGCCGGCGATAGCAACAACAATATCACTGGCTCCCTTGATATTGATCGTTGTACTATAGTAAATGGTGGTTCATACGGAATTAATTTATCCGGCTACTCAACAAATTCCATCACAAATTGTAATCTGATTAATGTTCACTGGGGAATTCAAGTCAATGACGATATTCATGCTACCATCATAAACTGTAATCTAATAGACAATACATACGGATTAGCACTAGTTGGAGAGGATACTAACGTGGAGCTTTCCTATTGTAATGCCTGGAATAATGATTACAATTATATGCTGAATTGCGTTGGGTGAGGGACGATTTGGGCAGAGTGTCTGCCTGAGCCAGGTACCGGGAATATTTTTGAAAATCCTCAATTCATAAATCCCAATGAGTATCAGTTTTCTTATGATCCTGCATCTCCCTGCATCGATACTGGTGACCCTGAATATGAAGACCCTGATGGAACCAGGATCGATATTGGAGCAAATTATTTCAATCAGTCTGAAGAAATAATATCACTGGGAATTGATTGTTTTTCTGGATGGAATATGATTGGTCTACCGGTTCAGGTGGATAATAGCGGATATCTAAACCTTTTTGATAATGCAGTTGAAAACACATTATTTTCTTTTGGAGAAAACGGCAGTTATATACAGGAAGAAATGCTTACACCAGGGACTGGATATTGGCTCAGGATGACGGATGAATATGTTCAGGATTTTTCAGGCGAGCAAATTTCTGAAGTGACTGTTAATCTTGTTGAAGGATGGAACCTGATTTCAGGTATTTCATATCCAATTAATGTGGATGCAGTAATTGATCCGGATGGACTTCTCATTCCCAATACAATCTATGAATATTTTGGGGGAGGTTATGTCACTGTATCTTCAATTGGACCTGGTAAAGGGTACTGGGTGAGATCTTTAGGAAATGGAACTATTTCTATTGTCTTTGAAAGATAATTTAATAAGAACTTTTATTTCTGTGTTTAGTATTTATATCAAGGAATAAACCAATGCGTTAACTATTGGTTTGACAATCATGAAGAGGAAAAACATTTCCATCACAGGGGCAGAAGAAAATTTTTTCTGCCTTTTCTTTTATAGAATAAGTTCATTTCTCAAATTACTTGGTAATCTTATGGATAATCAATTAGTAATGATCAAGCATGTGTCGATTGTATTAGCATTAGTGACCATAACCTCTTTTGTATATCCGGATGAATTTGATATTCCAGACGGTTATTATGATCCATCAGAAGGATTATTCGGTATTGAATTAAAAACTGCTCTCCATGAAATTATTAATGATCATGACAGCCAGAGTAATAGTTCGCTTTGGACTCATTTTCAATCTACAGATGTGAAGACAAACAGCAAGGTGTGGGACATGTATTCCGATATTCCCGATGGAACACCGCCTTATGAGTTTACATTTGTCACTGATCAATGTGGAAATTACAGCCAGGAGGGAGACTGCTATAACAGGGAGCACTCCTGGCCTTCCAGTTGGTTTGATGATAATTATCCCATGAAAACCGATCTTTATCATGTATATCCAACGGATGGTTATGTCAATAATCGCAGGGCTAATTATCCTTTTGGAGAGGTTGGTACATCAACCTGGGTATCAGAGAACGGCAGTAAAGTTGGAAGTTGCTCATATCCGGATTGTGAGGGAACAGTTTTTGAACCAATTGATGATTACAAAGGTGATTTTGCACGAACGTATTTTTATATGTCCACCCGGTATTTTGGTGAAGATTCCGGGTGGGATGCAAATCAGATGGTTGATGGTGCTGAATTGAAACCATTGGCAGTAAATCTTTTGATGGATTGGCATGAAAGTGATCCCGTGAGTGAGAAAGAACTGGACAGGAATGAAGTTGTTTATGAAATCCAGGGAAATCGGAATCCATATATTGATCATCCGGAATACGCAGATAGAGTTTGGAGAGCAGCAACAATAAATGTGGTTTCTCTTGAAAATTGGAATATGGTTGGGTTGCCTCTGGCAGTTGATGATCCATCATATCAGACCATTTTCCCCTCTTCGGTTGGAGGAACATTATACTCATACAACGGTGCATACATTCCTGAGACTGAACTTATTCAGGGGGATGGATACTGGCTTCGATTCCAGGAAGCTGGTTCGGTCCAAATTACCGGAGTCGAAACAGATCAACTTTATATTTTACTTACAGAAGGATGGAACATGATCTCCGGAATTTCATCGGAAATAAATGTTTCCAATATTATTGATCCTGATGGATTGATTTTACCCAATTCAATATATGGATTTTCTACAAATTATTTTGCCTCAGACATATTAGAACCGGGGCATGGTTATTGGGTACGATCCAGTGGGATTGGAGAAATTATTATCACAGTTCCTGCATCCCGGGAATAATCTCCATAGAAATTCCTGTTTACATTCCCTCTGTGAATTTTAGTTATTGTCATACCAAACGATTGATTGTGGTCGTAATACTGATCTTTGTCAGTCAAATATTTGCTCAGAGTCCTGATTTTTCCGTAACAATCAATGTCATGGGAGGAGTAGGAAGTTATGACCTTACAATCGGTTTTTCTCCAGATGCAACAGATGGATATGACGATGGGATTGATCAGTATGCACCTCCACAACCCCCATCGCCTGCGTTTGATGCAGCCTTGTTTTGGGAAAATGATCGTTATTACACTCAAATTGTAAATGGAGACAGTTTAGATCTTATAGAACATGTATGGAACATTCAGCTGCAATATCCCGAAGATAACTTAATAACTCTTAGTTGGGATAATGGATGTCTATCAGTTCTGGGAACATTTACTCTTCAGGATGCATCTGGTGGAAATTTGGTCAGTGTAGATATGACAACTGTGGATAGTTTGGTTTTGGATAATCCATCCCTAAATACATTAAAATTAAAGGTAACACCAAAAGAATATTCTCCTGAAACTCCTCCTGAAGGTTTTGATTTTACTCCCAATCCCGCATCAGGTACTTTTATTGGTACAGTTACTATAAACGGCCAAAATGCTGAAGAATGTGACTGGATTGCTGCTTTTGATGAGAATGGCAATTGTGCCGGTTCAGCAATTTTGGTACTTAATGATGATTTAGCTTGGATTAATATTCCAATCTATGGAGATGACAGTACAACTCCAGATGTTGATGAAGGTATGAATCCTGGAGAAAATTTTGTTTTGAAACTCTGGGATGTTTCTTCCGGTCTTATTCTTGAATATCCGATAAGTTTTGACTGCTGGTCAAATCAGAACGGTGCTCCCATGCCAAATTGTGGTGGAATTGACGAGATTTATAATTTTTTCTATTCTTCTTTTTTTTCTGTATCATTGTTAATAGAACCAGAAGGGAGTGGTATTGTATCCGGTTCAGGAAATTATTTTGAAAATGCAATTGTGACTGTAACTGCAACAGCAAATGATGGATATACTTTTGTAAACTGGACAGAGGATGGGATAGAAATATCTGCAGAAGCTTCCTACAACTTTACGATTATCGAAAGTCGTAATCTGGTAGCGAATTTTAGGGAGATAGTATACACAGGTCCAACAGCAGGTTTCATCTATAATGCTGACAATCTTGAAGTAACGTTTACTGATAGATCAGTTGCAGGAGATGGCGATATTACCAATTGGAATTGGGATTTTGGGGATGACAGTACTAGTACTGAACGAAATCCGTCTCATGCATATTTTGGAGCAGGTAATTATTTTGTCAAGTTGGTTGTAACTGATGAATATGGAATGATAAATGAAAGGACTGAGTTTATTAGTGTTGCTACAGATGAATTATTATTGCCTGTAAATTATCCAAACCCTTTCAAAGACAATACAACAATTATATTTGAGATTTCAATTCCATCCATTGTGAAAATTGATGTATTTAATTTATTAGGGAAAAAGGTTCATTCCCTAATTTCAACCTATGTAAACGAAGAAGTTAATCGAGTCGTTTGGGATGGGAAGAATTATCGTGGGAAATTAGTGAGATCAGGGTTGTACTTTTACCGAATTCAAACTGACAATGAAATTCAAACTGGAAAAATGGTCGTCATTCGATAAACTTTACGATTTAGGAAAAAGATGAACGTAAAAGTATACACAACACACTGGTGCCCATATTGTCCCAATGCAAAACGGTTTTTGAATGAGAAAAATATTGAGTTTGAAGAAATTAATATTGAAACAGAAGGGATGAGCCGTGAGAATCTTGAAAGGATTACCGGCGGACGAACAGTCCCTCAAATCGTCATTGATGATACGCCCATTGGTGGATATGAAGATCTAATTGCTTTGGATTCTGAAGGAAAATTGCCAGGATAATTTTAGCGAAGGAGAGTAACTTTCTGCCATGTGTGGAATTGATCTCCCTCCACAAATATAAAATAGATTCCTGAAGGCGCTTTTTTTCCATTCCCCATTTTTCCGTCCCAGGAAAGGTGATCGTAATAACCATCACTTACAGGGTTGCCGAGTCTATTCCACATTTATCGTTGCTGATTTTGTCAAGTTAGGTATAGTTACCTTACTTCCACTTGAATCATAGAAGAATAGGAAGTTGGATAATATCTCCACGAGGTGACTCCCTTCTGACTTCCCTTCAAACTCAAGCGTATAAAGAATGCCGGAACCGAACACACCTTCACCTGATGTCAATGTTGTAGCTATGTGAATTGTAGAAGACGTATCTTTTACAAAAGTTACTGCTTCTGAACCAAAGAAATATCCCTCTCCAAATTCTGTAGAACCAGCAAATGACACACCAGTCGAATCATATGCAATACGAAGGCTAATCCCGAATATTGCATCCTCTAAATCCTCTATGTTGAGGGTTAATTCGCCTACTGATCCAATGTCAATGGATAGACTCTCAGGTGTGAGCGAAAGGACTGAAATGAGTACTTCTATTGCCTTTGTATAAGTATCTACCAAACTATTTTCATCGGTCACCGTCAGGGTGACCGAGTATATTCCATCTTCTGCATATGTATGGACAGGGTTCTGTTCTGTGCCTGTGTTCCCATCTCCAAAATCCCACGCCCATGTGAGGATTGCTCCATCTCCTTCTGTTGAAATATCCGTAAATGTCACCTCTAAAAAGTTTACTGAATAACCAAAACTAGCAGCCGGACCTGTCCCTGTATACTCTTCCACAGTTATATCATCTTCGGTATAAGTGTCATTTAAATCATTTTCATCTGTCACTGTCAAGCTGACTGTGTATGTTCCTGCTTCTGCATATGTATGGACTGAGTTCTGTTCTGCGCTTGTGCTCCCATCTCCAAAA
Source organism: uncultured Fidelibacterota bacterium (assembly GCA_913041945.1). Lineage (GTDB taxonomy): Bacteria > Fidelibacterota > Marinisomatia > Marinisomatales > UBA8229 > UBA8229. The sequence goes on from CAJWIT010000014.1 coordinate 33,262, forward strand.
TCCCACGCCCATGTGTTGATTGCACCATCTCCTGCTGTTGATGCATCAGTAAATGAAACGATTAGATAATTTGCTGTATAAGTGAAATCTGTGGTTGGTGACCTGAATTCTACAGTTACATCTTCGGTATAAGTGTCATTTAAATCATTTTCATCGGTCACGGTCAGGGTTGCTGAGTATGTTCCCGGTGCAGTGTATGTGTGTGTTGGGTTCTGTTGACCAGATGTTTCCCCATCTCCAAAATCCCACGCCCATGTGTTGATTGCACCATCTCCTG
>CAJWIT010000015.1 GCA_913041945.1 uncultured Fidelibacterota bacterium
CCTATAATAGACAGCGCCTCTTCTTCCACGACAGAAGGAACTTCCTCCTCTCCTACTAAAGGAAGGACTTCTTCTTCCACAACAGAAGGAGCTTCCTCCTCACCTACTAGAGGAAGAACTTCTTCCTTCACAATCGGTAAAATCTTTTCCTCGGGAACTACCGTTTCCGGAGTTCCTGGTTCAACTACAGCCTCAGCCGGTGGAGCTTTTACAGGTTCCACCTGCGGTTTTTCCGTTGCTGCCCCTTCGCCGCTGGGGGTGAGGTTACGCTTCTTCATCTCAGCATCAATCTGCGAATCTGTCATGCCGGCCTTCTTGGCCATTTCTCTTGCCTGGGCCTCTGTGGTGATTCCTGCCTCTTGAGCCCTCTTTATCAACTCCTTCGTTGATTGACCAAGAAGCAGTGCACCGGCAAGCATTGTAAGAAATATGGTTCTTTTCATAATTTTCTCCTCTTTACCTTAAGAAAAAGTGTATAAGACTGTGATTGGTGTTCATTCACAATAAATACATATAATATTAACGTATCCAGAGGAAGATTACACAATATATTTATATATGGCAACAAAAAGTTTATATAAAATGTATGGTTATGAAGATCAATCATTTTGAAAATATTATTATTTTAAACCAAACCGGTAATTTTTTCAATATCTGTTTCAGTTAAATATGGATGCATGGGTAAACTGAATATTCGCTCGCTGGTTGGCTCAGATACTGGAAAATCTCCCTTCCGGTATCCTAATTTTGTAAACGCCGTCTGTAAGTGCAATGGTATCGGATAATATATTCCCGTAGGAATATCATGATTTTTTAATCTTTCCTGAATTTCTATTCGGTGATCCGAAGATTCTGCCACAATTGAATATTGTGCCCATGCTGAAACATATCCATCTGGTATAAAGGGAGTAATGACCTTGTTTTTTAGTCTTTCTGTATACTGAGAAGCCACTGCATTCCTCAATCTGATTTCCTCTGGGAAAATAGTCATTTTTTCCAGAAGGATAGCTGCCTGTAGCGTATCAAGGCGGCCATTGATCCCCACCCTCACATTGTCGTACTTATGTCCACCTTTGCCATGTACACGAATTGAAACAAGTTTTTCAGCCATGCTGTCTTCATTCGTAAAAATAGCTCCGCCATCTCCATAACAGCCTAACGGCTTAGCCGGAAAAAATGAAGTAGCTGCCATATTCCCAAAACTGCAGGCCATTTTCCCCTCGATGGATCCACCGAATCCCTGTGCTCCGTCTTCCAATACCAACAGATCATACTTTCTGGAAATGGAATCTATTTCAGGATAATTCGCTGGCAGTCCGAATAAATCCACGGGCATGATTACTTTTGGTGTCAATTTACCTTCTTTTTTTGTCCTGTCAATTTCTTCAGCAAGTTTCAATGGATTAATGTTGAATGTGTTCTCATCAATATCCACAAAGACCGGCGTGGCTCCCAAAAGTTGAATAACCTCTGCTGTAGCTATGAAGGTAAATGGAGGTGTAAACACAGCATCACCCGGACCTATATCCCACGCCATTAAGGCCATAAGCAGAGCATCTGTACCTGAAGAACAGGTAATACAATGTTTAACCTCTACAAAATCAGCCAGCACCTGTTCCAATTCCTTAATTTCTGGACCCATGATATATTTACCATGCGCAAGCACAGTTTGAATTCTATCATCAATACCAGTTTTGATCTTTTCCTGCTGGGTTTTTAAATCAATAAACTGCATAATTTATTCTCATATTATACTCTCTGCACCCTTCAACAAAATCTTCAATTAAATACACCACAACCATGTCATTGCGAAGGAGCGGGTGCGACTGCGGCAATCTAATACCACGTAGATAGATCGCTTCGCTACGCTCGCGATGACAGAACGAATATCATCAATCTTTGCCTGATAAGTTTTCAAATCAATTAATTCCATTTTATTCCCTACGAAACGAAAAGATCGTCCCTGAAATTATTCTTAATTATGTCCACAATTTCTTCTGAAGCATTGCCATTGCCAAAAGGATTCGTAAAATCCCCATTATAAATTGTTGTCACATCCAAAGAATCTTCTTCCCTGACAATAGAATTTGATTTTTGCTCAACAGTCTCAATCCATTCTGTTTCATTTCTTAATGTAAAGCAATGTTTTCCATGCCAGAGAGCTTCCTTTTGTAAACCGCCGGAATCGGTGAGAACAAACTGGGTATGTTTGACCAGACCCATTAACTCCAGCCAGCCCACAGGATCAATGAGCACTAAATTTTCAGGTATCGTAATAGAATATTCTTTAAGACACTTCTTTGTTCTTGGATGGATGGGATAAACAACTTTGAGAGCCACTTCACTGATCTGGCGAATACGTTTTTGAAGAACATCCTTTGTTGTATTCTCTGCCCTGTGCATGGTTAATAGGCAATATTCGCCATACAGATTATCATCCGGGAACTGATGTTCAAATTTCCTGAAAATATCATACATCACATCACCCACTACGTGCACACCTGCAGTGATTCCCTCCTTTTTCAAATTTTCTTTTGAAACATCTGATGGACAAAATAACAGTGATGAGACATGATCCGTTAACACCCTGTTTATTTCCTCAGGCATTTTCCGATTAAATGAGCGCAGCCCTGCTTCAACGTGCCCGATAAGGATGTGCAGCTTTGATGCTGCCAGGGCACCGGCAAGTGTTGAATTTGTATCTCCGTAAACTAAAACATAACCCGGGTTTTCTTTTTCAATAACCGGCTCAAGTTTTTTCAACATCTCCCCTGTCTGTTCACCATGTGTACCAGAACCGACTTCAAGATTATATTTTGCTTCCGGAATCTCCAGTTCCTTGAAAAATAGTTCAGACATGTTGACATCGTAGTGTTGACCGGTATTGACTATCACTTCCTCAACTCCAGCACCTATTAAGGCGTGGGAAACAGGAGAAGCTTTGATGAACTGGGGCCGTGTACCGATAACGGTCAGGATCTTCAATGTTGGCTGTACCCCCGGATCTTATAATTCAATTAAGCGGTCGTTTATCTGCTGGTATTTTTTACAGGTGCTCATCCCATTTTCATCAAGCTCCAGCCGATGTCCTTTTTTATCCACCCAGCCAACAATCTTACCGGGATTACCAATAACCAGGGCATGGCCAGGCACATCTTTTGTAACCACTGTTCCGGAGCCAATAAAGGAATATTCCCCAAGAGTCACTCCGCATACAATCGTAGCATTTGCACCAATAGAAGCTGACTTTTTTACAAGTGTTTTCAGATAAAATTCACTTCCCCGCTGCGGGAACTTTGATCGTGGTAATTTAATATTCGTAAACACCATAGATGGACCACAGAATACATAATCTTCCAGTTCCACTCCTTCATAGATTGAAACATTATTCTGTACTTTACATTTGTTTCCAATGATAACATTATTTCCAACGTTTACATTCTGTCCAAAAATGCAACCTTCGCCAATAACAGAACCGGACTGGACATGAGAAAAATGCCAGATTTTTGTTCCTTTTCCAATCTTTACGCCAGCATCAAGATATGAAGATTCATGAACAAAATAGTCTTTTTTACTCATTACTTCCCTCCAGCAAACTTTCCGTGGCTGTTTCCAGGATTTTCATGACTTCTATCGCGTGCTCACTATTTGATATCTTTATCGATTCTCCATTCAGATGATCCACAAAATATTGCAGCTCCCTGGTGAGCGGCATACCATCCTCAAATCTCACATCCCTGGTTGGCCCGCTTCTTGGAATGGGTTTTCCATTATCCCAAGTAACACTCTTGTCATAAAAAACCAGTGGTTTGCCTTCCAGGGAATCTTCAAATCTGATCATACCCTTGGAGCCAACTACAACAAAACGGTGCTCTTTAAACGGATGCAGCCAGCTGACGTAAATATGTCCCATCAACTTCTGACGGTATTCCAGAGTGGTAACCGTCGTATCATGGATCCCATTTTGCAATATATCCATGCCGCTGGAGTTGATCATTTCAGGATAAGAACCTGTGAGCCATTGGAAAAGAGCAACATCATGTGGAGCAAAACTCCAGAAGACATTTTCTTCTGTACGGATTGTTCCAAGATTAAGGCGGTTACTGTAAAGATACTGGAGATCACCCAGCGTTCCGTCCTCAATTAAATCTTTGATCTTTTGAAAAGCCGGATGAAACAGCAGAACATGTCCCACCATCAGGTTTACCTTGTTTTTCATTGATAGTTCGTGCAAACGTAAGGCATCAGCACTATTCATCGTGATCGGCTTTTCTACTAAAACATGATACCCGCTCTCGATGATTTTTCGAGCTATCTCAAAATGGCTTTCAGCAGGAGTAGCCACGGTAAAACCGTCGAATCCATATTTCATTGCATCGTCCAGCCTTGTAAAGCAATCCGCGTTTGGATAAAGCGCTTTGAATGAGTCCAGAACCTTCTGGTCATGCTCTACAATACCGCCAAGATTACCTGAATTATGCAGGGTCCGAATGTGGTTTTTTCCCCAGAGGCCGGCACCGACTACGCATACTTTCTTTTTCATTTCAGCAGCTTTTTCAGATAACGAAAATATCCGCTATCTCCCTTTGACTCCAGATACTTGCTCAGGTCTTCCTTTTGTAACCAGCCTTTTCGGAAAGCAATCTCTTCAAGGCAGGACACCTTAAGCCCCTGTCGCTTTTCCAGTGCATGGATGAACTGGGATGCTTCTGTCATGGCTTCGAATGTTCCAGTATCCAGCCAGGCAAACCCCCTGCCCATGAGCTCAATTTTCAATTTCCCTTTTTCAAGGTAGGCCTGGTTTACAGAAGTAATCTCCAGTTCTCCCCTGTCAGACGGCTGTATATGTTTTGCTATTTGAATGACCTCATTCGTATAAAAATACAATCCAACAATCACAAAATTTGATTTTGGAGCCTGAGGTTTTTCCTCAATTCCAATCACGTCACCATTTTGATTGAATTCAGCTACACCATACCGCTCCGGATCCTGAACCTGATAGCCAAAAATAACGGCATTACGGTCAGTTTCGACATTTTGTCGCGCACGTGATAAGATTTCTGGGAATCCAGCACCATAAAAAACGTTATCCCCAAGGACAAGGCACGCATCATCACTGCCTATGAATTCCTCTCCAATCAAAAATGCCTGCGCCAGTCCGTCTGGCGAGGGCTGGACAGCATACGAAAAGGACAAACCAAACTGACTCCCATCTCCAAGTAATTGCTCATACAGGCCAATATCTTCCCGTGTACTGATTATGAGTATTTCCCGAATCTCTGCAAGCATGAGTGCAGAAATGGGATAATAAACCATTGGTTTATCATAGATGGGGAGCAACTGCTTGGATACAGATTCCGTAACTGGATGAAGCCGTGTACCAAATCCTCCAGCTAAGACAATACCTTTCATCGTTTGTTTCTTCATTTGTACCTCAAAATTAACATATCAACTTCATTATATTCGACAATGTTCCGTAGAAATGTGATTTTTTTTGTCTAGGGTTTCCCGCCAACTCGCGGCTCCGCCCCGTCAGTCCCATTGAACTGAGAAAGCAACGCAGTACAGATAGAAAAAATCCCACTTATTTTCAGTGGGATCATTACTCTACATTATTTTATTGATTTCCTTTAATAATTGCACAAATAAAAGACGGCAATTTATGCTTTTAAAATCACTGGTAAACAATACTTCTTTCATAAAAACGTAAACATTTGGGTTCGCAGTGATGAAACTTTTCATGAACTATAATTACTTCCATTATTTCTTACACCTGAGACAAGATTTTCTATGTGCACATTTGCATTAATACACTCAATTTTTAGGTTAGGATGCTGGTTTTGGAACACACGGAATATCTCATCGGCAAAAGAATCCCCGATAAGCTTAATTCCCTTGAAATCAATACAGACTTCATAAAACTTTTCCAGGTTCCTAAAGAGCCTGCGGGCCTGGGAGCGGGACATAAGGTTCTCAGAATCAAACCTGGCAAGGGAAACCGGGACCTCAGCCCTGTCAAATAAAGAATTGTTTGAGTCTGTAGAATATTTATTGAACACATTCTGAAGTGTATTATGAGAAGAGGTGGATACGTTCATTAATACGGATGTTCCCCCCTTTGTGCTGCCTGATTTCACAACCTGATGCCCTTTGGAACTATCATACTTCCAGCATAATCCACCAGAATTGATCTGAACCGTATCAAAGAGGTGAATTATTGAAAATATTCCATCACCTAGGTGAGTCTTTGGATTGGTTGTAAGCCTGCCTTTAGACAGCTCCAAAATAGCATGGTGTTGATTCTCCAAATCAAAATGCTTCTTTATTTTTCGAAAAATTCCCACACCGTTATCACGAACATAAAGATGAACATTCCTATCGGTTATTTTCAATTTCAATGTGCATTCATCACCTGCAGAATGGGAAAGAACATTATTCACAATCTCCATAAATCCATATTCACAGATTTCTCTTATATTCGAAGAAAAACCGGATAAATGTGGAAATAAATGTTTCCGACCGATTGTATCTTCTTCAAGTTCTGGAGTTATTGTAATTGTCACCGTTTTTTGAACAATGGGCTTCAGCGTATAGTATCTGTCCTTTGTTTTCCCGTGAGCGGTGACTTTCCCTCCCTGGATCAAGACATACATATGCCTGAGAACAGCCTGGCGGGAAAGGCCAAACTTCCTGATCACAGTTTTTACAATGTCCTTTTGATGTGCTGTGAGATTATTGAGAATAAATTCTCTGATGGGGGAAAAACGCATATCCTCGGCTATTTTATCAACATACTTTGGTTATATTATCAACATAATTTGACCAATCTAATGCATATTGACATTATATCCAATATTTTTATCAACTTAAAAAAACATATTTATCAGCCTGAAGTGCATTTCTTTTTGTTTATAAATCAACCGTCAATACCTAGTATATATTATATATTATGTGTACTTATTGTGAACGTATGCCAGTCACAGCATATACATTTTCTTAAGGTAAATTCGATGAGTGAGAATTCGTAATAGTTTTGAGCTGGAATTTTATTACTATCCAGTCCCAGCCATCGAATTGTAACAGTCAAAAGCAATAATTACAAATGCTCTACAAGAATTTCAGTTAATTGAGACTGTGACGCTCAGTGATGAAGATTTTTTGAGACGATTTAATCAGGCTTTAATTACTTTGTTCGAATAATTGAAACATCCTCTTGTATCCACAATCAAGCTGGCCTCTTTTTCAATAAGCTCATAATCAAAATCATCATGATCTGTGGCGAGGAGCACCAAATCTGCTGACTTTAGTATTTCCGCATTCAACGCTTTTGATTCTAATTCAAATTGGTACTTTCTGGTGTGTGGTATTGTTTTAAAATATGGATCCGAATATTCCACAACTGCACCCTTATCAATGAGACTTTCAATTAATACCAATGATGGTGATTCTCTTAAATCATCCACGTTTTTCTTATATGCCAAACCCAATATTAGAATTTGGCTGCCTTTGATAGATTTACCAACACTGTTTAGCGCTTCCCCCACTTTCTGCACCACGTAGGCTGGCATTGCTGTATTAATTTCACCAGCCAATTCGATGAAGCGAGTATCTATACCTACTTGCTTTGCTTTCCATGAGAGGTAAAAAGGATCGATAGGGATGCAGTGGCCGCCCAGGCCAGGGCCGGGATAGTATGGAGTGAACCCAAATGGTTTGGTAGCAGCAGCATTAATAACCTCATAAATATCAATGTCCATTTTATCAGCCACCATTTTGAGTTCATTCACCAGTCCGATGTTGACGGCACGATGAATGTTTTCCAGGATTTTGGTCATTTCCGCAACTTTTGGCGAAGATACTGGCACCGTTTGATCCACGATTTGGTCATAGAGTGCTTTTGTCACTTCCAAACAGTTTTCTGTATAACCACTAACAACTTTTGGAATTGTTTTTGTGGTAAAATTTTTATTCCCCGGGTCTTCTCGTTCAGGTGAATAGCCAACGAAAAAGTTGGTGCCAATCTTAAAGCCTGCTTTTTCAACAACAGGGACGATTTCTTCTTCCGTTGTACCTGGGTAAGTGGTGCTTTCCAAGACAAGAAGTTGATTTTCCGTCAAATGTGGCTTGATAGATTGGAGTGTGCTGTGAATATAACTTAAATCCGGCTCATTGTGGACACCCAGTGGCGTGGGAACGCAAATGAGAATGACAGCCGTACTGGGAATGTGATTGAAATCGCTGGTAGCCTTGAAACCATTCCTTACAATGGTGTCAATTAGTTTTGCATCGATATGCTTTATGTAAGATTCGCCACTGTTAAGCATTTGCACTTTTTTGCCGTCCACGTCAAACCCCATAACCCTAAAGCCTTCTTCCGAAAAACGGATTGCCAGAGGGAGACCTACATAACCAAGACCAATTATACCGATTGTTGATTTCCGATTGATAATTTGTGATGTTAGATTATTAATTGACATTATTTAACTGGCACCCAATTCATTTTATCTCCTAATTCTAATACGTTTTGCAGATAATTGAAAAAACTCTGCTTATTATCAAGCGAATTTACACATTGTCAACGCAAAGTAAATAAAAATACTACCTTTCCCTGCTGTATTTCCGCCTTCATGAAGCACTGATCTTAGAGTTTCTGCCAAGGAGTTTTGATTGATAAATGCGTAAACCAAGATCATTATTAAAGATACCCAAACTGTTTTATCTTTAAAAAGATATCCTGAACAAGGATCTCCGGTTCAATCTCGCTGGAGTCAATGACAATTTCCGGGTGTTCCGGCGGTTCATAAGGATCGCTGATCCCCGTAAACTCTTTGACGATTCCTTCCCTTGCCTTGGCATAAAGACCCTTCGCATCCCTTTCTTCACAGACTTCCAGTGGTGTATTCACATGCACTTCCATATAACCGCCATAGTGTGAGATCAGTTCCCGGTTAAATTTCCGATCCAATTGATAGGGCGCAATGGGAGCACAAATAGCAATGCCTCCATTTTTGGTGATCTCACTGGCAACAAATCCAATCCGCTGAACATTGATGGAACGATGTTCTTTTGAAAAACCCAACTCGCTGGAGAGATGGGTCCGGACGATGTCCCCATCCAACAGTGTCACCGGACGGCTGCCTTCTTCCAACATCTTCACTAAAAGGCCCTTCGCTAGCGTGGATTTTCCTGAACCGGACAATCCGGTAAAAAAAATGGTTAATCCTCGATTGGTTAACGGCGGACGGGACGCTTCCAGCTCCTGAGCCACTTCCCTGTAGCTGAACCATTCAGGGATCCCTTTCCCTTCGTCTAACAATTGTCTGAGCTCAGCCCCTGAGATTGTTTGATAATCAACACCTTTTTCTACTCCATCAATGGTTCCGTAACGATCTTCTAAAGGCAAATAGACCATAAATTTGAAAGGCACCATTTCAATGCCAATCTCTGCTTGGTGTTTCATCAAAAGTTCCTGTGCATCATAAGGACCGTAAAAAGGCTCATCATTTTTATCATTTCCCGGCCCTGCATGATCGCGACCGACAATGAAATAATTACAGCCGTAGTTCTTTCGGATTATAGCGTGCAACACTGCTTCCCTGGGTCCACCCATGCGCATAGCCAGGGGTAACAAGCTCATCATAACAGAATTTTCAGGATACTTTTTCAAGACATGCTGGTAGCAGCGAACCCGGGTATAATGGTCTACGTCACCAGGTTTGGTCATGCCAACCACAGGATGGATCAGCAGGTTTGCATCCAGGTCCAGGGACGCACGCATGGTCATTTCCACATGAGCCCGATGAAGGGGATTACGCGTTTGAAACGCCACAACCTTATCCCAGCCTTTTTCAGTGAAAATGGATCTCAATTCTTCAGGCGTATGTCGATCCTTTTGATAATCATAATGGTGCGGGAGTAAAATCCCTTCGATTTGGCCGCCTATATAATTTTTTTCCCCCATATTGAACAGATAATTGACAGCAGGATGGGCTGTGTCAGTTGTGCCAAACACAACAGATGCTTCTTTTTCAAGGTCAGGCTGCCAGATATCGCCCACAGTCAGGATAGCGAGGGCAAAACCTTCTTTATCCCGAAGGGTGATTTTTTCTCTGCCTTTGATTTCTTCTGCGAATTGATCAGAGACATCCAGGGTAATGGGTATAGGCCAAAGGGTGCCGTCCGCAAGGCGCATAGATTCCAATACAGATTCATAATCATTTTTTATCATGAAACCGTTCAAAGGAGAAAAGGCACCGTTCAGTAACAATTCCAGGTCACAAATCTGGCGGTCAGTTAATGTCCAGGATGGATACTCATTGGACTCATCCTTCAAGGCAGAAAAATCGCTTGAATCCGCCAGCAAATTAACCAGGCAACCTCCGTGAGGTTCAATAAGTGTAATTGACATATACTCTTCCCAATTCTGTTACATTAGTTATTTCCAAGCGTAAAATTTATAACATTACCTTCATGGTTTGTCAACAATTTATTGCTAATTTTATGGGTTTCATTTTACAATTTGATAACTAAATAATTCACAAATTAAAAGGAGAACTACATATGCTTAGAGTTTTTCATTTTATATTTATATTCACTCTCGTGTTCATAGGCTGCAGCGGAAATGCAACGAATGAAAAAACCGCATTGAACAAGAAAAATCCTACCGGGGATTATGGAAAAAAGATTGAATTAAAATCAATAACATCAATCGATCAACTTTTGAACTATCCATCGGAATACATTGATAAATCAGTGTTAATCAATGGTACAATTTCTGCAGTTTGCCCCATGCGGGGCTGCTGGATTGATGTAAAATCAGCTGAAACGGATTCAGAATTACGATTGAAAGTGACAGACGGAGAAATTGTTTTTCCCCTTTCAGGAAAAGGGCAAAATATCAAAGCAGAGGGGATTTTTCAAAAATTAGAGTTCACTCATGATCAAGCTGTGAGCCGGAAGATTCACTTTGCCGAGGAAAAAGGAATCACATTACATCCTGACTCTGTTCACATCACACCAGAGGATTTGACAACTTACCGCGTGTATGTCAGTAGCGCCGTTATCGAGTGAATTAAAATGATAATCAGCTACACAGGGATTGAGCTTCCTGAGGGGAAAGTGAAGTATGAAGATTCAATCCTAAATGAATTGGCAGAAAAAGATAAGCCTAAAAAAATATCGCCAATGTTCTTTGAATTTATCAAAGAGGATTTCCCTAATTCTTTTGCCATCGTGGTTCCAGAATCAAATCTTTTAGACCTTTTAATTCTTGATATGGAAAAAATAGAAACCAGGTTGACACGGACTGCTGATAAAAAAGAGATTAAATTATTACAAAAATGCATGGATTTCCTGGAAAAAGAAGTGCCTCTCTGTGATGTTCAATTTGATGACTCGGAAAAAGAAATTTTAAATGGTTTGATGCCATTTAGCCTGAAGCCAACTGTACAATTAATGGGAAATGAAGATATTAATACCATTATTCAGCTGGCAATGGAAAAAGCAGACTACATGTTCTTTTATACCTCTCACCCAAAAGAAACCCATGCCTGGTTTGTTCCTAAAGGAACAGATATCGTCACCTGTGCCGGTAAGATTCATTCAGACCTGGCCCGCGGTTTTATAAAGGGGGATGTAGTCAGTTACCAGGATTATTTACATCACCATAGTTTTAATGAGTGTAAAGCCAAAGGCGTTGCGAAAACTGTGGAAAAAAATTATATCGTTCAACCTGACGAGATAATTGAAATCAGGTTTAATGTCTGAAAATTGAAAGGTACTATTGTTTTCTTTCTATTATGTGAAGAATGTTTCTTTTCTGATTCAAGACATCATTTATTCTGAAAAATCTTATTTTCATTGACAGGGTGCATCCTGACTACGGAAAAAGAAGAAAATATTTAATAATAACATTTATTGAAAATATTAAGTAAACTACCCTCTTAACCCGTTTTTACTAGATGATTATTAAATTATACATAGGAGTTGATAATTCTTATTAACTTTATTAGCTAAAGATAATCCATCAACTTAATTGGAAGGAAAAGCATATATGCAGAAGCAAGATAAACAACGGAATGGCTTTACCATGATTGAAATTATGGTGGTCGTGGTCATTATCGCTATTTTGGCAGCTTTCGCGGTGCCAATTTACATTGATTACGTTGAAAGTGCCCGCGCCTCGGAAGCAAAATCCGTTATAAGCAGTATCTCCAATGCGTCCGTAATGTTCTATCAGTCTAATGGTGAATGGCCATCCTCGGTGGATGATCTTGAACGTCAAGGACAATTGGACCTGGAGCTTTCCACCAAACTTAAATGGCAGTTTGAATTACAGCTGCCGGAAATAGTAACTGCTACCAGCACAGAGGAAATGGCCGGTGGAGCAGGGAAAGTCATCCAGTACAATAGAGAATTGGGGAAATACACAGGATACGGAACACCAGAAGAAGAATAAATGAACTCAACTGTGGATATCAACGAATTATTGAAATATGCTTTGGAGAGTGGTGCTTCTGACTTGCACCTGAGTGTAGGATCCAAACCAATGGTGCGGATCGATGGAAGCATAAAACCTCTCAACTTAGACAAATTAACTCGGGATTCAATGACATCCATTCTTCCCCAGGTGATGAATGCAGAACAGATTAAAAAGTTTGAACAGGAGAAGGAAATTGACTTTTCAACCAAACTGGATAACAAAGGACGCTTTCGGGTAAATTTCTTCAACCAGCTGAAAGGAATAGCTGGTGTTTTTAGAACAATCCCTGAGGTGATCCGCAGTTTTGAAGATTTGGGTATTCCACCAGTGTTAAGAGATTTAACTCTTATGGATCATGGTCTCATTTTACTGACAGGACCTACTGGTTCAGGGAAAAGCACTACACTGGCAACTATGGTGAACCATATTAATGAAAATCGCGCCTGCCACATAATCACGATAGAAGACCCCGTAGAGTATTTTCATTCGTCAAAAGAAAGCCTTATAAATCAAAGGGAGCTGGGGACAAACACCCATAGTTTTTCCAATGCCCTTCGATCTGCTTTGAGAGAAGATCCAGATGTAATATTAGTGGGAGAGATGCGGGACCTGGAAACAATTTCTCTCGCCCTTACTGCATCGGAGACTGGACATCTTGTTATGTCAACCCTGCATACAGGAAGTGCCGTCAAAGCAATTGATCGTATCATTGATATGTATCCTGAAGGACAGAAAACTCAAATTAGGGCTATGATGTCTGAAAGTTTGGAAGCGGTTATTGCCCAGAAACTGCTTCCTAGAAAAGATGGTGAAGGCCGTATTCCTGCGTGTGAGGTACTGATCTCCTCCACCGCAGTACGGAACCTGATCCGTGAAGACCGGATTTACCAAATTCCTTCTTTGATTCAATCCGGCGGGACTGAAGGGATGCAGGCACTGGATCAGGACCTCCAGCGATTGGTTTCACAAGGATTGGTTGAACGATCTGTAGCCCAGGGGATTGCTGAAAATCCGAAACTATTTCAATCTAATGTTCTGTAGCCTAGTACATGTATTTATCTGTGTATAAAAAACCTTTTTTGAAACTCAGGAAATTGAAGAGAGAATCAAATCCGAAAGAAGATATTTATCATTTCACACCAGGTATTTCTTCAGGTTTTACTTTTATCGAAGTGATGGTTGCCGTGGTGATCATATCTATCACAGCATTGGGAATAATGCATGGTACCGTGCATTCCAGAGGGATTTTGCGGTCCTTGGAACTCCGGGAGCGGGCTACGGAAGAACTGACCAACTACATGGAATACTGGCAGGGCCGGATAGCTGATGATAGACTGAGTATGGTTGAGAAAGCTGGAGATAATCTCGGCAAACAGATTTACCTTGTGGGAAACAGCAATTCGAATTTAAAAGTCCCTGCCAAGCTATATTATAACCTTGTAAAACAGAATTCTAAATATAATAGCCCCGTGTACAATGCTTATAAAATTACAGTCCGGATAACTTGGCAAGACTATTTTCTTCAGGAAAACGATCCTTATGTTGGAGATGTAGTTCACGAACGAATCTTAGAAACTGTAATGATAGCTTATAACTAATGAAAAAATCACAAAAAATAAACGGGTTTACATTGGTGGAAATGAGCGCAACGATCGTTGTCATTGGGATTATTGGACTGGGATTAATTATGACATTACGGACCACCTTTCTTCACTACAGCACTGATTATGTACGCCAGGAAATTCGTCAGTATGGCAATATAGTGATGAGGGAGTTGAATGAAAAAATAAACAATGCTCAACAGGTTAGTTTTGGTGTTCATCAAAATGGCTTTGCACTTATTCAAATTTGGGATAGCTCATCCAATCCAGTTCCCTCGGAAACCATCAGGGCAAATAGTGATGAAGGGATATTGGTTAATAATTCGCCTCTTATGGGAGGAACATTTCAGTTACCCACAGTAGGCCGTTTCCGGGATAACGATCAGCACAGGGTGTCACTTATTGATTTTACATGGAGTCAAGAAACGGATCCAAGACCGTCCTTAAACAACTTTAACAATAATATGATAACAATAGCATTAACTATACAATTGGATAGCGATGTACTTACTGATGAAGAAACCGTAGCGGAAGAATTTTATTTTAGTAAATCTGTGTTTGTAGCAAATAACTACATCCAAACACTATGAAAAAGAAGTTTCATAACAGTTCAGGTTCTGTTGCCCCACTGGCAATATTGTTTACATTTTTAAGTATGTTATTGATAGCTGCCTATTTGGGTCAAAGCTCTACGATAGCCACGATGGAAAAATATCGGTTTGCCGAACTTCGGGCTCAATATGTTGCGGAAGCAGGGTTAAACCGTGAAGCGGTAGATTATTTGCCTTACCTGGATGCCGATACCACAATCCTTGTAGGTAAGCAGGGAATGGAATTTGGAGAAGACTCCGATGGAGATCCACTTGGCGTTTATAAAAAT
The DNA here is from genome assembly GCA_913041945.1 of uncultured Fidelibacterota bacterium. GTDB lineage: Bacteria > Fidelibacterota > Marinisomatia > Marinisomatales > UBA8229 > UBA8229. Next base: position 14,963 of record CAJWIT010000015.1, read on the forward strand.
ATTTCCTGTTATACCCAATTGATGGATGGTTCAACCCGCAAGGAATTTGTAGCAAAAAGCACAGGTGAAGTGAATTATGCTTCCACAGTAGGATCGACGGTAACCGTGCAAAAAACTGTTTTTATGTCAATGGTTCCTTCCGGCTTTGAGGAATTTATGTATTTTACCAATGATGAAGAACCTTTTGGACCAAATCCATCGTCCTTTGTGAGTTTCGGAGACGGTGATGAGCTGGAGGGACGTGTCCATACCAATAGTCCCACGGTTACTTTTAGTGAATGGGGATGCCCTGAATTTACTGGCACATTTACTGTCACTGAACCCATCTCCTACGAAGGAGATACAGGCTGCCTGGATGAGATGGAGGACGAAGACGGTGTTTCAATAATAGATACTGTTGAATCAATTATATTCCCGCCGGATAATTCTATCGGCATTTTGAAAGCAAATGCCACAAGGGTATTCACTGCTGATGACATGATCACTTTTTCCCCTACCCAGAAAGACACTCTCATCATGACCGAGATTGAATTTGATGAATCAGGTGGATTTTGGGCTACCCAGTGGTGGTATCTGGTGCCACCGGTAGTAGAAGATGCCAGTACAAGTATAGGATTTTACTATGATAGTATCGAAGTAGCGGCTCCCTTCTCTCCTATTGAGCCATACTCTTTAGGCCTGGTTCTCGCAGATGGAACTGATGCCTATGATCCAGTTGAGAATTACGATAATGCGGTTTGGTTATATGTAAGCACCAACGATATTAACGGCAATGATAATACTGCCGCAATGAGCACGTTTGAATCAAATGATGTGGTGTCCATTGAATCAGAAGTAGACCCAGATAAGAAAGTCGATTTTACGATCCTAAATTCCAACCAGGTTAGTAGTTTCCTATGGAGATTACAAATTAATACTTTTTTACCTATAAATTATGAAGGTCCGCCTGGCATTGGATTTTTGGAGGATGAACCTGTCACTCTATCCCGCCAGGGGAGTTCTAGCACCCTAAATGCTCATGTCCCCTTTAATGAATATCAATATTTTCATAATCATTCAGAGCCAACTGGGTTTGGTGGCCCAAATGAGAATACAATATGCCAGGCAGATGGTTTTCAGCATTTCGATTTTCGTTATTGGCTGTGCAATGACCGCTATAGTGTGAATGGCTGTTATGAGGATCTCAATGGAGATGGAGAATATGATGAAAATGAAGATAAGTCCTTTGTGCTGTTTCAACGGACTTTCTTTCCCTATTCAGGGCCTGAGGTTATCTATATTAAGGGAGGCCAGGTCTTGGTCCACGGTACTGTTAAGGGAGCCTACACTGTAGTGACAGATTATGTGATCGAATACCGCCGACATGATAATCCCATTATTGTTGATCAGATTTGGGGAAATATCTGGCTTATTGATGATATCAGGTATGAAGATTCCAATACAAGTTCATCTTATTTAACAGATGGAGAAGTTATGCATCCCGATGATGGCGGAACAGACAATGTGTTGGGGTTGGTAGCAGGGAGCAATATCATCATTGCGAATACCACACCAAATGGCGCACGGAACCGATATTTAAATCCAAGCAGTCGTCATATAGTTATTAACGGTGCCTTAATGGCACTGCAGGGAGCTTTTATTAGCCATTATTGGCAGAATTCGGTTCAATCAGGGCAATGTTTTTACTGCGCACAGCCAAATCCAGGGGACGTATGGGAAAATTCATTAGGAGATGGACGGGGCGGCCATCGGAATCCTGTCAGAGATGAAGGATTACCAGGTGCTTATACAAACAACCAGGACAACAGAGGAAAAGTAAACCTATGGGGGTCCATTGTTCAGCAGGAAAGAGGCTACATGATGAGGAATAACCCTGGTCCATATACTTCTGGAGATATTGGATATGAAAAAAATTATCATTATGACTACAATCTATTAGACAATCCCCCACCCTACTATCCAGACCAAAGTACAGTCAGCGGTGTGATCGTGTTGAAAATAAAATCTTATGGAACTCAACCGGGGAGTTAGGTAATAACATATGCAAATTGGATTGGACATTGGACGCCAGTATGTAAAAATGGTCGTGGTGGAAAAAACACGGGATGGGTTAAAACTATTGAATGTTGACAGCAAATTAATCCCGGAGAAAAACAAACCCTTCGATCCGGAAAATATTGATACTCCCTTAATTGTAATGGCGGTAAAAGAATTAATTGATCGGATGAGTTTAAAACCAAAACATCTCCGAAATCTGACTACTGGGATTGGCGGTTCCAATATTTCTATCAAACAAATTACCACCATGGACATGTCCACCGATGAATTGAAAGCCTCCATGATGTTTGAAGCAAGAAAACATATGCCAATGGATGGCACCGATGCGGTGATCGATTATCAGGTACTTGGTCCCAATAGGTTTGAAGCTGATAAAATAGACGTAATTCTGGTTGCCTGTACCAATGGTGTAAGAACCAGCCATCAAAAATTACTGAAGAACATCGGTTTAAAAGCAGACATTATTGATTCAGAGCCCATCGCGATTATGAATGCATTTTTACAAAGCCACCAGTCTTCAGAGGAAGGAGCTGTGATTTTACTGGACATAGGTGCAGTCTCAACCTCCTTGGTTGTCTGGGGAGAACAGGACATGTTTTTTACCCGGGATATCCCCAGGGGGGTACATGATCTCGTTAAAGATATTGCAACAAAAAGATCCATAACCTATAGTGAAGCACAGGATTATTTGCAGAACGAAGGAGCTGCTGCCCTTGAAGTTGAACAACCAGAAGATACTAGTCTTATTTCAGTAGCAGAACGCTCATCCCTTGATATTTTCCTAGAAGATGTACGGAGAACATTGCGATTTTATACAAAGAATTCCAAACAAAGTCATTTCTCAGCCTTGTATCTGAGTGGAGGAGGCGGAAATGTTAAAGGCTTAAAGGAGTATATGGAAGAAAATTTGCAGATAAAATCTCAGGTCATGGACCCCTTCGCCAACTTGGAAACGAAGGAGAAGATCTCAATTGAAGACCCTGCTCAATATGCTGTAGCCACGGGCCTGGCAGTACGAAAAGGGTTTGAAGCATGAAACAAAATTTTATTCTCATCAATTTGAATCAGGTAGAGTCGGACCAATCTAGATCTGCCCGTTTCCGTGAAAACCTGCGCTGGTCTATACTGACCATCCTCGTGTTGCTGCTTTTTGGAGGGAATGTTTTTGTTTGGTATATGGGAATTAATTATGACAAGTTGCTGCAGCGCAAAGAGAGTGAAATTACGCAGATAAGAGAGGAAATCAGCCAATTGCTGAAAAAGGGGAAAAATCTCTCCAAGCAGGATATATTGATGCTGGCAAAACTGGAAAATAACCGTTTTATGTGGGCTGACTGTCTTCAACGACTGGGCAATATGACCTTCATAGACATGTCTCTTACAGGGTTGAAATTCAAAAAAACGAAACTGTTAATCCAGGGTATTGCTTCTACTTATAAGGGGAAAAAAGAATTCGAGCAGATAGAAAATTTCATTCACACATTGAATTCGGACCGGGATTTTTCCAGCAATTTTGTTCGGTTAAAACTGAAACACCATGAATTGCTGAAAGTTCGCAATCAGGAAATAGTATCCTTTGAAATTGAAGCCACATTAAAATCTGTTCCACATATTTCAAAACAAGTGAAAATACCAGCTAAGAAATCATCCAATATTGTCAATAATAATATTAAAAAAGAAAACTTTCAAAATGAATCGTAATAGTTTATTCCTAATCTTATCAGCTCTATTGACAGTCTTATTTTGGATGAGTGTGAAATTTTCTATTGGATCTAAACCAATCAAATTGAAAAAATTGGAGTTGAAACAGACTGAATTGAATGAACAATTTATAAGCGCTAAAATTCTGGCGGAAAAACTGGATCAGGTGTATACTCTCTTTTCCAGGAACTTGGCTCTTTCCATAGAAGACTCCCTGGCAGAAGACGCCTCTCTTCCTTTTCTCAAAGAAATAACTAATTTGATGAATAAGCACAATATTGCTTTACTCAAAATCAGGCCAAGAGCCAGGAACAAGAAAGAAAATTATTATGTAGCACCTTATGAATTAACTATCAAATGTGCTTTTGAAAATTTGGGAAATTTCCTGGCTGAAATGGAGCGTTCTCCCAGACTAATTACGGTGGATGAATTCTCAATAAATAATGGAATTGAACGCATAAAAAGTACAGTGAAAGAAGAAGATTTATTGGAACAGGAAATTACATTGAAAATTTCCACTTTAACCTTAATAAAATCTAAAGTAAAACTCTTATCATGAATAAGCGCCAAAAAACCATTTGGGTGATCATTTTATTGCTCACATTTTTGTCAGTAGTTTTGGCAGGAGTTAAGCTCTATCCTGTCGCCGGCAAGTGGCAGAAAGCAGTCGAAAGAGCAGAAAACCTTAGGATTGGAACAGATGAAGAGTTAGAAAACATTATTAATTTTCTTGAAAACCGCTTGAAAAAACGGTTGCAATATGAATTCACAATGGAAAAGGATCCCATGCTTCTCACAAGCGTCATTTATTTGACAGATGCAGGTGGGAGAAGAATAAGCAATAGAAGAACAGCCCAGATGGAAGTTAAACATATAATAACGAACGGAAAAAACCGTTATGTTGGTATCCAATATAGAGGACAAAATTTAACTTTGGTTGAAGGGGATTCTATTGCAGGAGGGGAAATTACCAGCATTAAAAGTGATGGGATCATTCTGTTGAAAGACAATCAGAAAAAATACATTCAAATATTAACACCACTTATTGACGAATCAATTACAACATCAGGTAAAAAATGAAGAAACATTTTATTTCTAAAATTATATTAACCAGTACGTTAACATTTTTCTCTGTTCTTGGAGGAGAAGAAACAGATACAACCTTGACGAAAGAAGATGGTCTCCCTTTTCTGGTTACCATCCATGCCGAGGATGCGTATTTACCAGGTATCCTGGTAGTACTTGCGAAGGAAAGCGGATATAATATTGTTACTGACCCGAGTGTAAATACTCAGGATAAGATTTCCATCCACCTTGATGAAGTACCTATAGAAGAGGCCATTAACCTGGTCGTGAGAGCAGTGGGCCTTGGGTATGAAATTGTAGGTAATTCCTTCTTGATCGCAGACCCGAAAAAATTAGACAAGGAAGTAGGTATTACACCCCACATAATCGAATTGAAATATGCTGATGCAGTGGAAGTGAAGGAACTCCTGAGTGATCTTTCAAAGCAGATCAAGGTTGATGTCTCCGGAAACAAGCTTCTGATTAATACCTCGCCCAGGAAAATTGCTGAAATTAAAGAAGTCGTCAAAGGAATAGATGTTCCTGCAATTCAAGTTTTATTAGAAACACGTCTCATTGAAGTTGCCATGGATGTTGATGAAAAATTGGGTATTGATTGGTCAAAATTAGCTAAATACACAAGTATTTTAGGTGAAAATGCAGAGCCACCCAGCACAGGAGCGGGGAGCGTCGTCCCCGATCCTGCTACTCTTGGTACACTGCCAGTTACAGCACTCTTTAATCGCTTAAATGAGGATAACTTGATTCCCGGGAAGTTCAGCCGGCAGATGACGGCTTTCGATGTCACTCTGAATTTTCTCCTTAAGGATAACAAAGCAGATATTTTGGCAGATTCAAAATTAGTCACCCTTAACGGACGGGAGGCTACCATAAAAATGGTGGATATCGTTCCATATATTTTGAGTTCAGGAGGAGTAGGCGGACAAGTGCAGGTTCAGCGTGAAGAAGTTGGAATTAAACTGACAGTCCTTCCTTCAGTCAACACGGATGGAGATATTACCGTAAGGGTAGAACCGGAAGTTGCATCCATTTTTGAATTTATAGGACCTGATAAAAATATTCCCAGAGTTAAAAGCCGTTCTTCCTCCACAACCATCCGTGTGAGTGATGGAGAATCTATCATAATTGGAGGGTTAATCAGCAAAGATCGTAAGAATACGATTTATAAAGTTCCATTTTTTCACAAAATCCCCTGGCTTGGTAAAAAGTTCTTTACCAGCACAGATCTAGTGGAAAGAAAAACTGACTTAATTATTCAGATTACACCCTCTGTATTGAAAGACAATATCAGTGGAATTCCAAAAAATGAAGCCATGATCAAGCTTGAAAAAACAATCATGCTAAAAGAAGATGATGAATAGGGCTCTGTTATGAAAAAATTATGGAAAATTATTAGTGTAATAATTATTGTTGCACTCCTTCCACAGCTCAGCTGTGATGACCGGGAACCTGAAGACACCGCAGATGATAATTACGAACTTATTCTGTATTCAGCTGTTCCCGTTTATGGTGATGACGAAGCAAAAGTCGTTGTGGGTGAGGATGTTGTGGGATCAATTAGGACACAATTAAAGTTTAAACTACAGGATAAAACCACCAGCGTTCCGGTTTCGGGGAAACTCATTTCATTTACAGCAAAACGCCTTTCTTTAGATTATGGTACATTTAGTATAAATTCAGATACGACGAAGGTTGATGGCATTGTGGAAGTTTATTATACTGATGGTCAAGATGGAGGTGCAGTAGATAATCCTGAAACCCAAGATTTTGACGGTGTAACAGTTACAGCAGAATATGTAAAATCTGACAATATCAGGGCATTCGCTGAGTTTAATGTGTATGCTCATATTGATTCAGTCTGGCCCTATACACTTAATCTGAATGCTGATCCTGAGGAAATTGAATTATCTGATGGTTCGACAAAATCGACGATTCATCTCGAATTAGAAAATCTTTTAGAGGAGCCCGTGAAATACGTTAATGTTTATTTTTCCTCTAATATAGGGACTATTAAGCCGGATAGCATTACGAACGGAGAGGGAGAAATATATTTAGAATTTGAGGATGACGGCCATGCCGGCGATGCGATAATAACAGCATCCTACACACATCCATCAAACAGTGAGCAGGAGACAGGTCAGGTAACGGTGACAATTGGAACTAATTACAATTTCACGATGTCTGCCTATCATTTATCAAACAATATTGCTGTCGGTGAAGATGTGGTCTCTGATGACGTCATCACTCATGTGGAAGGAACATTGACAAATGGCATAGGGAATCCCGTGGCTGGTGAATGGATCTATTTTACTTCCCATGTCAATAACGTTCCCTATGGAACCTTCAGTAATGATTCTGCCCTGACTAATTCCAGCGGTGTCGTATCAACTATTTATTCTGATGGGGGCGGGGACGGTGCTATTAATGCCCCAGGTACGTTTCTGATCTTTGAAGGGGTGACTATAGAAGCAGAAATTGCTGGTGAAGATACAGAAACTCAAGTTCAATTTAATGTCTATCCGTCTCTTGATGATGTCTGGCCCTATGAACTTGACCTGTATCCTGACCCTGCCGAAATCATGCTGGATAATGGACTCACCACTTCTGAAATTACCTTTCAGTTAGATAATTTTTTGGGAGACCCGGTGATAGGTGTTAGTATTGATTTTCCTGAACCGAACAAAGGAAACCTTCTGGATTCAAATAATGCTACCACTGATTCAACTGGGAGTATTTCCCTTATTTTTGAAGATCGAGGACAGCCGGAAGATATAGGGCAGGCAGTTATTATAGCTCAATTCACTCATCCTGGTGTACCTGAGACTATCCTTGATTCTGTCTTTGTCTCTATTGATGTCGATTACATTATCAGCCTGACAGCTTACCCAGTTGCTTTAGAATTAGGTACAGATGTAAATGTCGGGGAAGATATTGTGGGAGATATTGCCATGACTAAACTCATAGTTCATGTGACTACAAACGATACCAGTGGATCATCCGATCCTGTACGTAATATTGGTGTTAACCTTACCCCAATGGATTACCTTGGAAATACAGTTGGTACCATTACAATGGAGGATTCTCTTACAGGTCCTACTGGACGAATTTTTGCGTACTATCATGATGAGAATGAACCTTATATTAATAATCCTGGTACCGATGAATTTGATATCTGGGAAGGTATCACCGTTGAAGCCTCTCTTACTGAAAATACTACCGCTACAGTAGAATTTAATGTTTACCCAGAATCCCAGGTCTGGCCATATACACTGACTTTGATCCCCCCTGAAACAACCGTAGTGTACCTGGATGAGGGGGAAACGATCGCTCTCATCAAATCCCGTCTTACCAATAATGATAATCTCCCTGTTTCAAACATTTCGATTTCTTTTTCAGCAGTTCTTGGATCCATTACTACTTCAGCTTTAACAGATAGTGCAGGGATTGCGGAAGTCACATATTCTGATCTTGGTTTCTATCCACCTGACACTACCACAATTTGGGTTGATATCGTAACCGCGTCATATACACATCCCGGCTTTGAAACCACTCTGACCGATACTACAAGTATGACTATTGAGGATATTTCTTTCTCTACCTGTGCTTTTATTGAAATCCCTCCATCCAATCCCGATCACATTGTAGTTCGGGATGGAGGTGGAATTGAGTCAACACAGATTAAGGCTGAGATTTATGATGATGATAATAATCTTATGAATACGCCCACACCTGTTACCTTCCGCCTGAACCCTGTGTTATCAGAGTGCTATTTGGATGAAGAAGGTCAGACCGAAGTCACTGTATACACCGTGGACGGTATAGCTTCTGTATCAGTAAATAGTGGTATTTGGCCCGGTGTTGTTCGAATTGAAGTTGAAGTAGACTGTGATGAGGACGGAGAAGTTGATCTTTCGGCAGCCAGTGACCAGGTTATTATCTCGTCCGGGGCACCCTATTACATCGAACCGGAATATGATCCGAATTCTACCACTCCAACCGGTGGTGGATTTTACCAGACCCAATGTGCGGCTATTGTCTATGACATATGGTATAATCCGGTGGAAGACAGCACCTATGTGTATTGGACGATTGAACCAACCCCGCCTGATACTTTGATTAATGCATTTGTGGATGGAGTGAGCTTTACTGGAAATGAAAACCTGGATGGTGATATTTATTCCGGGATGGCTTTTACAACGATCGTCTATTCTACGGATGCCATTGGTGATATTGGGTATGTTTCAGCTACGACTTATGGGGCCAATGGAGATACAATTACCGCAAGGATCAATGAGGACGTAGGTGAATCATTGCTGTTTTTTCTACCTGGCCAGTTGACACTGACAGCATCAGCTTACTACCATGATTTTACTCTTCCTGTCGCAACAGATGAAGTTGAAATCCAGATCACCGCTATGCTTATAGATTATTACGGCAATGCGGTTTCCGAGGCGCCCATTGCATTTAACGGTGTCGGCGTGTCCGAGTGGCGTGAAATTGGCTATGAAAATTATACGGATGGAGGAGGAGGATTTGAAGCGGATGGGTGTTTCAGTTGGCGGGATTATGGCCTGGATGATGACCCTGGAACCCTGGATGAAGGTGAAGGCAATGATGACCATGATGCTTTTGACCCGGATGGAGACGGAGTCATTGATACATCAGAGGTTTCTGAGCCGTTTGATGACTTCGGTCTGGACGGGTTGCCTGATACAAATGACGAAGGTGAAGGAAACGGAGAATGGGATGGATATCACATGATAGACTGTGGACCAACTGTAAGAACTGACCAGGATGGCATTGCCAGAATCACGGCGGTTTTTCCAAAAGAATTATGTATTTGGTTGAGTCAAGATCCTAATACCGAGTTGAATTTCTTTCAAGAGTTTAGCGCAAGTCTCACGGGTACTTTGTTAATTCCCCAACAGATCACGTCGGATCCCATTACGATCCAACTGGTTCGTTCACCAACAACAGAAGGTGGTCCCCCCTGATGAACGTAGAATTCAATCCCCAAGCCAGTAAAATTGGTGAAATTCTCATTCATATCAATAAACTTTCTGAGAGTCAGCTTCAGGAAGCGCTATTGGTCCAAAAAAAAACGAAGAATAAATTGGGAGTGGTACTTGTGAAAAACGGTTTTATAACCGAGGATGATTTAGTCACTGTGTATTCAATGCAATTAGGATATCGGAAAGCTGATGATGAATTACTTTTAAATATTGATCCGAAGATTGCCTCAACTATTCCGGAAGAATTTGCCCGACAGAATGCTGTGCTGGTGTTAGAAAAAAGTAACTCTTCAATTAAGGTCGCCATGGAAGACCCGGAAGATATAACCTGCATTGATGCCCTGCAACGGTTAACAGGACTGGTGCCAGATGTTCTTGTTGTAGGGCCAAATACGCTGGAACGTGCTCTTGATGAAGTGTATGGTGAAATCAAGAAAAGCGGAGAAGTCAAAGAAGTATTTGAAGGAATTACGGTTATTTCTGGAGATGATGAAAAAAAGGAAGAGGTAGACCTCTCTCCCGAAAATGCTTCTCAAGAAGATGCTCCAATTGTCAAACTTGTGAATATGATTCTTCAGGAAGCAATAAAGGAAAGGGCCACTGATATTCACATCGAACCACAGGAAAAAAATGTAATTGTTCGAATTCGAATTGATGGTGTTTTACAAACAATAATGACACCACCAAACACATCATTAAGTGGCCTTGTAACAAGGATAAAAATTCTTTCTAAGCTGAATATTGCTGAGAAAAGGCTACCCCAGGATGGGCGATTCACAATCAAAACAACCGAAAAGGAAATTGATGTCCGGGTGTCCATTCTTCCAACAATTTATGGAGAAAAGATTGTGATGCGTCTTCTGGATAAAACCGGGTTTGCCTTTAATTTGAAATCTCTTGGACTTGATAAAGATTTAATTCAAATTTTTCAAAATGTAATCACCCGCCCCTATGGGTTGATTATTGTTTCCGGGCCCACGGGAAGCGGAAAGTCCACCACCCTGTATGCTTCATTGAAGGAAATAAAAAATGACCTGATTAACATAACAACTGTTGAAGACCCTGTAGAATATCATTTAGATGGAATCAATCAGGTTCAGGTTTTTGAACATATTGGACTCACTTTTGGAGCTTCATTAAAATTTATTTTGCGTCAAGACCCGGATATATTACTCATCGGTGAAATCAGAGACCAAGAAACCGCTGATATTGCTGTAAAATTTTCCCTTACAGGACATTTGGTTTTTTCAACTCTTCATGCCAACGATGCAGTGTCCACCATTACCCGGTTCTTAGACCTGGGCGTACCTCCTTTCTTGGTGGGCGCTTGTGTGAACCTGGTCATGGCACAAAGACTTGTGAGAAAAATATGCCCTCATTGTCGTGAAGAATATGACCCCAGTGATGAGGAACTCAAACTGGTTGGTTTAAGCCGGAAAAGGTTAAATGGAAAGAAATTGCATCAGGCAAAAGGTTGCCGGGAATGCAGGAACACAGGTTATCTGGGAAGAACTGGTATTTTTGAATTAATTCCAATGACCAGAAAAGTTCGTGCCCTGATTTACGACAGCGCTAATGAAGATGAGATGCGTTCCTGTGCACTTGCAGAAGGCATGGTAACCCTGAGGGAGAGTGGCCTGAGAAAAATTCTGGATGCTTCTACTACGATTCAAGAGGTATTGCGGATTACAATGGATGATATATAAATAAGCAAATTTTATCAAGCAGGCAGTGTGTAAGTAAGTTTCATTAATTTTTCCTATAAATAAGATCAAATGGCTGTATTCCAATACGTGCTAAAAGATACCTCTGGTAATCGGAAAGAAGGAGCGATTAAAGCGGCTACACTTGACACTGCCATCCAGACACTGACCGCCCAGGACCAGGTTATTATTACTATTAAGGAAGAGGATACATCCTGGGATTTCCTAGGACCCTTCCTGGATGAAATCAACCTTTCCTTTGAGCGGCTGAAAAACCGTATCCCACTAACAAATCTGGTATTTTTTACCCGGCAGCTGGCTACAATGTTTGCTGCAGGATTAACTATTGAACGTTCGGTACAAGGGTTGGCTGCAGACGAGAAACACCCCCGGCTGAAAAAAGTATTGAACAAAGTTGTTCAAAATGTCCGCCAGGGTTTAAATCTATCTGCAGCGTTCCAACGTCATCCAGGTGTGTTTAACAACCTCTATATTGCCATGATAAAAGCTGGTGAGATCAGCGGAAATTTAGATGAAATACTGGATCATTTGGCTACCTATCTGGAAAACATAGATGACACCCGCCGGAAGGTGCGTTCTGCTATGACCTATCCTATCTTTATGCTGGTTTTTATGGCGACCATGATTACAGCTATGTTTATCTGGATAATCCCAAAATTTTCGGAAGTATATGCCCAATTGGGAAGCAAACTTCCAAAAGCAACCCGAACACTTGTTGCCCTGAGTGAGTGGATAAGCAGCAATTTTGGATCCATTCTGTTTTTCAGTTTTATTTTTATTGTAAGTATTTGGATGATTGCCAAGACGAGGAAGGGTGGATTTTTCATTGATTCTCTGATTTTAAATCTCCCCGTATTTGGATCTCTAAATAAACAAGCAATCCTAAACAAATTTTGTAAAACTTTTGGCATTCTCGTTGGAGCAGGAGTTCCTGTCTTGGAATCTACCCTGCTCCTAAGCAAAGTAGTGGATAATCGTGTTTATGAGGAAGCCACCCTCGATGCATCCAAGGATATTCGGGAAGGATACAATATCAGCACTGCTTTGCGACGGACGGAGGTTTTTCCTTCCATTATGCTGCAGCTGACTTCTACTGGGGAAGAAACGGGAGAATTGGGTGATCTTCTGGACCGTGCGGCTGATTATTATTACAAACAGGTAAACGTTTTGGTCGATAGAATGACTACATTAATTGAACCGCTTTTAATCCTTGCAGTAGGTGTGGTTATTGCTATTATGGTGGTCGTCACTTATCTACCAGTCTTTCATTTGGGTGCTGCCCTCCAGTCCGGTCTTTAATGGATTGGGAATCATCTGTACTATTTTTTGTCTTAGGTACTATTGGAGGAAGTTTCCTGAATGTGGTGATTTACCGTTTACCGCGCAAACTTTCCCTGATTCATCCCCGATCCCATTGTACTCATTGTAAAGCAAAAATCCCATTCTATAGAAATATTCCACTGGTATCTTTTATACTCCAGAGGGGGAAATGCAAAGAGTGCAACGGGCAAATATCCCCTCAATATCCTCTGGTGGAACTAATTACAGGTGTTGTGTGGAGCTGGTGTTTTCTTAATCTCGAAGGGACAGAAGCTGTTTTGATTGTTCTCCTCTTTTCTACTTTAATCACAATTGCCTGGATTGATGGATTAACTATGAATATCCCACTTAACCTCATATTCTTTGTTTTGGGAGTGGAAATAGTGGGATGCCTACTGGGAGACATTTCTTTAAGAAAAGCCCTGGGAGGGGCCTTTATCGGCGTTATATGCCTTGGTTTGATCATGTTGCTAACCTTTCTTTTAACAAAAAGACAGGGAATGGGTTTTGGAGATTTACAGTTAGGATTAGTGTTAGGGATATGGCTGGGATCGGTAAATATGGCATTGACACTCTTTGGAGCCTCATTTATCAGCCTGCTGGTTTGGCTTGGAATTTCTGCACGTAAGGGATTAAATAAGAACAGGGCTTTGCCTTTTGCCCCTTTTCTAATATTTTCGGCAGGACTTGTGTTTGTGATAGATTTTTATCTTGGAGTCGGGATAATTCAGTTTTTTTTATTTAGCTGAAGATTAGCCTCCACCCTCAACCCCTGCACAGTCTTTCTCCTGCTCAATTGCTGTTTCGTCTCACCGAAAAGTGTAAAAGTATAATAGCGCCAAAGGGTAACACTATTTTATGTCCTGAGCACAACGAAATCCGACGTTTTGGTTCCTGGAGTCCAGACTGTACCAGCGATTCGCTGAACGACAGACGTCATCAAGACTGTACTTACCGCCGCCGCGAAGAATGCGATACGTCCCAGAATCTGGCCCCTTGGGGTCAGCCTGTGGTGAACGTCTGTAATAGTTCTTATCGTACCAGTCCGAACACCATTCCCACACGTTCCCGCTCATATCATAGAGTCCCAGTTCATTGGGCTGTTTCTGTCCCACCGGACGGGGGGGCTCATAGCTGGAATTGTCATAATACCATCCTACAGCATCAAGGTTGTTGCTGCCACTGTATGTATAGCCTTGGCTCTTGTTTCCTCCCCGGGCTGCATATTCCCACTCCGCTTCCGTAGGGAGCCTGACTTTTTTACCGGTCTGCTGGCTCATCCATTCGCAAAACGCCACAGCATCGTGCCAGGTTACATTAACCGAGCGGTCTCTCCGTGACCCTTCATCATCAGGCCTTTCTCTAACGGTGGCATCACAGAAGGTGTCATACTGTTCAAAAGTCACTTCCGTCTTGCTCATGTTAAAATCCGATACGGTTACGGTGTGCGCCGGCTTTTCGTGAAGATCACCTCTGTTGCTCCCCATCCGGAAGGTACCACCTTTAATTGTAACTAATTCCGGCATAATGGGGATTATTTCACGACCATTATCATACCAGTATGTCCACTTTCCATCGCTTTTGCCATTTTTATAATTTCCCACTTTCTTCTTTTGTCCATTGTTATGCCAAAAAGTCCATTGCCCATCTTCTTTTCCATCAATGAAAGTTCCTTCTTTCTCCTTCTGTCCATTCGAATGCAAATAAGTCCAAAGTTTGTCTTGTCTACCCCCTTTGATTAATCCAGAATATTTCCTACCACCATCCTTATTTAATTCAAAAACATCACCAGTATATGGTTTCCGTCTGCTTGCTTCATACAATAGTCCACTACTGTCAATCAGTGTTTCCCTATTGACAGGTTCTTTCACACTACCATTCTTATTGATGTATGAATACTCAATTAACAAACCGTTCTCATACCTTCCTTGGTATTCTTTTTCACCGGTAGAATAATTAGTGAAAACCTCACCACTATATGGCTCGTCAGAGTTTGGTTCGTACATCAGTTTATCTCTCTCAATCAAGATGCTTTCATCCAAGGGCTTTTTAGAACACCCATCCATCAGCATCAGGACTGTAATGATTAGTAGTATGTGTTTTATTTTATCACTCTCTATTTGCAATGAAGTACGACGTCCAGATGAAACACGGAGAAGTTAGTATATCCCGTGAAGGCATTATCTGAAATTACCCCAAGTGCAGGCACATAATCAAGATCAGGTAGATCTATTAATAATGTTGAAAACATTTATTATTGTTGGCCTTACTTTATAGAGGGCATTAAAATGGGTATAGAATTGGAGGGATTTGGGATTGTCAATGGAAAATAGTTAGATACTGCTGGTACATAAATTAAATACCCATTTATGGAAATTTCCTTGGATAACAATGTAACAATAATATACAGCAGGTGTATTATTGGTGTACCATATATGTACTATATGTGTATTATTATACACAATATAAACAGAAACAAAACGTACACATACTAAAAAGGAACAAAACCTTATTTGTCGTCAGATAATCAGGGTTAATTCTCTATAACCTTGGCTGGATTCAAACCAAAGCAACGTTTAAGTTATAATTTAGTATATATCCTGCAATATTAGTACTTATAGGTTTGTGTAGCCATTATGTTGCATTAATATACTAAAAGTGTATTATAAATGTACTCTAAGTGTAGTAATACACACATTATAAATCGAAACGAAATGAATACAAAAGAAATGCTCAAAACACCAATTTCCATATGGAAAATCAAGGTTTATTCTTTACAGCGGGGGCTGGATTCGAACCAGCGCGAAATTTAAGGTACAATTTGAACATATATATCGCAATATCAGCACTTACAGGTTTATGTAGCCGCATGTAACAAAAATGATCTAAAAAAGCCCTATTTGGTTATAAATGTCATTCAAGGAGGGGGCTTTAAAAAAAAACAACTCATAGGGCAAATAGGAATGTACATTGGATGGTGATTTAGCTCTCCGCACCAAAAGTCCATATTAATGTTGAATGGATTAGTTAGTTATATTGATTTTAATATCTACATCCCCAGATGAAATGTCTATGTCTTTTTCTATATAAAGTCTTTCAAGTTCTTGTTCTATTTCTTCTTTTGTAACAGAACCACTTCCATTTGCAAGTATATTGATAATTTCTTTACCATTATCATCTACAGTTTTTTCAATACTTATATCGATATTTTTATTATCATCATCTAACTTTTCTCCAATTTGTATTTCAGTCTCAACATTAACATCTCCAACTATGAAAAAAACTCCACAAGTACCAATCACACCTATTATTATCCCTAAAAATATATTTTTATAATTTGTTTTCATACCATACTCCCCAATTTACCCCTAAATCCCCCTTTTGTCCAATCAACGACCCCTTTTCCCCTGTTTTGTGTGAGAGTGGCATATAACATATAAACAGGGGGGGCAAAGGTTGGGTGGACTTTTTATCTCTCCAATTTATCAAGAGGATTCAATTCTCCCATTCAAATTATGGAAACAAAAGAGAAACTATCAGTAATAAAGGGTTTTCCATGGGAATAGAACGCCTCTGTTGATGGTTGCATTCTTAAACCCAGTAGGATTCTTCAATATTATATCCAAAATCCGTAAATAAGTATTACCATTATTCGTTTCATTCTTTAACCAGGTTTTCCAATCTTTTTTTATTTCTTTTCTGACTTTGGAATTCCCTTTATAGAATTCAAGCAAATGAATTTTAATAGTTTCTTCACTGCCCAAAGAACAATTCTTAGGATAATTGCCTTTTCGTGAAATAGTTAAGTTGTAATAAACCTTTCCACTCTTTCGTGGTGGTAAGGAGACAACCGAGCACGAGAATGCATACTTCTCTCGCAATTTGTTAATGAAATGTTTTTGAGATGTAAGATCTGACATCCATTCTTTCAGTGCTTCTTTATCCTTTTTCAATCGTATTTTGTCTTTCTCAATCTTCTTTTGCCTTATAATACACTTATTATATAACCTTCTGTAAGAAAGAAGATTTTGCAATTCCACATCACTGAGTTTATCATGTCTACTTTTAGGGATAAACTCTAATTTTCTCTTATCTAACATATTATTCATTGCAAAATTATTGCTTACTCAGAACTTACAATAGTATAGGGTTTTTTGTCAATATTATTCTTCTACATCCTATACTATTTACATAAGTATAGGTTATTAATAATAACTTATAAAATAAACCTATATAATTATACCCTGCACCAAATCACAATAAAGCATAAACCTGTGACAGCCGCAAGGCGAAACACTTCTCCTGGTTTTGCCCATTGTTTTCCTTCCATTAGTCCGCCAAAGATTACAACTGATA
>CAJWIT010000016.1 GCA_913041945.1 uncultured Fidelibacterota bacterium
TCTGGAGCGACTCTTCCTGTTACAATGGATTGTGTTGAAAATGAAGTGGGAGTTTCGAATAAAACAACCAGTTTTGTTCTGCCTTTGGGTGCAACCATCAATATGGATGGCACCGCCTTATACGAGTGCGCTGGCGTGTTATTTATTTCCCAGGCAATCGGCTTCGACTTGAACATTGCACAACAATTTGTCATTGTATTGACGGCCTTTTTAGCATCCGTAGGTGCAGCAGCCATTCCATCCGCGGGATTGGTAATGATCTTTGTGGTATTAGACTCCGTTGGACTTGGTGATCATCCTGATGTTGCTGTTATTGTGGGAACCATGCTGGCAGTAGACCGTCCTTTGGATATGTTTAGAACTATGGTCAATGTAACTAGTGACAGCATTGGAGCTGCGATAATTGCTAAAAGTGAAGGTGAAACTTTATACCCAAATTAAAAAATGTGGCAGAGACGGATGGTACGGTAGTTGTTATTAAGCAATATGAAAAACTGGTTAAAAAAATCTTGGAATATTTCTATTCAATAAGGAGTGTAAAATGAAGAAAGTACACATATTTGCTTTATGTGGACTGATATTTGGAATTATGGCCTGCAGCAGTGAAGGAGAAAAACACGCTGACGTGACACTGAGTACCGTTCAATGTGGCATGTGTAAAAAAACCATTGAATCGGGAATGGCCAAAGTTGACGGTATCAGCAAGTTTGACGTTGATTTAAATACAAAAGTTGGCCATGTAACTTACAAGGCATCGGCTATTGAGTTAGCTGCCATAGAAAAAGCGGTTTCTGCCCTTGGTTATCAAGCCAATAATACAGAGGCGGATCCTATAGTTTACCAAAATCTTCCTGATTGCTGTAAAATCGGCGGTATGCAGTAGACCAGACTATTCATTGTCATCCGTTTCTGAAGTGAGCCATTGTCCAATTTCTTTTTGATTCCTTTTTGTTAAAAATAAAACAAGGATTAATATAAAAGATAAAAAGAGTGATAATAACAAGATATGTCGCAAACTACGCGGATTTAGTTTGCTTTGTCTTTGGATTATATCTATTGAGTTTATCATTATAAATCAGGATTGAAATGAAGAAGATAGAATGTAAAAAAATATTTTGGACAATCGTTTTTCTTTGTCTCATTCAATATTCCCATGCAGAACCGGAATATGCAAAAAATGGAATGGTGGTGTCTGCCAGCAGATTGGCCTCAGATGCTGGAGTTAACATATTAAAAAAAGGCGGTAATGCAATAGATGCAGCGGTGGCCACTGGGTTTACGTTGGCGGTGACACATCCCCAGGCCGGAAATATTGGCGGAGGAGGTTTTTTAGTAGCTCACATGGCCTACGGAGAATCATTCAGCCTGGATTTTCGTGAGATGGCACCAAGTATGGCACACCGCGATATGTATCTGGATGATTCCAGCAATGTGGTTCCCGGCCTTTCTCTTTATTCACACCTGGCAGCAGGAACACCGGGATCAGTAGATGGATTATTGAGAATCTGGAGAGATCACGGTTCAGGGAATATTTCCCTGCGTCAATTGCTGCTTCCTGCCATTCAATTGGCAGAGCGGGGTTTTTCCATCTCATATGGGTTTGCCCGAGTTTTGAATATTTTCCACGACTTTTTTATAAATGACAACGGAGCAAAAGCCGTTTTTATTAAAAAGAACGGTGAACCATGGAGAGCAGGAGATAAGTTAGTCCAGAGAGATTTAGCCAGGACTTTGAAGCTGATTTCCAGAAAAGGGCGCGCCGGGTTTTATGATGGGAAAACTGCTCAATTGATTAAAAGAGAAATGGCCGAAGGCAATGGTTTCATTACAAAAGAAGATTTGGATAATTATCATTCAGTTTATCGCACTGTTGTTACCGGAAATTTCAGGGGTTTAGACTTTATTTCTATGGGACCTCCAAGTTCTGGAGGAGTTCTCCTGATTCAAATGCTCAATATGTTAGAACAATATCCTTTGGACACTTTAGGTTGGAATTCATCCGATTATATTCACCTTCTCACGGAAATTGAACGCAGGGCTTATGCGGATCGTGCTGAACACATGGGTGACCCGGATTTCTGGGAAGTGCCGGTATCAATGCTGGTTTCAAAAGAATATGCTTTCGAGAGAATTCAGAATATTTCCATGGAAAAAGCGACAAAAAGTTCGGTTGTAAAAGCAGGCGATCCTTTAGCTTATGAAAGCCGAGAGACAACCCATTATTCCGTTATTGACAAGAATGGGAATGCAGTGAGTGTCACCACCACATTGAATACTGGCTTTGGCTGTGGTGTATTAGTAGAGGGTGCTGGATTCTTTTTGAACAATGAAATGGATGATTTTTCAGCAAAACCCGGGTCACCGAATATCTTCGGGCTCATTGGAAATGAAGCCAATGCTATTCAGCCTTACAAACGGCCATTGAGCTCCATGACTCCAACAATTGTTCTAAAGAACGGTGAGCCTTTTTTGATCATTGGCACTCCCGGTGGGTCTACCATCATCACTACAGTCATGCAAATTATTCTAAATGTTGCAATCCACGGGATGGATATTCAGGAAGCGGTTTCTGTCCCACGAGTCCATTCACAGTGGTTGCCTGATGCAATTATTGTGGAGCAAAGAAGCTTGTCCAAAGATGTAGAACAGAATCTAATCAATCGTGGACACATCATCCGGCCTTATCGCTGGGGCACTATTGGGCAGGCCAATGGAATAATGATAGGGGAGAAGGGGTTTTACGGTGGTGCTGATCCCCGCGGTGAAAACGCAACGGAAGGATATTAAATTTATTTTATTAATAAATCCTCAATTAATTGCACATAAATGCTTGAACCAACAAGAAGCGCCCGTTCATCAATATTAAAATGTGAACAATGGTGAGGCACGCTCATTGGTTTTTGGTCCGGATGGGATGATCCTACAAAGAAAAAACAGCCGGGAATTTTCTGCGTGTAATAGCTGAAATCTTCTCCACCCATAGATAAATATGGGAATCCTACTCCTTCTCCAACAATTTTTCCTGCAGATCTAACTAATTTTTCCACTGGTACTTTATGATTTACAGTAGGTGGATATCCATCCCAATAATCCATTTCAATTTTTGCACCGTACGTACTTCCTACTCCTTCAATTATTTCATTTAATCGTTTCTTGATCATTTGCCTGTTTTCTTCAGAATAGGCACGGGCAGTACCTTTGAGCTCAACCGTATCAGCGATGATGTTGAAGTTGTGTCCTCCTGAAATTTTTCCCACAGTAAGCGCTGTACTTTCCAGAGGATTTGTATTCCTGCTTACGATGGTTTGCAGGGCTGTCACAAGATGGGAAGCAACTACAATGGCATCAACTGTTCCCTGAGGAGCTGCTCCATGCCCACCTTTCCCCTCAATTGTTATTGTAAATGCATCTGCTGCAGCTAAAATTGGGCCTTCTTTAACACCGATTGTTCCGTATTTTTGATAACTCCAAACATGAATTCCGTAGATCTCATCAACTCCATCCAAGCATCCATCTTCAATCATAAAACGGGCGCCTCCTTCTCCTTCTTCAGCCGGTTGGAAAATAAATTTTACAGTACCGTTGAGAGTATCCTGAAATTTTGAAATAATTTCTGCCGCCCCTAAAAGCATGGCTGTATGACCATCGTGTCCACAGGCATGCATAATCCCATCGTGAACCGACTTGTATGGGATGTCACTTGTTTCCTGGATTGGCAGTGCATCCATATCTGCACGCAATGCAATTGTGGAACCGTCTTTTCCTCCCTGAAGAGTCCCCACAACCCCGGTTTTCCCTATTCCGGTTTGAACGTCAATTCCAAATGAATTCAAACGGTCTGAAACAATTCCAGCTGTACGGTGTACTTCAAAACCCAATTCCGGATATTTATGAATGTCTCTCCGGGTTTCAATTATGGTCTCCTGAATCTCAAGGATTTCTGGTCTTACATTAACTATTAAATCATTTTTCTGGTGCTTTTTTGTCATAGTAAATTTGCTTAAATCCTTTCTAAATCTCCTCTCATATGGGAGTGAATATCATCCATTTTTTTTGAATTATACAATCTTTCTTCATAAATAGATTTTAATTTGTGTCTGCTTCAATCAAAATTTTTGCGACTAGTTTTGAAAATTGATTTTTTACTTTATCAGCGGTCTCTATCACTTCATCATGGGATAAAGGATTTTTTGTAATTCCTGAAGCGTAATTTGTTAAACAGGAAATTCCCAATGAACTTATTCCAAGTTTTCCTGCCATTTGTATTTCAGGTACTGTGCTCATTCCTACTGCATCTCCACCGAGGTTTTGTATGAACTTAACTTCATCCGGCGTTTCGTAAGCTGGCCCTAATGTCCAGCAATAAACTCCCTCTTTTATTTGAACACCGGTTTCAAGAGAGCATTTTTTTGCTAATGCTAATATTTCAGAATTATAAAAACGTGGTTTTTTATTTATTGTTGGTAATTCAGGTCCCTCAATAAATGTGCAGTCAAGATGGCCATTCATAGCCATCAATGTTCCAGGATGGTAGTCCTTACGTAATGAACCGGCGGAATTTGTGATTATAACAAATGAAATGCCGAGCTCATGCAATAAACGGATAGGCAATGTAATTTCTGGAAAGTCAAACCCTTCGTAATAATGGAACCTTCCTTTTGCTGCCAGAATTTCTTCACCGTTCAGTGTGCCAACTACAAATTCTCCAGAGTGTCCCTTCACAGAGGGCTTGGGATATCCAGGAACTTTTTCGTAAGGAATAATGGTTTTGTTTTCGAATTGATCTGGTAAACTGCCAAGTCCTGAGCCTAAGATTACTGCTTTCTTCCCTTGAAATCCTGAATACGAATGGATAGCCTCAGACATTGATATGAGTTTTTTGTTTATGATTGGACACCACCTCCTGCATTCACAGCTAATTGTCCGCAACCAGCATCAATTTCAGTACCATTACTCCAACGAACCGTCACGGTAAACGGCGCATTTTTCAGTGCATTGATGAAATGTGTTAACCGGCCATGTGATGGACGCTTATAATTCCCTCCAATTTCATTGTAGGGAATTAGATTCACTTTACAAGGGAGATTTCCAATCAATTTAATGAGATTCTCTGCATCAGTAGTTCTATCATTAAGATTGTTCATCAGTACATATTCGAAAGTGGGAAACCGTTTTGCTGTTTCATAGTAGTTTTTTGCCGCATCTATCAGCATATGAATGGGATATTTTTTTGCCGCTGGCATTGTTTGTAATCGTTGATTCTGGGTTGCCCCATTCAAGCTGATAGCTAACTTATAACGATGACCTTCTTTGGTAAACTGCTTTATTCTTGGAATAATCCCCACAGTCGAAATTGTAATCCTGCGTGCGCCTAAATCAATTCCATCTGGTTCATTTAACAGATCAGCAGCTTTTATCACCCGGGTATAATTCAGGAAAGGTTCTCCCATTCCCATAAATACAACATTAGTAATTATTTTTTCTGATTTTTGCTGCAAAAAGAGAAATTGATCTACAATTTCTCCAACGGAAAGATTTTTTTGGAATCCCATTTCCGCTGTAGCACAGAAATCACAATCCATTGCACATCCCACCTGGGAAGACAAGCAGGCAGTTGTTCGGTTTCCCTCCTGCATCAAAACGGATTCAATCATCTCATCGGTGGATAGCCTGAAGAGAAATTTTCTGGTAAGCGAGGAGTTTTGACCGGTTATTTTAACCAAAGAGAGGGGATGAATTCCCGATGTTTGGTCCAGAATCGCGCGGAAGGATTTGGGGATATTTGCCATGGATTGAAATGATTTAATTTTCCCGGAATAAATCCAGTTGTAAATTTGATCTGCCCGGAAGTGTGGTTGTCCCAGTTTTGCAACATGTTCCCTCATTTCACTACGGGTCAAACCTATCCAGTGAACTTTTTCATTTGTTTTAACGTTGAACATGAACATGAATTTCTCAAATCTTTATTGGGAGAACAAGACAATAAGATTGTAAAAGGGACAAGGGACACGTAATTTTCTCCCTTTAGTTTTTGAATGTAACTATCAAAACAGGGAATAATATGAACAAACAAAAAGATTTACACCTACTTGAAAAATTGACTGATGCCCGCACCCATTTTCTTTCAGAAATTGGGAAATCAATTATTGGTCAAATCAGTGTTCTGGATCATATACTAATTGCTTTATTCTGCAAAGGACATACTCTCCTGGTTGGCGTACCGGGCTTGGCGAAAACACTGATGATCAAATCAATTGCTGAACTTTTGGATTTGAAATTCAAGCGGATCCAGTTTACCCCCGATCTTATGCCAAGCGACATCACTGGGACAGAAGTAATTGATGAAGATCAATCAACAGGGAAAAGAGGATTTCGTTTTTTTAAGGGGCCGATCTTTGGGAATATCATCCTGGCAGATGAGATTAACCGTACACCGCCAAAAACACAGGCTGCCCTGTTGGAAGCGATGCAGGAGCACAAAGTTACTGCATCAGGCACCTCCTATGTTTTGGAGGAACCCTTTTTTGTACTGGCAACCCAGAACCCTATTGAACAGGAGGGAACCTATCCCCTTCCTGAGGCTCAGTTGGACAGGTTTATGTTTCATATCAAGATCGATTATCCTGATCGATCAGAAGAAATAGCCATTGTACAAACCACAACCGGTCAAACTTCTGAAGCACTGAAAAAAGTTATAGGCAAGAACGATCTTCTTTCTTATCAAGATCTTGTCCGCAGAGTTCCTGTGGCGGAAAATGTAGTAGAATATGCTGTAGATTTAGTCGCATCAACCCGACCAGGATCCGCAGTTGCACCTGATTTTATCAATGACTGGATCGAATGGGGAGCAGGACCAAGGGCTTCTCAATATCTTATCCTCGGTGCAAAAGCAAAAGCGGTCTTGGATGGTCGCCAAACACCGAATATTGATGATATTAAGGATTTGGTTTTCCCTGTTATGAGGCATCGAATTCTTCCCAATTTTAATGCTGAAGCAGAAGGATTAAGCACCGATGATATTCTGGTAAAATTGTTGGAAGCAAGGAATTAAGTTTTGCCCACTGTAGATAAAAGAAAATACCTTCATCCTGAGGTGGCAGCAAAGCTGGGTAATATGTCACTCAGAGCAAGGCTTGTAGTTGAAGGATACATCATCGGGCTTCATAAAAGTCCCTACCATGGATTTAGTGTAGAGTTTGCGGAACATAGGGCATATGGCCCGGGAGATGAGATTAGGCATATCGATTGGAAACTGTATGGGAAAACCGATCGGTATTATGTAAAGCAATATGAAGAAGAGACCAATCTTCGTTCGTATCTGATCATGGATATCAGCAAATCCATGACGTACCATAGCAAGAACATATCCAAATTGGAATATGCAAGTTACCTTACAGCAGCCCTTTCTTATCTAATGCTTCATCAAAAAGATGGGATTGGTCTCATTCTATTTGATAAAAAAATCCAGTCGTTTATTCCTCCTCGCTCAACATCCAGTCATCTGAATACTATTTTTTCCCAACTGGATCAGATAAATCCTGGTGAAGATACACAGCTTGGAAATGTATTACATGAAATGGCTGATCGGATCAAGAAACGGGGACTTGTTATTCTGATCTCGGACCTTTTTGATGATTTTGATGCAATTATAGGGGGATTAAAACATTTTAGATACAATAAACAGGAGGTGATTGTTTTTCACATTCTTGATCGTCAGGAATTGAACTTCAATTTTAATACCCGCACCCGGTTTAAGGATATTGAAACAGGGGAACTGATTACTACAGAGCCGTGGCAAATTCGTACTTCTTACAAGGACTTAGTGCTTGAATTTCAGGATAAATACCGAAAGCAATGCCGAAAACGATTGATAGATTATATTCCTTTGTTTACAGATCAAGATTTGGACATTGCTCTCAGTCAGTACCTTCGAAAAAGGGAAAAACTTGGGTGATAAGTTCCCGTTTTTGCTCTTGTAAAATTTTCAGAGACAGTTTTAAATTTACTTCTCGATACAATTTTGATTTAGATAAATAATGACAGATCGTATCCCAATCCCAAACAAACCGGAAAAATCCATAGCGAAGGTTTTGTTTCACTCATTTGTGGTGATCCCATTACTTGTGGCAGTTTCTTTTGTGTTTGTTTATAGTTTGTTTAGTCTCCTGACCTATGAGGATGCTACCCCCTATGATTATCTAAATGATATCAAAATTGGAGGGGCTACGAAACGCTGGCAATCTGCTTATGAGCTTTCAAAAATATTATCTAATTCCGATGAAATCTCAAAAGATGATCGGTTTATTTCTGAAATGATTAATGTTTTTGAACAGTCCAAACATGATGATAATCGAGTACGACAATATATCGCCCTGGCGATGGGAAGAACTGGTACTCACAGATTTATTGATCCATTGCTAGCTGAAATTGAAGATGAAAATACTGAAAATATTCCTTCTATTATCAGGGCATTGGGGCTTTTAAAATCTGGAAGAGCAGTTCAAAAACTAAAGCTATTTTTAGATCATAAAGATGAGAATATTCGATTGCAAACTGTTATCGCGTTAGGCAATATCGCTGATCCATCAGTTATTGAATCCCTAAAAACAGCCTTGTATGATAAACAGGATAATATCAGGTGGGACGCTGCAGTATCCCTTGCTAAACTCGGGGATAATTCCGGCCGTGATATATTACTAGAATTGATGGAGGGAAAAATTTTCGTTAATTTCCCGGAGGTCAATGTACAAGAACAAGATCAGGCTCGAATTATTGCGATCAGAGCCGGAATATTATTAAACGACTCAGTTATCAATAAAAAGATTGAAGAATTAGCAGATAAAGATGGTAATATTGCGATCCGAAAAACAGCTATGGAAGTGCTGAAAACCAAAAACAGCTCCGCAGAATCACAAATAAAAACTGATATTGCCAATGGATGATCAAAAACATTTAGAACACGAACAAAACAAACCTGAAGATGCTGAAAGAAGTACAGAAAATCCTGAGGAGATGAAGCAATCTGAAGAAAATAGTACTGAAATGAAAATTGCGGAGAAAAAAGAAATAGAACCGAAAAAACCGGAAGTTCCAAAGAAAAAACTGGAGAAGGGACCTACAAAAAAACGAGCATCTATCGGAAAAGGGTCAATCCTGGTGGAACCTATCAAAAGACGATCATTTTTTTCTTGGCTCACTCTAGCTTGGGTGGCATTTACCGCCGCAACCGGTACATTTTTTGGGATGATGCTCCGATTTATGTTTCCCAATGTGCTTTTTGAGCCTAAACAGACCTTCAAAGCTGGATACCCTGATGACTATACTATTGGTGAGGTTACCACAAGCTTGAAAGAAAAATATGGAGTTTGGATTATTAGAGATACAGAACACATTTATGCGTTATCAGTAGTATGTACCCATTTGGGATGTACTCCAAACTGGTTGCAAAATGAAAGGAAATTCAAATGTCCCTGTCACGGCAGCGGGTTTAGGAAATCGGGTATCAATTTTGAAGGCCCTGCACCTCGTCCGCTGGAACGATATAAGATCGTACTGGCAGATGATGGTCAAATTTTGATTGATAAAACAAAGAAGTTTGCCTACGAGAAAGGACAATGGAGTGATTCGGAGTCATATTTGGTTGTTTAAAAGGAACTGAAAAGAACAATTAGGAAAAAAATGAGCAAATCTGAGAAGAAGAAAAAGGAAAGTATTTTACTCCGGTTAGGTAATTCCCAAGTCTGGAAGTCTATTATCAGGTCCGGAGTTCCAAGAGACCGGAGAGGAAGAATGCTTTCCGTCTTGAATAGCGTATTTTTACACCTTCATCCTGTACGAATGCCAAAACATGCGGTAAAATTGAAATACACGTGGTGTATGGGAGGATTATCATTTTATATATTCCTTGTTTTGACGATAACAGGAATTCTTCTAATGTTTTATTATCGGCCTACGATAGAGTATGCATATACTGACATGATAGACTTGCGCGAGCAAGTTCCTCTGGGAATCATGAGAGAAATTCATCGATGGGGTGCTCACCTGATGGTAATAACTGTTTGGTTGCACATGTTTCGGGTGTTTATGACAGGTTCCTATAAATCGCCCCGTGAATTTAACTGGGTTGTTGGTGTCATGTTGTTAACCTTAACCCTTCTGCTCAGTTTTACAGGATATCTTTTGCCTTGGGATCAGCTGGCAATCTGGGCAATTACCGTTGGGACGAATATGGCACGAGCGACACCATTTCTTGGGCACGAAGGACCTGGTGCAGCGTTATTATCCATTGGGGATATCAATTTAGTTCATGCTGGGAGTGATGTGCGTTTTGCCTTGCTTGGTGGTCGGTTTGTAGGGGAAGCGGCCCTGTTGCGTTTTTATGTGCTTCACTGCATTGGATTGCCATTTATTATTGTAATTTTCATGGCAGTACACTTCTGGCGGATTCGAAAAGACGGCGGCATTTCAACCCCACTTTAATTCATATTGAGAGCAAAAAATGGATCTAATTAAAAGCGTAATCAATACACTTGCTTCTCCAACTATTTTGTTTACACTCATTATTGTAACCTTCTTTTTTATTTTTCCGCTCAATGACTGGTTTTATCGATGGAATAAGCGGTTAAAGCTTGATTCATTCTGGACAAATCGTGGGGGGATCAAGATGTTCATCATTTTACTTGTCTTTTTTGCTTTTGGTTTATTTGATGAGAATTTCAGGTTGATTGTATTAAAACCGGACAATGTTCCAATCGTTGGATTAATTTTCCTGGTTGCGTTTTTTACCTGGTTGAGCATGAAGCAAGCTGTAGATAATGATGTCCATATTGAAAATAATGAAAATGTAAACGAATACTCAGATCCGGATGACAAAGTGCTGACGTGGCCTGATCTCGTTTATATAGAATTGATTGCTCTGGTTTTGTGTACGGTGTTGCTGATTGTCTGGTCTATCGGTTTGCAGGCACCTTTGGAAGAACCTGCGAACCCAACCTTATCGCCAAATCCAGCTAAAGCCCCCTGGTATTTTCTTGGTTTACAGGAGATGCTGGTTTATTTCGATCCGTGGATTGCAGGAGTACTTTTCCCTTCATTAATGATTGTAGGTTTGATGGCGATTCCATATTTGGACACAAATAAGAAAGGCGTGGGATACTATAGTTTTAAACAGCGCATGATGGCTGTTTCCCTTTATATGTTTGGGTGGCTTGTGTTATGGGTTTTATTAATTATAATTGGTACATTTTTGCGTGGTCCAAACTGGAATTTCTTTGGTCCATTTGAATACTGGGATTTACATAAACTTCAACCTTTAACAAACATCAATTTGTCAGAATACGTTTATATTATTTGGTTCAGCACCGGGATGCCTGACAACATTCTGTTAAGGGAAATTTGGGGGATATTATTGATACTTGGGTATTTTCTTATTCTGCCTCCATTATTTGCAAAAACATGGTTGAAAAACCTATATAATCGATTGGGAAATTTTCGTTACAGTGTTTTTATTATTCTAATTCTTTTTGCTCTTAGCATGCCAATTAAAATGTACTTAAGGTGGATGGTTAATTTGAAATATATCGTGGCTATTCCTGAATATTTCTTCAACATTTAAACAGAGGAAACAGTGGCAGAAAAAATAGAAAGCAACCAGGAACGATTGTATGATATTTCTAAACTGAATATTCTGTTCGCTGTTTCAAGTATTATTTTCCTGATTGTTTTGATTTGGACATTTTCTGCTGATCACTCAAGGTCATGGAAAGACCTTCAGCTCCAGTTTAGACAATTACAAATTGAGAAAACAAATGTGCGCTTAGCGGAAGAAAAAACGACATTATCTGAACTGGGAGAATACAAAGAAATAGCAGATCGGTTAGAAAAAGCACATGAAGAGTTTCAAAAAAAATCAGATGAGGTTGTCATCGCAGAAGACACGTTATTTAGTTTAAAAGCACGTTTATCAAAAGTTGAACAAACTTACAATTTTGCAAAAGCTGACTTTGATGCGGTTAAATATGAATATGAAGTTGCACAAGCGCATGATTTGGATAATGTAGAAAGTCTAAAAAAGAAATTTGAGAGCCTTCAAAATCAATTGTATGACGACCTGTTAATTCAGCAGCAGGCGGAAAAGGAAATAGAAAATCAAACTGCAAAAGTTCAAGAATTTAGATCGGAAATAAAACGATTGGAAAATGAGAAAAATGAGTTAACCCAGCAGACAGATATTCTTGGAAGCAAATTAGAAAAAATCGATCCAGCACACATGACGTTTTCCAACAAAATTGCAAATGCAATTAGGGATCTTCCATTTCTTGATTTTTTATCTCCATATTATAAGGTGGATCAGGTTGTGATCAAAGATTTGACAGATAATGTAAATTTTACAAGGGTACCAAAGGTAGATCGCTGTATGACCTGCCATAAAGGTATCCTAAAAGCTGAATTTGAAAATGATGAACAACCCTTTAAAGCACATCCAAATTTAGATTTATTTTTATCGAGTAAATCACCTCATCCCGTTGAGGAGTTTGGTTGTACTAGCTGTCATGGTGGCCGCGGGCGCGGAACGGATTTTGTTTCTACAGTCCACATGCCATCATCCCCTGAACAGGAAAAAGAATGGGAAGAAAAATATCATTGGCATCAATTGCATCACTGGGATTCACCAATGCTTCCAATGCAATATGTAGAAGCAAGTTGTTTTAAATGCCATTCAAACGAGACCTCTGTAAAATATGCAGACAAGTTAAATCTGGGATTAAACTTGATTGAACGTTCAGGATGTTTCGGCTGCCATAAAATAGATAAATATAAAGATCGTCCAAAGGCAGGACCAAGCTTAGAGAAGGTTGCCTCAAAAATGACGAAGGAGTGGGCGTATAATTGGATCAGTGATCCCAAATCATTTCGGCATAATACCTGGATGCCTCGTTTCTTTAACCAGTCGAATAACAATGATGAAGACTCACAAAATCGTACAAATCAGGAAATCCATGCGATCGTTCATTATTTGTTTAAAAATAGTTCAGAATATGGAATGGATTCTGTTCCCATAAAAGGTGATGCGAAGAATGGGGAACTACTTGTCTCATCTTTAGGTTGTTTGGGTTGTCACCAGATTGCCCCAGATCCATTAAATCAAAAAACCTCAATCGAAACGCTTAGAAAAGAGCAAGGGCCTAACCTGGTAGGAACAGGGTCAAAAACCTCCCTCAATTGGGTTTATTCCTGGTTAAAAGATCCACAAAAGTATTCTTCTTCAACCAGAATGCCAAACCTTCGACTTACCAATCAGGAAGCTGCAGATATTGCTTCGTATCTATCCTCATTAACAAAAAAAGGATTTTCCGAAAAGAGTATTCCCAGTGTAGATGAGGAGGTTCTTGATGAAATTACCCTTGATTTTCTTAAGAAAATGAATTCAGATGAAGATTCCCGGATAAAAAGAGCGGAAATGACTTTTGAGGAAAAACTGGATTATAATGGTGAAAAATTAATACGAATGTATGGATGTTTTGGATGCCATGACATCCCAGGATTTGAAAACAACAAACCAATAGGTACAGAACTAACATTTGAAGGTAGTAAACTGGTTGAAAAACTTGATTTTGGATTTATTGAAATATCCCACTCCCGGGAGGCTTGGTTTACACAGAAATTAAAGGAACCACGAATTTTTGACCGGGGAAAAGTAAAATTGCCAGATGAAAAATTACTCATGCCTAATTTTGATTTTACTGATGACGAAATTACAGCAATTGTTACAGCTTTGATTGGTTTTGTGAAAGATGAAATTCCCGAATCGAAAATACCGGAAAGAAATGAGAGAAACCTTGCAATTGAAGCAGGAGAAGAATTAATTCGAATTTATAATTGTTTGGGTTGCCATACAATTGACGGTGAGGGCGGCGCAATCCGACCAACAATTGTCGCCTGGTTGGAGGGTATCGCAGGTGCAAGTTCTGCAGAGGATGCTAGTTTAATTCAATCTTTTGCCCCGCCAATATTAGATACAGAAGGAAGAAAGGTCCAACCGGAGTGGTTATTTAATTTCTTAAACCGTCCAACCATGATTCGTCCTAACCTCCAAGTACGGATGCCCACCTATGAAGTGATTTCGGATAAAGATTGGAATAAAATCATCAAATATTTTCAGCTTAAGGACGGTCAGACTTTAGCGTATGAGAACCCCCATCAAATATCCAAGTCTTCCTCCTCGTACATGGCAGGTGATGTTATTCAGGATTTGGGCGCTTGCAATAACTGTCACTTTTACGGTTCCACCAAACCGAAACAGGCAGCCCTTACATGGGCACCGAATTTATCATTAACAAAAGAACGGTTGCGTTCAGAATGGGTGCTGGATTGGCTCCGTGATCCTCAAGCAATTATACCTGGGACAAAGATGCCGACACCTTACGTGCCAATTGATGAACAGATAGAAGATGTGGAATCAGCCTGGGGAAAGGATGTAGCTAAACTGCATCCGGATTCCGAAGCAATGCTGAAGGCACTGCGTGATTACTTGTGGGGTATTGAAGGACAGCAGGATGTGTCAGCGATCGTCAAACGTCATTTGGAGACAGAAGGGTACGGCTTTATTGTTGAGGACGAAGAAGATGAGTGGTAATTAATTGGGATGGTTACATTTGTTTAATTAGAGATACCAAGCCTCTCTTGTTTGTACGTATTCTCTTGAATTGTTCTCCACCACTCTTCATTTTTCAGATACCACTCAATAGTTTTTTGAATTCCTGTATTAAAGGATTCTTTTGGTTCCCATCCAGTTTCTTTCTTTAATTTTGATGCATCGATTGCATACCGAAAGTCATGTCCAGGCCTATCTTTAACAAAAGTAATTAATTCATGGTACGATTTACCTGAGCCTGCCGGATGAATATCATTCAGAACATCACAGATCGCTTCTACAATCTGGATGTTTTTGATTTCATTATTGCCACCAACATTGTATGTTTCCCCAATAGTACCTTTTTGTAAGATTGTATAAATGGCATCACAGTGATCTTCTACGTACAGCCAGTCTCGAATATTTTCTCCTGTCCCATAAACAGGTAATGGTTTTTCTTCAAGACAGTTCAGGATCATTAAGGGAATCAGTTTTTCCGGGAATTGATATGGTCCATAATTATTTGAGCAGTTAGAAATCAATACCGGAAGGTCAAATGTTCGATGCCATGCACGGACAAGGTGATCTGAAGAAGCTTTTGATGCGGAATAGGGGGAACTTGGATCATAAGGGGTTTCTTCCGTGAAAAGTCCCGATTCACTCAAACTTCCAAAAACCTCATCCGTCGAAATATGATGAAACCGGAAACGTTCACTTTCTTTCCCCTTCAAAGTTGAATAATATTTCAATGATTCCTGCAGGAGAACAGATGTACCGACAATATTGGTTTGTATGAACTCCGCCGGGCCGTCAATTGACCTGTCAACATGACTTTCAGCAGCAAAATTGACAATATAATTCGGCTGATATTCGGTGCATAACTTTGAAACCAATTCTGCATCGCAGATATCCCCATGCACAAATACATATCGAGGATCCTGCTCAAAATCTGCAAGGTTTTTCGGATTTCCCGCATAGGTCAATTTATCCAGATTGACGACACTTTTTGGTTCTGTCTTATTCAGTAAATACTGGATAAAATTCGCTCCGATAAAACCACATCCTCCGGTGACAAAATAAACGGTTTTCATTTTTGAACTCTGTATGCTGGTAATAAAGATGGCCTTAGTTCTGTTAATGTAGGCAGCACCAAATCCTTTTCAGAAATAATCGGATCAGTTATTTGCCAATTAATATGAATGGATGGATCATTCCATTTTATTCCATGTTCATCTTCCGGATGGTAGGTTTCGGTACATTTATATTGGAAGATTGCAGTATCAGATAAGACAGCATAACCATGGGCGAATCCTTCCGGGACATATACAATATTAAAATTTTTATCGGATAACACTATACCAAAATACTGCCCGAATGTGGGAGATCCATGCCTGATATCCAATGAGATATCATAGACCTTACCCAGTGGAACTTGAATTAATTTCCCCTGGGGATATTTGAGCTGATAATGAAGTCCTCGTAATGTGTTTTTTCCTGACAATGCCTGATTATCCTGTACAAAATCTGAAGGGAGTCCAAGTGATTTAAAAAGTGGTTTGTTATAACTTTCAAAAAAATAACCACGTTTATCGTCGTGTACATCTGGATGAATGACAACTAATCCATCCAATTGTGTTTTTTCAACTTTCATTATTACTTTGTTTCCATTGGCCGACCAACATTATCAAAAGAAAATCCATTTTTTTGTAATTCTTTTCGGGAAAGAATGTTTCGCGTATCAAGGATAATCGGAGATTTCATAAGATTCTTTAATGTCTTTGCGTCCATGGTTCTGAATTCGTTCCATTCTGTCATCACAGCAACGGCATCTGTGTCTTTTACTGCTTCTTCCCAAGTTTTACAATATGTGATCTGCGGATAAAATTCAGCAAAACTGGTATTTGCCTCTGGATCATATGCTTTTACTTGCGCACCTGCCTTCAGTAATGATCCTACCATTTCAAGAGAAGCTGATTCTCTGACATCATCCGTTTTGGATTTGAATGCTAAACCTAAAATACCAATTGTTAATCCTGAAAAATCTCCAGTTAAAACCTGAAGTTTTTTTACCATTCTTTTCTTTTGATGAGCATTTGTTTCTATGGCTGCCTGAATAGTACGCATGGGCACATTTTTATTCTGAGCCATAGAGACGAGAGCGCTTATGTCCTTTGGGAAACATGAGCCTCCAAACCCAGGCCCCGGGTGGAGAAATTTCGGACTTATTCGTCCATCAGATCCCATAGTTTTTGCTACAACGTGAACGTCAGCACCAACCTTTTCACATAAAGCGGAAATTTCATTAATATAACTGATTTTTAACGACAGGAAGGCATTACTGGCATATTTTATCAATTCAGATGTTTCCACTGTTGTATGTATAATAGGCGTTTCATTGATATACAACGGACGATATACATCTCTCATCACCTCAAATCCCCAATCCGACTCTGTTCCGATTACCAAACGATCCGGCCAAAGAAAATCTTTTACAGCAGATCCCTCACGCAAAAATTCCGGATTGGAAACATAATCAAATTCCATTTTTTCAGGATTATTCTCATTAATGATTGACATAACCAATTTCCCGGTTCCTATCGGAACAGTGCTTTTTGTACAAACCACTTTTCTACTGTTCAAATTTTGTCCGATTGTTTTTGCCACTGCTTTCACAGCAGAAATATCTGCTTCACCATTTTCGCTTTGCGGTGTACCAACCGCAATAAAAATTACTTCTGAATCACGGATTGTTTTTCCAACATCTGTTGAAAAGGATAGCCTTTCTGCCTTGGTGTTACGGTCAATAAGTTCATCCAATCCGGGTTCATAAATCGGTATTTTACCAGCTTGAAGCACTTTAATCTTTTCCTCAGAAATATCTGCACAAATTACCTTATGTCCAAAGTCAGATATCCCTGAACCGCTGACTAACCCAACGTATCCTGTTCCAATAATTGCTATGTGTCTCATACCATTCCTTTAGTATTAGAATAAAAAGTTATTGATATTCTGAACTAATCAGAAACATGTTTTTTACATTAGGCCTGCTCTTCGACGCAGGCTCCATTCAACAGTTAACAGAACAATAAATCCAATTAATATCCACCATTCATTATGTGGTTCTATATGAACCACTTTTCGTTTTGTAATTGTTCGTTGTTCAATGTGGTCAATAAGTTCATTTCGTGAATCCCAGTGAAAATAATTTCCACCCGTTTTCAATGAGATTTTTCTCAACAGGTTATCATTGAGAAAGACTTTATTAAGTTCAATCTGACTTTCTTTTACAATAAATATCCCTTTTTGGGAAGAAGTGGCATTTTCATTTTGAAAAATAATTTCGTAGTCATAGGTACCTGGTTTGGATGCCCATAATTGTCCTTCCCACCGCTGAAAAGTTGGGTTATATCTCAATTCTGTTGAATTAATTGTATTTCCCTCGTGCTGTAAGGTAATTGCAGCGTGGGATGTAGGGGATGCTTGTCCGATTTTATTTCCCATTACTTTTATTAATTCTCCCTGCTGGTATGAATCTTTATCCAATCGAAAATACATATCGTTATCGCCCATGGTTCTCATAAGCCACCCAAAAATTCCATTCCAGATTCCTGCAAACATTTCGGATCTTCTGGTACCTGTTAACTTATAATAAAGTGTATGAAAATCCGGGGTTGTCCAAACAACTGTCCGTAAGGATTCCACTTCTCCAATAAGGAGTACTGGAATTTGTTGGGGTGATATTAAGTCTGCCAATGATTGAATCGTTTTTTTTGTACTAGAAATCTGAAGTCCAGGTTTTAGAGGTGGAAGTTCGGTCTGATCAATGGAATTAAGAGGAACATCATTTTGTGGAAAAATTGGATAATTCACTATTGTTTCATTGAATGACCATTGATAATGCTTTTCACCATCAACTTTTGTTTCTGACGATTTTAAATGGAAAAAGGGGAAAAAAGATTTTGCAGATAATGGATTGATGCTTGGACCAATAATCCATGCCAAAGCTGTTTTTTGAGCCACAATTTTTTTCGCAAAAAACCGCTGCCATTGTGAAGAAACGGACTGAATAGGATAATTATCAAGGACGATTAGATCGTATGAAGTTTCCCAGAATTTTTTTATGGCTGGCTGGAATGAATCATTGATAAAAATAAAATGATCAATCTTAATTCGTGGTTGATTATTCATCATCATTTTCATCACGGAAGTATTATAATTTGGTGCACCGGTGAGTAACGCGACCCGGTATCTATTTTTCAGGATTGTTAAATGAAAGGATTGGCGGTTATTTTGGACATTTATTTCATTCTCAAGAGAAGAAACCTGAACTTGATATGCAATTTCCCCTAAGTCATCTGGTTTAAATCGAAAATGTACATCTGATTGTACACCGTCACCCTGGATTTTCATGAACCGTGAGCCAATTATTTTCTTCTCTTTCGATAAAGTTATGTTTATTCCTTCATTCGCAGTAATACCTGTTGCTACAACAACCACTGTTGCTTCCACATCCTCACCTTTAATAGCAACGGTTGGTACATCTATAGATTTTAGGGAAACATCCACAAGAGGTGTGTTCTCTCCAACGCCAATGATGTGAATTGGCACATGGATTTCCGATGAAGTTTGTACTGGGTCTAAGCCATGGGTGATTTGGCCATCTGTAAATAAAATTACTCCTGCAAGATTGTCTTTCTCTTCCTCTCTTATTGAATTCAAAACGATTCCAAGATCAGTTGAGGAACCTCCTGCATTTAATGGTTCATACAAGTCGGTATGGATTACCTCATTTGAAAAATGAAAACGATCAATCACAACTCCTTTGTTTTCTATTTTGTTCAAAATTTCTTTTATTTCTTCGTTCAGAGTTGTTAATGAGTAGGCCTGGTGGTATCCCATACTCATCGAATTATCAGTATAAACATCCCACTTCAGGGGATGTTCCTTCGATGTTTCCCGGGTGATTTTTGGTTGTAGGAGACTGAATAAAAGCAAACTGAATAAACCAATTCGGATTAACACAGGAATTCTCACCTGATGAATAGACCAGAGTTTGAAAATACTCCAAAGAGAGAAGGAACATACCCCTAATAACAATCCCCAAAACCAAAGATCGGGAGGTCGAAGAAATTCAAGAAACATGGTTTAAGAGTAGGAAGGAAAAAGGTGGTGTTGTTTCATGGTGCTGAACTGAATCACAAAACCTGACATTAGACTTGGAGTTGTAAATTAGGCTTGACCCCAAAATTTATGGGGGAAGTATATCCTGCTTTCAATTTCAGTTCTCCCAAAAAAGCAACCATAGCTGCGTTATCAGTACAATATACCAAGCCAGGAAAACTCAATGAAATTTTGGGCAGCATCTGATGAGCCTTCTGTCTTAGTTGATTATTTGCAGCCACACCACCTGCTATGACACATGTTTTAACATGTGTCATTTCCAAAGTTTGTTTCAATTTATGAATCAATACTTCAATGATTGCATTCTGATAGCTTGCGGCAACATCTTCTATGCTTATAGTGTCATCAGATTCATCAAAATGATCCATATAATAAAGCAAGGATGTCTTCAATCCACTGAAACTGAATTCAATTGCATTGGTTTTCATGAATGACTTCGGAAAATCTATAGTTTTTGGATTTCCATTACATGCTAATTTTTCGATCTCAGGTCCTCCCGGATATCCCAGGCCTAATATTCTTGCTCCTTTATCAAAAGCCTCCCCGGCAGCGTCGTCTCTGGTTTCTCCCATTAATTCATAGTTATCTATTTCATTTATGAGCCACACCTGAGTATGTCCTCCAGAAACCAAAAGACATACGAATGGAAATGTTAAATTTGGATTCTCCAGAAAACTCGCAAAGATATGGGCTTCAAGATGATTAATCCCAATGACAGGAATCTTTAATCCTTGTGCCAACCCTTTTGAAAAACAAACGCCGGCCAATAAAGTTCCCGCCAAACCGGGTCCTTTTGTAACTGCTATACCTTCTAAACTGCTTAATGAGATTCCAGCTTCTTCAATGGCTCGAAATACCAGTGAGTTTAAGAGACGTTCATGTTCTCTTGATGCTAGTTCTGGAACAACACCACCAAAAGATTGATGGATCTTTTGTGAACTAATTATATTTGACAGAATACAGCCATTTGTACACACGGCAGCAGCTGTCTCGTCACAGGAGGTTTCAACTCCAAGGATGTTCAACTTGTTCCCTTCGTAACGACTAATTCCACGTTTCTGGGCGATAAATTTTTCCATTCCAAAATGTCGTTAGGTGTCACCACGACAGGTTCAAAAAACTGTGATCTAGGAACCCATTGTTTCTCAAAGTCAATGTAGATGAATATGTCTTCAGGGTATATTTCAGCAATTCGATTTACACCTCCAAAGATAGTTAAAGATACAGTTTGTGGATTAACAAATACCCTAAATTCATCCGGTACATTGACTACCTGGATCTGAACTTCACTGATTATCCGCTCACTGATTTCTTGAATATCTATCTGGTAATTAATTTCATTCAGTGAATATTCGATGAGTCGGTTAGATTTATTCAGAGAGATCGTTCGGTTTGTAAAATGCTCGATATTTTTCAGAGTGTCTGTTGCTGTCAAAACTTCAGTGATTTCCTTCGTTAACATATTTGGGCCAGCAACATTTACAGAAGGTGGAATCATTTTTATATCTCCTACTTGAATGTATCCAGGTATTGGTTGAACTATAATTTGTGGGATAATTGGAACAGATTTTACAAGATACTCGTCCAAACTAATGTGAACTTCCCTTGGATAAACAACTTCGACAAATTTTAGGTGGAAGGAGGGAGGGATTACAACTTTCTGCGGATATTTCGAAAAGTAATCATTCAGGATAAAATCATACTCTTCTGAAATATGATCCAAGTCTAAGATGAGTTTAAAGTTCTCGAAAAAGTTTTTCAGAAGATATGCTTTTAGCAATTCATTTCCAGTACCAATTAATCGAACTTGAGCAAAATCAGGGACTTCCTCCTTTAGTGCTTTTTGGGCGCTGATATTTCGAGCTACCAGGGGAATTTTCATAATGATTGAATATTCCTTGTCGCTCATGACAAAAAGCCAGAGCACGATAGCCATACCCAATGCACCAAGACGTAAGGCAAGTTTCTGGAGGGAGAAAAATTTAATTAAATGAAATAACTTCACGATTTATGGGAGTTTATTAGAAAAAAGGGGCAGGATGGTGGTGGGATTTATCAGTCATTAAAAGTTCCTCCCTCCAGTGTTTAAGCTGTTGAAAAATTGGGTTATATTAATAGAGTACTGATTTTTTTATTACACAGTTAATCTCTATCTGACTTGCTATCTTTCGGTTCTGAATCTTTTTCCTTTTTTTCAGGTTCATCAATATTTTTCATGGATGTAGGAATTTCTATTTTCTCGGTGGAGAGGTCTTCTTCCTGATCCATAAACTCATGAATGGAATCCTTATCAGATGATTTTTTGTGTTCATCAATTAACTTTTCAAAGTAGAGAAACACTTTCTTTTCTTCAGGTTTAACTTCCATGACAATCCCAGTGATAGTATCACCTGGTTTATATTTATCCATCATAGTTTTTTGCTCTTTTTTATTCTTTCTATCGAATGGAATTATTCCTTCTATGTCCTTTTCAAGCTCAAGTATTATTCCTTTTTCAAGAATTCGGATGATTTTACCCTGTACTTCTTTTCCTGTTTCAAAGAACTTTCGGATTTCTAACCAGGGATCATCTCCAACCTGTTTATAACCAAGAGCAATTCGCCGATTTTCTTTGGATATTTCCAATATTTTAACTTCTACTTCCTGATTATTTTCAAGGATTTCTTTTGGATGCCGAATAACTTTTATCCAAGAAAGATCAGAGATGTGAATGAGTCCATCAATCCCTTCTTCCAATTCGACAAAAGCTCCAAACTGAGTCAAATGTATAACTTTTCCCTTATGAACTGCATCAACTGCATATTTTTCTTTAATTGTATCCCATGGATCAGGCTGGAGCTGTTTTACTCCTAAGCTTATTTTTCGGTCCTCCATATCTATGGAAAGTATTTTTGCCTCAACCTCATCGTTCATAGAGTATAATTCAGACGGATTTTTTATGTGTCGTGTCCATGAAATTTCAGAAATATGGATTAATCCTTCTATGCCAGGTTCGATTTCGATAAAAACCCCATAATTTGTTAGACTCACAACTTTACCAGTCACAGTAGATTCTACGGGATATTTCTTTTCAATTCCATCCCATGGATGAGGTGTTAATTGTTTCAATCCCAGGGATACCCGTTTTTTCTCTTCGTCGTAATCAATAATTTTTACTGTAAGTTCTTCGTCCAGTTTTACGATTTCCGAAGGATGAGTCACGCGACCCCAAGATAGATCAGTGATATGAAGTAATCCATCCAATCCTCCTAAATCGATAAATACACCAAAATCAGTGATATTTTTTACTCGTCCTTCCAATATTTCACCTATTTGAATTTTCTTGAAAAGTTCTTCACGTAATTCTTTGAGATCTTCTTCAAGAATTGCCTTGTGGGACACAACAATATTTTTCCGTGATTCGTTGAATTTGACAATTTTTAATTCCATATCCTGATCAAGGAGTTGATCAAAATCTTTAACCGGACGAACATCAATTTGGGAACCGGGAAGAAATGCTTCAATATCTCCAATATCCACAATCAGTCCCCCCTTTGTCCTTCGCATAATTTTTCCTGTGAATGTAGCACCAGATTCAAAAGTTTCCCGTAACCGTTTCCAACGCTGCATAAAATCAGCTTTAGATTTTGAGAGGATTGTATGACCGTGTTTATCTTCAAGTTTTTCAAGAAATAGTTCGATTTTTTCTCCGATTTTTGGCAGCTTGTCATCTGGAAATTCAGACCGGTCAATAATTCCCTCAGATTTGAATCCAATATCTACGAGGATATCATTGTCAGTAATTCCGATTACCCGACCATTAATCATGTCATGCTCAGAAATATCCTTGAACGTACTTAAATACTGCTCTTGAATCTCTTCGGAAACAATTACATCAATAGTTTTCTGATCCAATTTTTCACGTTCTACCAAAGGTGTATCCTGAAATAATTCTGGGTCTAAATAGTCAACAGAAGGTGAATTTTCAACAACAGCCAATGGGTCTGAAATCTCTATATTAGTTTGGGGAATGGCAGTTATGGATGGTTCAACATCAATTGCTTCAACTTCCACTTCTTTTGTGTCTTTCTCAGTCATTTTATCTTTCCTTTTATCATTTTTCGACTTGACGAATTCCACAATGAATTTTACCTGTTCATCAATCGAAAGATGAGTCGTATCTAATTCCACCGCATCAGCGGCTTTTGTTAATGGAGAATGAGACCTGGAGGAATCTTTCTGATCACGGGTTTTTAAATCCTTGCTCAACTCCTCAACTGATCGTTTTTCTCCAAGGGTTAATAAGTCTAATTGACGTCGTCGGGCACGAGTCTTCACATCAGCAACAATAAAAAACTTAAAATCTGCATCTGGGAAAACCACTGTTCCTATATCCCGACCTTCTACGATACAATCCGTTTGACTCCCAAGAGTCCTTTGGATAGTAACCATTGCTTCTCTCACGATAGGTATGGCGCTAACTGCACTAACGTTTTCAGTAATATCTACGGACCGAATTTTCTTGGAGACATCTTTCCCTTTTAAAAAGATGTTTGTCCCTTCTTTATCCGGTTTCACCTCTAAGTCCAAATCGGCCAAAAGAGATTTTAACGCGGCTTCATCATTCAATTCAACTGATTGATCCAAAATCGCCAGCGTTACCGCCCTATACATTGCACCAGTATCCAGATAGGTAAAATCCAGTTTTGAGGCTACCATTTTCGCCGTAGTACTTTTACCGGAAGCAGCAATACCGTCAATTGCTAATATCATGATATTCAACTCTCAATAAGCCGACAAAATTAACTTTTGTCAATGTGATAACCTACACATTATCATATAGAATAAAATCAATCAATTTTAATTTTATCCGTGTAATTATTTTTTAGGATTTCAGTTTCCTTTTCTGAAAGAAATCGCCAATGTCCTGTGGGAAGATTCCCAAGAATAATTTCACCATATTGTACTCTTTGAAGGGAAAATAATTTTATTTTTAAAAACCTGAATATTCTTCGAATCTCACGTTTTTTCCCCTCGTATAATTTTAGGGTCACTATTGATCTTTTTTTTACAGATTTTTGACGAACAAATTCCGACCGGCCAAATTCGCCGTCACCGATATAGATTCCCTTTTTCATTTTCATGATTGCTTTTTGGTTCAGCTTACCCTCGATCTCTGCTTGATAAATCCGAGGGATTCTATTTTTTGGATGCATCAGGTAATTTGCTAATTCACCATTGTTTGTGAGGAAAACAAGTCCTGTAGTGTCTTTATCTAATCGTCCAACAGGAAACAACCGATTTTGCAGGGGGATAAGGTCTAAAACAGTTTTTCTGTTATGGGTGTCTTTTGCGGTTGTAATGATATTTTTCGGTTTATTCAGCATTATGACAATTGTCTCAGTTACTAAAGATAGTTTTTGACCATCATATTTCACTACATCATCTTTTCTCACATTAAAGGCCGGATCTGTAATCAGTTTTCCATTTACAAAAGTTGTTGCAGCTTGAATGAGTCTGTCTGATTCTCGTCGAGAAGCGACACCTGATTTGGCAAGATATTTATTCAGCCGCATAAAGAATAAAAATGAAATATGTTTGGTAAAGGGGCAGACGTATCTCGAATGATTACAATTGAAAAGAAGTTGAATTTCTCAGACAGAATAACATTTCTGTTTTTTTCCACGATTTATTTTTTTAGTTTATTCGGTTGCACTTGATAATTCAGCGATTTCCCTTAATTTGGGTATCTCTGAAATTGTATTCAAGCCAAATTTTTCGAGAAATTTTTTGGTCGTACCATAGAGAAGTGGTCTCCCAGGACCTTTATCTCTTCCTCGAATTCGGATCAAGTTGTGCGTGAGGAGGGTCTTCAATACTCCTGTGCAATCAACCCCCCGGATGGATTCCACTTCGTATCTGCCGATGGGTTGTTTATATGCTATAATAGCCATTGTCTCCATGGATGCTCTTGAAAGCATCAGTTGGCCGCTTTTTTTTAATAACCGTCGTATCCAAATTTCGTATTCTGGTTTGGTTGCAATTTGATACCCATCAGCGATCTTCCTGATGTAAAATGAATGTTCTTCTATTTTATACTTTTTATTGAGTTGTTCTACAGTATCCGATATTTTAGGGGAATCTGACTCGAAAACAAGATTAACCTGTTTTTGGGTCAAAGGCTCCGGTGTTGCAAAAAGTAAGGATTCAATAATTAATTGTTTTTCCTTTTCCTGCATTATTTTAGGCTAAGTTTTCCAAGTGGTGGAATTCAATTTCACCGAAAATTTCATTTTGTGCAACGGTAATCGTACCTTGCTGGATTAGTTCCAGGATAGCAAGGAAAGATACAATAATTTCAAGTTTGTGGTTAAAACGACTCATTAAAGCTGAGAACCGGAGTACCCCATCACCATCAAAGCACCCCAGGATTTTTGCCTTTTGCTCCTCCAGGTTTATTTGTTCTCGCCGGAGTTCATAGGTGGAAATCACAGGCATATTGTCCATGGCGATCTTAAAACACTGGGCTATTTCAAACAATGAAACGTCTTGTAAATAAAATTCTAAATCTGCATGAGCTTCAGGGAAGTCCATAGCATTCTTACGTGGGAAATACCGATTTTGATTTTTGGCCAATTCAGTCAGATGTTCAGCAGCTTCTTTGAACTGTTGGTACTCCAGTAATTGCTGTACCAAAGCGGTTCTGGGA
This sequence comes from uncultured Fidelibacterota bacterium, assembly GCA_913041945.1. GTDB lineage: Bacteria > Fidelibacterota > Marinisomatia > Marinisomatales > UBA8229 > UBA8229. The sequence goes on from CAJWIT010000016.1 coordinate 26,502, forward strand.
TCTTCCACATTACTGTCTTCATCATCCCCATGAGAGGGTAAAAGCATTTTTGCTTTAATTCGCATTAGGGTTGCAGCCATGACGATAAATTCTCCTACAACTGTTACATTGAATTCCTTCATCATATCCAAGGCTTTCACATAGTCTTTGGTAATTTTAGCAATGGGGATATCATAAATATTAATCTTATCCCTCCGGATAAAATAGAGTAATAAATCAAGGGGTCCTTCAAAACTTTCAAGAGATACCTTATACATTTTTCTCAGTAGTTTAATCCCATTGCTTCCCGAGCTCTTGATAGATAATCATCTCCAACAGCGGAAGCTTTTTGAGCACCTTCCTTTAGAATATTTTTTACATAGTCACTGTGATTTGTCAAATAATTTCTCTTATTACGAAATGGTTCGAAATGAGTCCAGATTCGGTTAAAAATCTCTTTTTTCACATCACCGTATTTCAACCCGGGAGTTTTAAATCGATTGGTCAATTCTTTTTTCTCTTTTTTATCAAGAAAGAGACTGTAGATTTGAAAAATTGGAGAATCCGTACTCTTGGGTTCATCAATTGGAGTGGAATCAGTTACAATGGACATGACTTTCTTTTTCAATGTTTTTTCATTACAGAAAACAGGAATTGTATTTCCATAAGATTTGCTCATTTTCTGACCGTCAATGCCAGGCACCAGCTGTGTTTCCTTGTCAATGTCTGGTTCAGGAACAACGAAGACATCACCGAAAGTATTGTTGAAACGGGTTGCCATGTCCTGTGCCATTTCAAGATGTTGCTTTTGATCTTTTCCAACAGGTACTTTTTCAGAACCAAATAAAAGTATATCAGCAGCCATAAGTATTGGATAGGAAAAAAGGCCCATGTTTGGAGCAACTCCTTGTGCAATTTTATCCTTATACGATGTTGATCGCTGCAGCAAGCCAACATTTACCACGTTTGATAAAAGCCAGGTCAATTCCGTAACTTGGGGGACATCCCCCTGTATCCAAAAAGTAGATTTTTCCGGATCGAGACCGAGTGCCAAAAAATCGCATGCTGCACTAAAAGTATTTTCTCTAAGAATTTCCCGATTCTGAATGGATGTCAAAGCATGGTAGTTGACAATAAATGCGAATAGATCGTTTTCTTCTTGATAGTGAATCATTCGGGACATCATTCCGAAATAGTTACCCAGATGTAATTGTCCAGATGGTTGAATTCCACTTAAAACGCGTTTCATAAGATTCTTTGAGTTATTGTAACGGTTCCATAAATAAGTAAGGTCGCCAGCCAAGTTGCTGATGTCGTACAAATTGTTGAAAATAATGAATTCTATTTGGCCGCACAGGTTGTCTTTTCAGCTGCATTCCTGCTTCACTTGGTGTCCGATTTCCTTTTGTTAAATTACAGGAAGGGCAGGCTGTCGTCAGGTTTTCCCATGAATCCAAGCCACCCCGTTCTTTCGGGATAATATGATCCACTGTGACCGGGCCGGAGGATTTTCCGCAATACTGACAGGTATGATGATCTCTCTGAACAATATTTCTCCGGTTCAGAATTACTGACATACTGTTGTAATGAACGATTTTATTCAGTTTTACTACACTTGGCAGTGAGAGAGTTGTACTGGGGGAGTGAGCTGCTTCTTCATACGATTCGAGGATTTCTGCTTTGTCAAGATAATAAAGGCAGATTGCCCTTCTTGTTGTGCACACATGTAATGGGGCATAATTCGAATTAAGTACGAGTACGGCTCGATTCAATATGGATCCATTGAGCGATATTGCTATTGCATTCATGCTATCAATAAATCTTTCATGCTTACAGCTGAACTAAATAGGCTCTTTAATTTTTTGTTAAAATTATGAGCATTTTCTTCAAGACTTTCTTTCCTCACCCAACCCCGAGCATTGATGAATCCCATTTCCCCGGTGTAAATTGCCACGTGGGTCACTCTTCCATTTTCACTAAAAAACAAGAGATCCCCCCATCCTGCTTCCTCCAATTCTACCTGAGCATTTTTCAGGAATTCTTCCTGTTGATGAGCATCCCTCGGAAGATTCACTCCTGCCGATTTGAAGACGGTTTGAACAAAACCGGAGCAGTCCATGCCACCGGGAGTTTTTCCGCCCCATTGGTACGGAGTTCCGAGAAACCGGAATGCAGATTGCAGGATATTTTCACGGGTGGCAGGATCAGGATCAGAGTAAAGTTCGGTATTTGTCCACGCATTCATACCATCTGGAAGGATTACACGATATCCATTTTCAGTACTCTCAGCCTTGAGGCTGCAGTTAAAACAAATCTTCCGCAAAATTTCACCATCTGGTTCATCCAAAAGTGGAGTGGACAAAGAATAACAAATATGAGAGGACATGTAGGGTTCCCCTGAATGTACACCGAAAAAATGATTCACCCATCCTTCATATCCATCCCACTGCCGGATTAGCACCCAATTTTCATGTTGGTTCAGAACCTCACAGGATTCTCCAAGTAGTGCCTGTGTTACCATTGTGGAATTAAAATCCGGTTCACGGTACACATCGGCTACGGATGTATTAATATTGAAAAGTGACATAGTTAATGAAACAGTTATTAAATAATTTTAGTAAAGAATTTATTCTGACATGTTCTTCATTAACAAGATGGTATTTGATCCAAATAATAATTGTTCTTTATCATGAAAGGCTTTAATCTTCTGATGCTATTTTAAATCATTAAGACAATTAAGGCAGGGAAGTCCCGTAAAATCGGGCACAGTTCCCGCTACTGTGAGCACGGAGGAACCATCCATAAAGCCATTGTACTGATTGAAATCGGTATGAGAAGGCGGAGAGGATCCAGTGATGTGCAAGTCAGGACATCTGCCCAACGGTCTAAATATCAACTGGCTTTCGGGATAAAAGTCATGATATAGTTTGAATATCTCCTG
>CAJWIT010000017.1 GCA_913041945.1 uncultured Fidelibacterota bacterium
GCAGGTGCGTTTGATGCACGGTTTGCTGATAATATGAAAGTGGCTGAGAGTGCAGGCGCTATAGATATAATGAACAATACTGACATGCTCACCATTTCTTACACGATCAATATTGATGCGGGAGAGCACCTGAGATGGGTACTGACATCTGATGAAGGGAAAGAATACGGACTGAACGGTTCCGGAGAGGTTGTTGTGAGTGGAGATGTAACCGGGTTTAATTTGAGCAAGGTCCCGGAGATTCCATTGACATTCTCTATCTCACAGAATTATCCGAATCCTTTCAATCCTGTGACGTCCATCAGTTATGAAATTCCAAAAGAATCTTTCGTGACAATCAGTGTATATAACCTCCTGGGACAGAAAGTTGCAGATTTAGTAAGCGAAATGCATCCGGCGGGTTATCACAACGTCATGTGGAACAGCATGGATATGAGCGGAAAATCTGTATCAAGCGGAATGTACATTTACACAATACAGGCTGATAATTTCAGAGCAGTTAAGAAAATGGTGTTAATGAAATAATAAAATAAGCTAGCGTGAATAAAAAAAGGGAGCTCATCTGAGCTCCCTTTTTTTTTAACGGATCAGAAACTAAAAAGCAGGAGGGGAGACCCCAAGGTGATAAAAAGCTATTTTCTTTATCTCATCCGAATGCTGGCTGATTTCTAGTAGTGCCGTTCTTAAAAAAGTTACAGGCGCCAACTGCTAAAAAATTGACCATCAATCCCCAGACACCTGCATGGACCCCCCAGGGTTTGGTATCAATCGCCAACCCAGCCCAGTTCCCGATCATAATGAAAAGTGCCACCGCAGTTCCCAGGAGTATCCCTGTGAGAATGGATTTGGCAGACAGGGATTTCAGGTGTATACCAAGGAAAATGGCAGGAGCGATCTGACACAGGAGCTCCAGCTTGATTTCAAATAATCTCCAGATGGTTTGCGGCAGAGCAATCGCCAGCCACACAGCTCCAGCCATAATAATCCAGGAAACAATTTTTCCAACTCCCGTGAGATGGGACTGGGATGATTCTGGTTTAACTTTTCCGTAAAGGTCCTGTGTCACCAGGGAGGAGATTGCCAGCAGGGCGGAGTCCACGGTGGACATAATGGCGGCAACGGCTGCAGAAAGAAAAATAACCAACAGCCACGATATGGCAGGGATCTTTTGAGCCAGATCGTTCAGTAGCAGGAGCGTGATCTGTTCACTTCCCTGGCGATCGAGTCCGGGGATTTGTGCTGCACCCACTATGCCAACGATTATCATAAAAAGAGTAGTTACGAGGGGCATAAAGACCATGATCTGTAAGGATCGCCTCAGGGTTTTCTCATCCCGGGCAGCATAGATGCGCTGAATAGCATGGGGATAAACTGAAATGCCGAAAAAGACAATGATAATAGTACTGAGCCAGAGCCGTTTCCCGCCCCAGTCCGGAGGCTGCCAAAAGTCGGGGCGGATGGATTTGATCTGTTCAGACATTTTAGCCAATCCGCCGTATTCTGACTGAATAGTAATGAAAATGAGGAAGACTCCAAAAAGCAGAAGCACTCCCTGGATCATGTCTGTCCAGGCCACGCTGCGCATTCCTCCCAGGGTTTCATATATGACCATAATGAGGGAAAGAACAATGATGCCCTGGGTAAAACTCACTTGACCTCCTGTAGCAGCTACGATGATAAACCCAATGGCTTTCAGATTTGTAAGGATGTAATTCCCCAAAGCTATTATAGCGATGACGGTTATGGTGACTGTGAGTGCGGTGGATTGAAATCGATGCTGAATAAAATCCCCTACAGTGATATATTTATGTTTCTTTGAAAGGCGATACAGTTTTGGAGCGAAGATAAGATAAGCTCCGATGATTACGGTCATGAATGTAACAGTGACCAGGGCCGTAAATCCTTCCCGATAAGCCCTGCCGGAAAACCCGATGAGGGTGTTGCCGCTGTACTGGGTGGCATACAGAGTGAGAAAGAGAACAAAAACTCCCATACCTCTTCCTGCCAGATAGAAGTCCGCCATGGTATTTTCTTTCCGTGCAAACCGTCCCGCAAGGCCAATTCCAATGAGGGAAAAAAGATACAACCCCATACATATCATCCCGCCGGTGCTCAGCAATGGTTGGGTATCCATGTTATTCTCTTGGTTCCTTTTCCCCTGAGGACAGGTGCCAATATTTTTTTAAGAGCAGAGCTATTATTAATCCATAACATGCTGTTGCAGTTAAGGAATAAAATGCCCATGCTGGAAATCCTCCGATTGATGAAGTACTTAATTGAGAAAAAAACCAGGGAATGGTTCCTATGAGGATAAGAAAGGAAAGGACGTAGAGTGCTACACGAGTCATACCTGAAAATTATACTGAGATACCTGTTCAGGAAAAGAGAAGTTGCTTTGTTCCTTGTTTTTAGAAAAATAATTTCTCTTCTCAAAGGAGACAAACACAGGATTTTTGTTTTTGCTAAGTGGGTAGGTTGGTAATTTCATAGGATGAAGAAACTAATAATTCCATCAGTGATATTATTTTTTGTTTTCAGATTGCTAGCCCCAATAATTTGTCAGTTCAATATTATTAACCTAAAATTCCCTGTGAATAACTGAAATATTTATAATTATTCAAGACTAAGGAGTGTCCATGGGTAAGACAATGAAAAGAAGAGAGTTTATAAAAACTACTGCTGTTGCAGGTGTTGCTGCAGCCTTGATACCAAAATCATTATTCTCATCTCCCGTTATAAATGAACGTATTAAACTGGGATTCATTGGTACGGGAATGCGGGGTCAGTGGGTATTATGGCTGGCGGCAAAATATCCTGAAGTGGACATCCCCGCGATCTGTGATATTGATGATGGCATGATCGAAAGTGCTCTCAAAATCTTGAAGGAAGCAGGCAAACCGGAACCACGGATATACAAGGAGGGGGATGAGGATTTCCGAAACATGGTGGGGAGCGAAAATCTGGATGGCGTATACATCGCCACCCCCTGGGAATGGCACCATCCCATGGCCATCGCCGCCATGAAACACGGAATTCATGTAGGCACAGAAGTCCCTGCTGCTCTTACTGTGAAAGATTGTTGGGACCTGGTAAACACATCCGAACAGACCGAGAGACGTTGCATGATTATGGAAAATGTATGTTACCGCAGGGATGTAATGGCTGTGCTCAATATGGTGCGCCAGGGATTGTTTGGTGAGTTACTCCATTGCCAAGGAGGCTACCAGCATGATTTGCGTCATGTGAAATTTAATGATGGAAAACAACCGTATGGCGGGGGTGTTGAATTTGGGGAAAGTGGATATTCCGAAGCGAAGTGGCGCACACAGCATTCCATTGATCGAAATGGTGATTTATATCCGACTCATGGTCTTGGACCGGTAAGCACAATGCTGGATATTAATCGCGGAAACCGGATGGTACATCTTACCTCCACAGCGACACAAAGCCGAGGACTACACAAGTATATTATTAAAAAGGGCGGTGAAGATCATCCCAATGCCAATGTAAAATTCAAACTGGGTGATATCGTGACCACAGTCATCAAATGTGCCAATGGTCAGACCATCATGTTGAGCCATGACACAAATTCACCAAGACCTTATTCATTGAATTTCAGGGTTCAAGGTACAAAGGGAATCTGGATGAAAGATAATAATTCCATTTATATTGAAGGTGCCAGCCCGGAAGAACACCGCTGGGAACCGGATGAAGAATATTTGAAACAATACGATCATCCCCTCTGGAAACGGTTTGAAGATCAAGCTGTAGGGTCTGGTCACGGCGGAATGGATTTTTTCATACTGCGGGCATTTGTGGAATCACTAAAACGGGATGTATCGCCACCCATTGATGTATACGATGCTGTGAGCATGAGTGTAATTTGTTCTTTGTCAGAAAAATCAATTCGACTCAATAGTGCTTCTGTAGAAATTCCTGATTTTACCCGTGGAAAATGGAAAACAAATAAGCCGATTTTTGGAGTTAATGATCAGTCATGACTCTTTCAGTCATAGACTGGATTATCGTCAGCGCTTATTTCGCAATTTCTTTAGCGGTTGGTATCTGGGCGTCTAAACAGGCAGGGGAGGATACCAAATCCTTTTTCCTGGCTGGGCGTAATATGCCCTGGTGGTTATTGGGTGTTAGCATGGTTGCTACTACATTTTCCACCGATACGCCAAATCTAGTAACAGATCTTGTTCGCCAGAATGGTGTTTCAGGAAACTGGGCCTGGTGGGCGTTTTTGCTTACGGGAATGCTGACGGTTTTTGTTTATGCAAATCTCTGGCACCGTTCCGGCGTGCTCACCGATATCGAATTTTATGAACTCCGTTACAGTGGGAAGGCTGCTGCCTTCCTGCGGGGTTTCCGGGCGTTGTATCTGGGACTGGTATTTAATGTATTGGTTATGGGTGCTGTGAGTTTGGCTGCCGTGAAATTTGGGGAAATCGTTTTGGGATTACCCGGTTGGGTGACCCTGGTAATCGCCTGTTCCATTACACTGGCATATTCGGCATTGGGAGGGCTCAAAGCTGTAATTATTACAGATTTTGTCCAATTCACGCTGGCAATGATCGGTTCCATGTGGGGAATGTTTTATATACTGGGACTGCCTGAAATCGGCGGTTTATCCAGTCTTATCACCCACGAGAATGTAGCAGACAAACTTGCCCTGATCCCCGACCTATCCGATCCCAATGTGTGGGTGCCGGTTTTGCTTGTACCTCTTTCTGTCCAATGGTGGGCCAGTTATTATCCCGGGGCAGAGCCCGGCGGTGGTGGGTATATTGCCCAGCGCATGTTTTCTGCAAAGGATGAATCCAATGCGGTGGGTGCTACTTTTTTATTCAACGTCGCCCATTACGCTCTGAGGCCATGGCCATGGATTTTAATTGCTCTTGCATCTCTAATTGTATTTCCAGAATTATCGGATATTCAAAAAGCTTTCCCTAACCTTCCAGCGGATAAACTGGGCCACGATGTAGCCTATCCTGCCATGTTGACTTTACTCCCGTCCGGACTTTTGGGATTGGTTGCAGCATCACTCATTGCTGCCTTCATGAGCACCATGTCTACTCAGCTCAACCTTGGCGCCAGTTACCTGGTGAACGATTTCTATCATCGTTTTATCAGGCCCGATGCATCAGAAAAACAGCTTGTCACAGCCGGAAGATTATTTACAGTGGTTTCCATCATTTTGGGTGGCGGACTGGGTCTTCTGCTCACCAGCGCCGGACAGGCATTTACACTTCTACTCATGATCGGAGCCGGCACCGGGATGATCTACATCCTGCGCTGGTTCTGGTGGCGGATCAATGCCTACACCGAGATAGTCGCAATGGTGAGTTCTATCATTATTGCCGGGTATTTCAACTTTGGTGAATCTACTTTGGAAGGGTGGCAAAAGATTGTGATAGGAGCTGTACTCACTACAATAGTCTGGATTGTTGCCACCTATTTCACCACGCCGGATGATGACGAAACACTCAGGAATTTTGTTAAGAAAGTGAATCCAGGTGGACCCGGGTGGACAAAATATTCTGATGATGTTTCAGCTGAGCCTTGGCCGGTTCCTAAAGGAATTCTATCTATGGTTTTAGGTTGTGTAGCTGTGTATGGATTTCTTCTTGGAACAGGTCAATTGATATATAGTCAGAATTTTTCAGGATTGTTGCTCTGTGGTGTAGGTGTTGCGGCATCCATTGGATTATTTAAAACATGGAAATAAGTACTCCCGGTCGAATTTGTCTTTTCGGTGAGCACCAGGATTATCTTGGTCTTCCGATCATTCCCATGGCCATTTCACTTCGGGCACGGTTTATCGGTGAGAACCGGTCAGACAGGAAATTCCTCATTAATAAACCGGATTTGAATGAAGTGGACTCCTTTTCATTAGATGACCTGACGTACACAAAAGCACGGGATTATTTTAAAAGCGGTGTCAGGGTATGTTTGAATGAAGGACTTACATTTTCCAACGGGTTTGAATGTGAACTTACCAGTGAAATTCCTATGAAAGCCGGGACAGGAAGTTCTTCCGCTATTATGGTGAGCTGGATTCATTTTTTATCACAAATGGCTGATGAACCAGCGGACTGGGATCAGCGAAAAATTGGCTCACTGGCTTACAGGGCGGAAGTGATGGAATTCAACGAACCAGGGGGTATGATGGATCAGTACTCTACAGCTCTGGGAGATCTCATTTATATTGAGTCTGAACCTGAGATTTCGATTAAATCTTTGAAACCGAATTTGGGTACATTTGTACTGGGAGATTCCTGTGAGCCAAAGGATACGATGGGAATTCTTCATCGTTGCCGTGACTCACGATTGGCAATTGTGGAGAAAATACAGTTGCAGGATCCAGATTTCAGTTTGCACGAAATTAGATTGGATGAAATCAGTCAATACAATTTACATCCAGACGAAACTACATTATTATCTGGAACAATGCGCAATCGGGGTCTTTTAAGACAGGCCCTGCCGGAACTAAAAAAAGCTGACCCCGATCATGAAAAGATTGGTCATCTTTTATCTGAACATCATACGGTCCTGAGGGAGGTACTGGAAGTCAGCACTCCTAAGATAGAAATGATGCTGGATGCAGCCATGAATGCCGGCGCATTGGGTGGAAAGATCAACGGTTCAGGCGGGGGCGGATGCATGTTTGCGTATGCTCCCGATAATCAGGGAGAAGTTGTAGAAGCAATCGAAAAAACTGGAGGGAAAACCTACATAATACATTCTGAAGCGGGTACAAGAATTGATTAATTTAAGACAGTATGATGAGAGTTTATTTGAATTTGTTTTAGAAGCGAATAATATGAATAAACCAAAAGTAGGAGCAGTAGATAAGAAAAAACTTCAATCTCTTATTGATCAAACTAATTATTGTAAGGTAGCATTCTACAATGATACTCCTGGAGGATTTTTGTTATGCTTGCCAGAGAAAATTTCATATGATAGCAAGAATTATGAATGGGTATCAGAGCGATATAAAAATTTTATATATATTGATCGTATTGCAGTTATAAAAGATTTCCAAAATAAAAAACTGGGCACTGCATTGTATAGTGATTTAGTCAATTATTCAAAAAAAGAACAATATGATATTATTTTATGTGAAGTACTTATTTTTCCCCCCAATCATGGATCAATAAGATTTCATAAAAGGTTTGATTTTGTTGAATGTGGTTCGCAATTTACAGAGGGTGGTACAAAACAAGTCCAGTTTTTTTATAAAGATATATAATTAACTTGAAAGGATTGATTGTTTTATGAACGATATCACACTACTTATCATGGCGGCGGGCATGGGTTCCCGCTATGGCGGGCTTAAACAACTGGATGCGGTTGGCCCAAATGGTGAGACTATTATCGATTATTCAGTTTACGACGCTGTTGAAGCCGGCTTCAGTAAAGTTGTGTTTATCATCCGTCGGGAATTCGAAAAGGAATTTAAGGAAAGGATTTCCGATAAATATGCTGGTAAAATCCAGGTTGATTTTGCATTTCAAGACCTCCATGCACTTCCCGATGGCTTTACCTCCCCGGAAGGGCGGGAAAAACCATGGGGTACGGGACAGGCCATATTATCCGCTGTAAATTTGATCAACGAACCCTTTGTGGTGATCAACGGTGACGATTATTACGGCCGGGAATCTTTTAAAGTTGTGGCAGATTATTACGGAAAAGGTGCGGATCAATTCAGCATGGTGGCATTCCGTTTGGATAAGACATTATCCATTTTCGGCGGAGTTACCCGGGGTCTTTGCACTGTGAAGGAAGGGAAGCTTGACACCGTCATCGAAACAGAAAACCTGCAGAAAACAGAGAATGGTGTCTCATCAGATAGAGATATTGTATTGGATGGAACTGAACCTGTATCCATGAACATGTGGGGCTTCACTCCGGTTTTGTTTGATTATTTAAAAGACATGTTTGTGGATTTCCTGACAGAAAACGGAAAAGAATTGAAAAGCGAATTCCTCATCCCATCAGTAATCAATGATCTTATCCAAGGTGGAAGAGAGCAGGTTCATGTACTCCGAAGTAATGCCAACTGGTTTGGTGTAACCTACAAAGAAGATAAACCTTACGTGATGGGGGAGATTCAAAAACTGGTGGATGGCAATGTTTATCCGAAGAAACTTTTTTAAGGGAATGGTAAACAAATAATGCCTCCAAATGATTTTGTACTCCGTCCTTTTGATGAAAAGGATTATGAAGGACTTGTTTTCTTAAAAAACCTTCTGTATCCGGACCATCCTGGGTCAATGGCAAACCTTCGTCATCATGATAAAACTCGAGAGAAAAAAATCCGCCACAGAAACTGGGTTTGGGAAAGGGATGGAAAAATTCTTGCCTCAGCTATACATACCCAGTTTGCAGAATCCTTTCACCCGCAGAGATTTGTAATAGAAATATACGTTCACCCGGAATTCCAGGGGAAAGGATATGGCGCTGCCTGTTATGATCACCTTCTTCAGGAATTGGAGAAGTTTGACCCTATCAAGATTACGTGTATTGTACATGAACCTCATAAAAGGGGAATCCGTTTTTTTTCAAGACCGTGGTTTTGTTCAGACCATGAAGGAAAAGGAGTCCAGCCTGGATCTAACAGGTTATGATCCAGAACAATATCAGGATGAAGTCGACCAGGTGTTAATGCAGAATTTACGTATCATGACTCTTGCAGAATTCAGGAAGGAAGATGTTGATGCAGACCATAAGGTTTGGGAACTGGAGCGGGATGTTTCTCCTGATATGCCCTGGACAGATCCCATTTTAATACCGGAATTTAATGTGTATAAACAACATGTACTGGCACACCCAAAATTTAATCCGGATTCCTGGTTTCTTGTATTGGATGGAAATCATATTGCCGGATTGAACAATCTGTGGAAAAATGAGATTGAAAAAGGCATTAATACAGGACTCACTGGCGTACGGAGGGAATACAGACGCAAAGGCATTGCCACTGCCTTAAAACACACCTGTCTCACCTGGGCAAAGAATCAGGATTATGAATGGATCCGCACTGACAATGTTGCCACCAATACAGGTATGCTCAGTATCAATATCCGGGTGGGTTTCAAGTTTATGCCCGCCTGGCTGGTCCATGAAAAAATTATCAAGGAAGAGAAATGAGACTACCTTTTCTTGAACTTTCCGGAACCTGCCGTGAACAAGGCCAAGTACACGGTGAGGCCTTAAAAGACCTCATTGAAAAAAACATACAAATTTATTTTGAACGCTTTGAAAAAGAGGCAAAGCTGATCCGGAGCAAAGTTTTGGAACGGACTGAATCCTGTCTGGATTCCCTCCAGAAACAGAGTCTGAATTATTTTGAGGGGATAGGTGGAATTGCAGAAGGCTCTAACCAGGGGATCTTGGAGATTGCCATGCTGAACTTTCGTTATGAGCTGTTGTATCATGCCATCGGTAAGCTCCAAATAGATGCTGTTGATGGATGTACATCCTATGCCCTGTTGCCGGAAGCTTCAGTTAATGCTCATACAATCATAGGCCAAAACTGGGACTGGATTCCGGATGTGGAATGTGCCGCTGTTACCACCGTTTCTCCGGAAGGCCCTCATCACCTGGCTTTTACAGAGGCAGGAATTTTTGGGGGAAAGATTGGGTTGAACTCTGAGGGATTAGGCATTACAGTCAATGGTATGTATTCAACCGGAGATGACTGGACCCGATTTGAAAAGCCGTTTCATCTCCGATGCTTTGAAGTGCTCGGGTCCAAAACAATGGAAGATGCCCTGGACGTGCTGATTGGCACACCCCGTTCCTGCACTGCGAATTTTATGATTGGTCAGGCTCAGAATTCCATTATGGATGTTGAGTCAGCTCCGGATAAATACGTTCAAATAAGTCCACAGGGAGAAGTCCTTAGCCATGCCAACCATTTTACTGATCCAGATTCAGCGGAGATCACTGAACCACCCAATCCACGCAGATACTTATCCAAATTTCGTTGTGAGCGCATGGAAGCGCTCCTGAATGAACTGAAACCATTGGATGTAGAGGGGATTCAAGAAATACTGAAAGATCATGAAAACTATCCCCAGTCAATTTGCCGTCATCCTGATCCAGATCTCCCGCAAGAACAGCATACAATTACAAAAACGGGAGTGATAATGGATTTGGACGAAAGGAAACTCTGGCTTACAAATGGGAATCCCTGTAAAAATGAGTTTACTGAGTTTTCTTTATTGAATTAAAATATTTCTGTTTCCGTTACCATTGAAAATTATCATCCACTAATTTCCATAAATACCAGCAGGCGATAGTTCTGAATGGTTTCCATTTTTTTGCTTTTTCTACCATGAATTTTTCATCAGGCAATTCATTGAGACGGAAAAATAATTTAAATCCTTTTTGAATCCCCAGGTCGTTCACAGGGAGAATATCAGGACGATTTAGTGTAAACATTAAAAACATATCAATCGTCCACGGGCCTATACCTTTTATTTTTATGAGCTGTTTCCGTACTTCATCATCTTCCAACTCCGGGATGTTTTCAGGAATGACTACTTTGTTGGAAAATGCCTGGGCAATTTCTTTTATATAACAGGTTTTTTGCCGGGATAACCCAATGGATGTATAGTGTGAGTCCGGTATTGCAATGACCTGCTGAGGAGAGGGAAATTCTGTTGAATTGAACAATTGTAAATACCTGCTGTAAATAGCAAAAGCAGACTTTCCAGAAAGTTGCTGGTAGATAATTGATCTTACTAAAGCTTTGAAGTAATTATCTTGTGGCTCAAAGTCCGGTTCACCAAATTCATCAATTAATGTGCCAAATCGGGGTTCAGTATTTTTGAGATATTCTAGAGCTTTTAAAATGTTTTTCATTTTTTCTAATAATAATTATCAGAAAGCCCCTCAATGAGGGGCTTTCTGGGTGGCTCGGGCCGGAATCGAACCAGCGACACAAGGATTTTCAGTCCTCTGCTCTACCAGCTGAGCTACCAAGCCAAAATTAAAGCCAACAAAATTACAAGGGTCAATAAATCAATGCAAAGCATTACTCATGATCAAAATATAATTGCAGGAAAAAATACAATTTTATGTGATAGGTCCAGATAGAAATTATGTAACGTAAATTGTATTTGTTTTCTGTTTAATAATGTTTCCTATCTCCCGTGCTTTAATAGGAGAACGCTCATTAAACTTTTTGATAAACATCTTTGCTGAATCAGGGGGAAGAGAGATGAGAAGTCCACCGGAGGTCTGAGCATCGGCGCTAATTAATTGTTGAATTTTTGTAAGCTTGTCATGGAAATATGTGAATGATGTAGCGAAAGACAGGTTCCGCTTGGTCCCGCCGGGGATAATGCCATCGGAAGCCAGTTTATTAACTCCAGGGAGAAGAGGAAGATCGTTATAATTAATTTCAGCTGATACCTTGCTGGCTTTACATATTTCATTAAGATGTCCAAGTAATCCGAATCCGCTTATATCCGTTGCTGTTTTTACGCCAAGTTCCACCATTATTTTTGAAGCCAGATCATTCAGGGCAGACATGGATTCAACAGCAGTTTTGATTATATCATTTTTCGCCAGTCCTTTTTTGATGGCAGTGGCAATGATGCCCGTTCCCAACGGTTTTGTTAGCACCAGCACATCCCCAGGGGTTGCAGATTTATTTGCCACTATATCTTTTTCCTCAACCTCTCCCGTAACAACCAGACCATATTTCGGTTCTTTGTCATCTACGCTGTGTCCGCCTACAGTTGGTATTCCCGCTTCCTTTGCTTTGTCAGCGCCGCCCTGGAGAATAGTAGTGAGCATTTCTTTTGGAAGATCATTGATGGGAAATCCTACGATATTCAGTGCAAATAGTGGTTTTGCGCCCATGGCGTAGATATCCGACAAACTGTTTGCCGCTGCGATTTGTCCAAATTGATAGGGATCATCCACAATCGGGGTAAAAAAATCCACGGTTTGCACCAGTAATTTTCCATCGTCCAGACGTACAACGGCGGCATCGTCGTGTTTTTTAAAATCGACGATTACTCGGTCATCCGAAACCAATTGAAGCTTACCCAGAACCTGGGCCAGGTCCTCCGGACCTATTTTACAGGCTCACCCTGAACCGTGGCTAAGTGTAGTTAAGCGAATATTATCTGTTTTTGGCATGGTTGAATTTTGAATTTAAACAGAATTGAAGAGTAATTCTGAGATAAATGGTAACACTTAAATATCTTGTACAAGTTCTTTGATATCCCTGATGGATTCGATGGACCTATCTGCCAGGAACTCCAGGTGAATTGATTTGAATATGGAGTATACCTGGACATGGGAAATAAAATGAGAAAGGCTTAGGGGAAAATGTTGAGTTTTAAAGACAAGAAGCTTCAATGGAAAACGTGGATCAGTATTCTTCAGATTATGCAGAGTTTCATAGGTTCCTTCCTGTTTGTTGCGTGCGGTTTCAATATCCTTCAAGTGTATACTTTTGGAAATCTCCCAGGGTGCATCAGGGCTTGCAGCGGAACGGATAAAGTGCAAACCATCAATGATGCTTTGGATTAAATGTTGAGTATAGCTTCCATGGCTTAATGCGGAGTAAATATACTCGTCTATCGATTTTTTCATTTTTTCCGCGAAATGTTTCCAAAGTGTGAAATGAGAACGATAGAGAAAAAATCCAGAAGGAGTGGGAAAAGAATTTTTATCTGTAAAAAAAGATTTTGCTTCGTCAGAAAATCTTTGAAGGTTGTCTCTGATCTCTTCTGGGAAAAGAGAGATGTTCATTGAAGTTGGAGAATGGTTTGATTTCAGAAAATTTTCAGGGACATCCAATTCCTGTAGATCAAGGGTATACATTGTATGAAGCCCCTGGATTTTCAACTGAATGAACGCACCAAATTCACTGATCTTGATCAGGTTATTAAGAGCATTGTCAAACTGGGAAAGATTTGTTATGGATTTGATGTCAGACTTAAGAGATAATTCCGAAAAAAAAGACAATTGTTGTGGGTTCGTTAATTCTGACATGATACCCTCTCCTAGGATATTATGAAAATAGGGTTAAAATGTCAATAAAAGAGAATTATTTTTCAGGAAATCAAGAACCTAAAAGAATAAAAAAAATCTATATCCTTTGGACCTGTTTTTCAACCCTGCCTAAATTAAAATACAAAAAAACATTTAAAGAGGAGTATTAGATTAACGATCTATGGGGAAACCGGTTTATTGACTCTCTATTATCCTTTTGTTATGTTCTATAGAAATTAAATAGTTTTCATTATGGCAGATAAATCAAAGAGTATAAATAACGTTGACAGGGTTGTCATCCGGTTCACAGGAGATTCCGGTGACGGGATGCAATTAACAGGGAACAGGTTTACAGAAGCAACTGCAATCATGGGAAATGACTTGGCTACATTCCCAGATTATCCTGCTGAAATAAGAGCTCCAGCTGGTACCCTGGCCGGTGTCAGTTCCTTTCAAATTCAATTCAGCAGCGAAAATATTGGCACTCCGGGGGATGAACTTGATGTGTTGGTGGCTATGAATCCTGCTGCTTTGAAAACGAATCTGGAGGATTTAAAAACCAGCGGAATTATTATTGCTAACAAAGCAAACTATACTGACAAAAATTTAAAATTGTCCGGGTGGAAATTGAATCCATTAGAGGATGATTCACTCAAAGATTATAGAGTGATTGCATTGGATATGACACGGTTAGTGTCCAATGCGGTTGAGGAAATGGATTTGAGTATAAAATTGATTTCCCGCAGTACGAATATGTTTGCTCTAGGTCTTGTGAGTTGGATGTATGACCGTACTTTAGATTCCACAATTAATTTCATAAAGAATAAATTTGCAAAACGTCCGGAATTAGTGGAAGCTAATATCAGAGCGTTAAAAGCGGGTTATAATTATGGTGACACAATCGAAGAATTTCAGCATATTGTAACCGTTTCAAAGGCAGAATTTGAACCGGGTGTGTACCGGAATATTGTAGGAAACCAAGCGCTGTGTTTTGGGTTAATTGCGGCAGCGGAAAAGGCGGGGTTAGATATTTATTTTGCAGGATATCCAATTACTCCTGCAAGCGATATACTACACATATTATCCGGGTATAAAAATTTTAGGATTAAAACATTCCAGGCGGAAGATGAAATCGCAGCTATCATGAGCGTAATTGGTGCAGTTTTTTGCGGTGATCTTGGAATTACAGCAACCAGTGGTCCAGGGATGGCATTGAAGGGAGAAAGCCTTGGGCTTGCTGTGGCGACTGAACTTCCGCTTGTCGTATTAAATATTCAACGTACTGGACCATCAACCGGGATGCCTACAAAAACGGAACAAGCAGATTTACTTCAAGCTCTTTTCGGGAGGAATGGAGAATCTCCTGTAGTTGTGTTAGCAGCAAATTCACCTGCAGATTGTTTTTCTACAGCTTTTGAGGCCTGCCGGATTGCACTGGAATATATGATTCCTGTTGTGGTTCTTTCCGATGCTTTCCTTGCCCATGGGTCTGAACCCTGGCTCATTCCTCAAATAAAAAACCTTCCAAAAATTCGTACACATTTGGTAGAAAAGGCAAATGGGTTTAATCCTTTTAAACGGGAAGAAAAAACTCTTGCAAGACAATGGGGCATTCCTGGAACGAAAGGCATGGAGCATCGTGTTGGTGGATTGGAAAAAGATATTGAAACAGGTGACGTAAGCTATGATCCCATAAATCACGAAAAGATGATGTATTTGCGCCAACAGAAAATTGATATTATAGCGAACGAACTTCCACCTGTGGATCCATTTGGAGATAAAAGTGGAAAGGTTTTGGTCGTAGGGTGGGGAAGTTCTTTTGGTTCCATTAGAGAAGCTGTGAATCGTTCTAGAAAAGTAGGCCACACCGTTGGGCATGTCCACTTGCGACATCTCAACCCGTTCCCTCCGAATTTGGGTGAGACTCTATTAAAATATCAAAATATTTTAGTTCCGGAAATGAACAACGGACAATTATTGCTGTTGCTTCGGGGAAAGTTTTTAATTGATGCCAGCGGATTAAACAAAGTTCAGGGGAAACCGCTTGGAGTAGATGAAATTCATGATAAAATTATTGAATTAATAGGTACCTAAATAATGGGTGATCAACAAACTGTTACGTTTTCAAAAAAGGATTTTGTTTCAGATCAGGATGTTAGATGGTGTCCCGGATGCGGAGATTATGCTATTTTATCTCAAGTCCAAAAGGTGTTTCCTCAGTTAGGAGTTCCAAAGGAGAAGTTTCTTGTAGTGTCCGGGATTGGGTGTTCAAGCAGGTTCCCTTATTATATGAATACGTTTGGATTTCACTCAATTCATGGAAGAGCTCCCGCATTAGCCACCGGCGCAAAAATAGCAAACCCGGATCTTTCAGTTTGGGTTGTGACTGGTGATGGCGACAGCATGAGTATTGGTGGAAATCATTTCATACATGTGCTGCGAAGGAATTTTGACCTCAATATTCTTTTGTTCAATAATCAGGTTTATGGATTAACAAAAGGGCAATATTCTCCCACATCTGAGATAGGAAAAATTTCCAACTCAACACCGTTTGGTTCAGTAGACTACCCATTTAATCCTCCGTTACTTGCTTTGGGAGCCGGCGGAACATTTATCGCCAGGAGTATAGACCGGGAACAATCACATTTGCAGGGCATACTTAAGGAAGCGCATAAGCATGAAGGAACTTCATTTGTAGAAATTTATCAAAATTGCTGGGTGTTCAATGATGGTGCTTTTGCATCGTTAACTGAGAGAGAAATCAAAATGGAAACCCAATTGATCCTTGAGCAAGGGAAACCAATGGTTTTTGGAAAAAACAAGGATAAAGGATTGAGACTGAAGGGGTCAAAACTGCAGGTAGTACAATTGGGTAAAAAGTACAGTGTAGATGATATTTTGGTGCATGATGAGAAAAATAAAATTCAAGGACTCCTTTTAAGTGAATTAAGTTGTGATAAAAATTTTCCAACTCCCATCGGGATAATTTATCAGGAAGACAAACCAACTTATGAAACGATGCTGTACAATCAATTAGAAAAAGCTGTAAAATCCAAAGGAAAAGGAAATTTGGATAAATTATTTAATGATAGTCATACCTGGAAAGTTTAGCTTAAAGGAATAATCATGAATGATTTTTTAGATGATGAATTAAAACAAATGGAAGAAAGAGAATCTTCTGGAGAGGAACTTATTACTGAAGCTATTTCTCTCTCTGATCCAATCAAAAGTTTGTCAAAAGGATGTTTGTCACTTCAGGAGGACACTTCCCTGAGGGAGGTAGTGAATCAATTCCAGATTAAGAACATTGGATGTGCAATTTTAACAAAGGACGGAAAAATTTCAGGAATCTTTACCGAACGTGACATTTTACTCAATGTGTTGGGGAGGAAACTGGACCTTGAGAAGGAAATTGTAAAAGATTTTATGACAAAAAACCCTCAAGTATTGCTTCCGACTGATCCTGTTTCATTTGCACTAAACAAAATGGTAGATGGGGGATTCAGAAACATCCCTATCGTGGATGAAAAAAGAAAACCGATAGGCCAAATCAGTATCTTAGACGTGGTCCACCATTTAGGACAATATTTTCATGAAGAAATATTAAACCTGCCACCCGAACCGTTGAGAAAACAAAATCGTCGTGAAGGGGGATAATGAATATTTTTGAATTAACAAAAGCTTGGTGGAATGAAATCGTTGTCTGACGGTGAGTTTATAGTTAGTATTTGATAGGGTTTCATATGCGAAAAGAATTTGATTCAATGGGAGAAATTTCGGTTCCTGATGATGTGTACTGGGGTGCACAAACACAGCGCTCATTAGAGAATTTTAAGATAGGTGGAGAAAAATTTCCACGGGAATTCATCCGTGCCTATGGAATTCTTAAAAAGGCTGCTGCTTTGGTGAATCAAAACTTAGGTTCCCTGAAGTCGGAACTTACCGATTCCATTTGTAAGGCTGCCGAGGAGGTTATCGAGGGGAAACTGGATGATCAGTTTCCGCTTGTGGTTTGGCAAACGGGGAGTGGTACTCAAACCAATATGAATTTTAATGAAGTCATAGCAAACCGGGCAATTGAGATTATGGGTGGCGAATTGGGGAAAAAGACTCCGGTGCATCCTAACGACCATGTGAATATGTCCCAATCCACCAATGATACTTTTCCATCGGCAATCAATATTGCAGTCTGTATTTCTGTTACGGATTCTTTACTCCCAGCCTTAAACAATCTGCGTGGAGCTTTTACTGAAAAGTCCAATGCGTACCAGAATATTATTAAGCTGGGACGAACTCATCTCCAAGATGCCACCCCCCTGAGCTTAGGTCAGGAACTGTCTGGATACGCTTCTATGCTGGAACATGGGATTGATCGAATTAATCGAGCCCTGACCAGTTGTTACGAATTGGCCATCGGTGGGACGGCAGTTGGGACCGGTATTAATTCGGTAGAGGGGTATGGAGAGAAAGTTGCAGAAGAAATTGCCGGACTTACTGATTTGTCCTTTGTGTCTGCCCCAAATAAATTTGAAGCTTTGGGAGCTCAGGACAGTGTCGTGGAATTATCTGGAGCTTTAAAGGTGGTAGCAGGTTCACTGTTTAAAATTGCTAATGACATTCGCTGGTTGGCTAGTGGTCCTAGATCCGGGATTGGTGAGCTTGAACTTCCAAAAAATGAACCGGGAAGTTCCATCATGCCGGGAAAGGTAAATCCTACCCAGTGTGAAGCGGTGACAATGGTTTGTTCCCAGGTCATGGGGAATGACCTAACAATCGGAATCGCCGGTGCCAGTGGGAATTTTGAATTGAATGTTTTTCGGCCTGTTTTAGCTTTCAATATTCTGCAGTCAATTCGGTTATTGACAGATGTCTGTAATTCTTTCCGTGAACATGCCGTGGAAGGATTGAAACCAAATCTGGAACGAATTGATAAAAACCTGCATAATTCTCTCATGCTGGTCACGGCTCTTAATCCTCATATCGGATACGACCGGGCTGCAGAAGTGGCGAAGAAAGCATTCCAGGAAAACAAAACTCTCCGTGAGACAGTTATTGATCTCGGTTATATGACTGGTGAGGAATTCGATCGGGTTGTGCAACCGGAAAAGATGATTGCTCCCCGGGCAAAAAAGTAGACATTCCTACCGGAACATTTCTTTTTTGTTCTGTTTTAACACTATTATCTATTTATCCCGCCAAAAATATTTTTTGCCTTCATTATGAAAGACGAAAAAAGAATAGGATATTGGATTAATATTTTTCTCCGTTCACTTGGGATTGTCCTGTGTCTTACACTATTCGTACTCAGTTACTTGTTTTATTTATCACGGAATCTTCCATCACTGGAGCAACTGGAGAATTATGATCCGGATCTTGTGACCAGTATTTATTCTAAGGATGGGAAAATCCTCCATGAATTATTTCTTGAGAAACGGGTTTTTGTAGAATTTGACCAGATTCCAATCCATATGCGGAATGCAGTCATCGCCTCTGAAGATCGACGTTTCCGGGAACATTGGGGTCTTTCATTGAGAAGCGTAGCCAGAGCGATTGTGGTCAATGTTTTGTCATTAAGCTACAGGCAGGGTTTCAGTACTCTTACACAGCAATTGGCTCGCAACTTGTACAAATCAATCGGTTTTGAAGATAGTATTATCCGAAAGATTAAAGAAGTTATCACTGCTATCCAGATTGAAAGGACTTATACAAAAGATGAAATCCTGGAAATGTATCTTAATACGGTTCATTTTGGTCATGGAACATTTGGTGTACAAGCTGCAGCCAAACGGTTTTATGGAAAACGGGCAAATGAGTTAACTTTAGATGAAACTGCTTTGCTTGTGGGACTCTTACCTTCCCCGGCGATTTACTCACCGATCCGGCATCCAGATAGGGCGAATAGAAGAAGGAACACGGTCCTTCGGTTAATGCGGGAAGAGGGTTATGTCACATTGTCCGAATATGCCGAAGCTCGTGCACAATCTTTAGATAAAATTAATGATGAACCTCCTACAGGCGTAGCGCCCTATTTTACTGAATTTGTCCGACGATTTTTAGAAAGTGAAGATGACAGGCTTGGCATCAACATTTACCGGGATGGATTAAAAATTTATACGACATTGGATTCCCGCTTACAGTCTATTGCTGAGAAAACGGTTCTGAAAACTGTACAGCGGAACCAGGCGGTTCTAAATAACCGATTGTTTGAGAACCAAGAAGAATTCTCCCGGCTGGCCTATTTTGGAATTCATCCAGAAGACACCGTAAGAATGATGATGAAAGATTCGATACCTCTCTACAAAGAACTACGCGGTAAATTATTGGTTCAGGCTTCTCTTATTGCTCTTGATCCACAAACCGGACATATTCTTGCTATGGTTGGAGGGCGTCCTGATTATCATGATCAATTTAATCGTGCGGTTCAGGCCCGCCGCCAGCCTGGTTCTGTTTTTAAACCCTTCGTGTATACAACTGCCATTGATAACGGGTATCCTGTGACCAAACAACTTTTAAATCAGCCGGTAGTGCTGAATGTACGGAATGTAACTGGTGAGTGGGAAAAGTGGATGCCAAAAAATTACGATGGTAGTACAGGTGGATTGACTACTCTCAGGGAGGGATTACGAAAATCTTTGAATCTCATTTCTGTGCGGCTGGTCCAGGAGCTGGTCCCAGCTGTGGAAGTAAAAAAAACTGCCCAGCGTATGGGGATTACAACAAATATCCGTGCTGTGGATGCTATTTCTCTTGGAACATCGGAAGTATACCCAATCGAAGTTGTCAGTGCCTATGGCACTTTCGCCAATAAAGGTGTTTATTCCAGACCATTAGGAATTCTTAGGATCGAGGACCGTTTTGGAAATATCATTGAAGAATATGAACCAGACCAGGAAGAGGTACTCAGTGAGGAAACTGCTTATCTCATGACTAACTTGATGCAAACGGTCATGGACCAGGGGACAGGCGGCAGTGCCAGGTGGAAATATCATTTTTATCATCCTGCTGCTGGTAAAACTGGTACTACACAGGGTTACAGTGATGCCTGGTTTGTCGGTTTTACAAAGAATATTGTTGCTGGTGTTTGGTTTGGAGTTGATGATTATTCTGTAAGCCTGGGAGAGAAACAATCCGGAACTGCAGCGGCCTTACCAGCATGGGCCAATTTTATGCGGGAGGCACATAAGAATTTGGGGATTAGCTGGAATGATTTTAAAATCCCGGGAGGTATTATCAAATTCGAAATATGTAGTGTGAGTAAAAATAGACCGGTTTCTGTATGTCCAGTGGAGACGGAAGTATTTATAAAAGGAACAGAACCAACACATCATTGTAAAATCCACCGCAGATCTTAAATGATACATTAATAAATCAAGGGATGGGATATTTGTTTTTCTCCTATCTGAAAAACAGATTCCAGCCTATTCACGGTATTTTGAAGTTTTGGTTTGTCAGAATTGAAACACCGGATTAACGGTTCGCCTTTTTGAACTTTTTCACCCGTTTTTTTTAGAAATTCCATACCTGCGGTTGGATCAACAGGGTCTGTTATTTTTGTCCTTCCACACCCGAGGGTAACTGTTGCCAGTCCAATTGTGTATGTATCCATGTTCTGGATGAAACCGGATCGGTTTGCTGATATTTCCCTTGTGTGTTGGGGTGAATGGAGTTTTGTATACTGTTCAATTTCTTTTTGAGATCCACCCTGATTTTTCACCAAATCAAGAAATTTTTCATATCCTTTACCGGATTGAATGATTGATTTTTGTAATGAAATAGCCTCGTCCCGTGTTTTTGAAATTTCTGCCTGTAGAAGAAGGCGGGAGCCAAGTTCATAGGTGATCTTCATTGTGTCATCAGTACCATTTCCTTTTAATGAATTAATCGATTCTTTGACCTCACACCAAAGACCTGCAGTTGTACCCAGAGGTTGATTCATGCTGGAATAGACGATATCAGTAGTAATCCCGAAATGTTCGCCAATTCGTTTGAGCATATTTCCTAACGTTTTAGCATCCTCCATTTTTTTCATGAAAGCGCCATTTCCAATTTTCACATCCAGAACCAGGCCTTGTATTCCCTCTGCAATCTTTTTGCTCATAATGGAACTGCAAATGAGTGGAATTGATTCTATCGTTCCAGTAACATCTCGGAGAGAATACATTTTGCGGTCAGCAGGGCAAATTTCATTTGTTTGTCCAATCATTGCAATCCCTGTTTGTTCTACTGCTTTCCGAAATTCCGTCAAGGAAAGATCTACCCGAAAACCCGGTATAGTTTCCAATTTATCCAAGGTCCCGCCAGTATGGCCCAACCCTCTTCCGCTGATCATAGGTATCGCCAATCCTGCCGCGGCTAAAAGGGGAGCCAGAATGATGGACACCTTATCTCCTACTCCACCAGTACTATGTTTGTCTGCCACGAAACACTCAAGATTGGAAAAATCCATTTTTTCTCCAGAGTTGACCATAATATCAACCAGTGAGTAAAGTTCGTCATCATCCATACCATTGAAAAATATAGCCATGAGAAGTGCTGTCATTTGATAATCAGAAATTGATCCCTCCACATAGTCCTGGATGAATTCACAGAGATGGTCTTTCGAAAGGTGAGCTCCGTCCCGTTTTTGTTTTATGATTTCGGCAGGTATCATAAGAAAACCGATAAACTTATGAAATAATCACAGTGGAAGTGAAAAATGCGGGATTTTTTCTACAGGATTTCTAATTTTAAAAATGTATAGTACTGCTTATATTTTTTGAAGTTTTACTGCTGTTCCGTAAGCAAGCAATTCGGCAGTTGTACTCATAATCATTGATGTTTGGAATCGAACGCCAATTATTCCGTCAGCATTCAGTTCTTCCCCTTTTTCGATCATTCTCTGTATGGATTGTTCTCGTGATTCTGCAAGCATTCCTGTATACTCCTTAATTTCTCCACCTACAACTGTTCGTAATCCAGCGACTATATCTTTTCCCAAGTGTCGAGCACGTATTGTGTTACCGGCTACAACTCCTAGAGATTCGGTTATTTTATACCCTACTATTTGTTCTAATGTGCTGATTATCATTTTTCAATTCCCCTGAATGGTTCGTTTTCTTTATCCTTTTCTTTCTCCTTATAAATATCGAGGATAAGAATGACGAGACCACCGATAATTGCCACTAATGCAAGCCCAAGAAATGGATGGGAAAATAAAAATGACCAAAAGATATTAACTAAATATAACGCCCAGATTACAAGTCCACAGATGATGGCAACAATTCCTGTTTTTTTCATTGAATAGTTTTTCATACTCATAATTCACTTACCTTAAGTTCAATTTAATTAGATGGGATATCCTTTGAGAAAATAACTATCAATTCGGGTAAAAGTATATGGAAATTCCAACATTATGAAGAAAGCAGATTTCAAAGTTCAGTCGTTCAAGGGTGGCTTCGATGATAATTTTACATATCTGGTTACCTGTGGAAAGACAAATACCCAGTTTCTTATTGATGCGTCAGTACCTTTCCGGGAGATTTCCTCCAATGTGTCTCATAAAATTTCTTCAGTGTTTATCACCCATACCCACGGGGATCATATTTCCTATTTGGATGAGGTAATTAGTTCATTCCCCGATCTGAAAGTAATCATTTTTAGAGATTCGGTTAGTGGGATTGGTGGAGAAAATATCCAGGGTGTGGATGACTATTCCAAAATTCAAGCCGGGAATTTGAATATAGAGGTGATACACACACCGGGTCATTATGATGACAGCCTTTGTTTTCATATGGGAAATATCCTTTTCACCGGTGATACCCTTTTCGTTGGAAGGACTGGCAGGACAATCAGCTTGAGATCTGACACTCGTCAATTATACCGTTCTGTTTACAAAAAACTTTTGATTCTTCCTGGAGATACGCTTATATATCCGGGTCACGATTATGGGCCAAAACCTTACTGTACACTAAAAGAAAATATAGAAATAAGCCCTTTGCTTTGTGCGGTGGACGAGGACGATTTTGTAAAACGAATGGAGGAATATGAGCGAACAAGACTATCCTGATCTAAGGTCTAAATTACCCGACACTGAATTTCAGTTTAAACAGTTTGGGGAAAAATGCGAAACTATAGTCATTGGGCTTCATGGCTGGACCGGAGATGAACATTCACTGATTCCCGTCTCTATCGGTGTGAGGTTACCTAACTCCTTGTGGATTTTTCCACGGGCACCATTTAAGGCACGTCAAATCCCAAAAGGATATTCATGGTTTGATAATAAACCTAAATCCGTTGACGAGGTTTTGGATACAATCTCTTTGCTTGAAACAATAGTAGACTTGATTCGAAGAAAGGAAAAAGATGATGTAAGAATTTATTTATTAGGGTTTTCCCAAGGGGCAACCCTTTCGGTTGGTACAGGTTTGCTTATGAGACATAAAATTAACGGCATTGTGTCCATTGCAGGGTTCCTGAGCAGAAAAAATGTACAGATGCTGAACATTGAACCGGTTAAATTCAATCTTCCCATGTTAATTTTACACGGGACTAAAGACGAGATTGTCCCTGTAGAACGAGGGATTGAATCAATGAAAATCTGTAAGGAATTGGGATGTGAAGTTGTGATGAAAACCTATGATGAGAAGCATAAAATTCCCGTTACTGCCATGAAAATCATTAAGGAGTTCATGGTAAAATAATTATTATTCTATCCTTACGTTTATTGCCCGGTCTCCTTTCATGTCAAAATCTACGTCAAACAACACCCGCTGACCTTCTCTTAATCCCTTGTCTTTCATGTGTTCCCGAAGACCGCTGACATGTAGAAAATAATCTTCACCGTCTTCTCCTTGAATAAAACCAAAACCCCGATCAGGGTCGTATTCTTTTACAATTCCTTTTTTCATTTTTAATTCGTTTTAATTTACTTGAGTACGAATACAACTTTTACTTTGTTTTTATTGTGACGGCGTTTTTTGTGCCCAAATTTTTTACGGAAATGTTTCCGAAGGAATTTTTGCTCTCTGGGAGTGAGTTTTCCTTTGTGATGAACCATTACAGTAACAGCTTTTCCTCGCTCTTCAGGGATCACTTTGATAATTCTGTGTTTGTAATCCCGGTCGTAACTGTGGTGGTGATACCCGGAACATCCGATTGCAAGGAACAGGGACAATAGAATGATATTCAATGATTGCATAATTATCCTCTTTTTGTTGTTTAGGCTCTGAATCACAAATAAGGTTAAAAAATAAATTTAATTCCTGTTTTCAGGGAAAGATCGGTCACACTACTCATCATCCTCAATCTGATCTTTTTCTTCCAGGAAAAGTCCTAAATAGTAATGAGCAGATACCAGTGCGACATAAGGGATCGTAATAAGAAGACCTATCCAGATCGCACCACCCATTGCTTCAATTACTGAGATTAAAATAAAAACAGCCAGTACTTCCCAGAATATACTAGATACCATTTTACCAGATTGTTGAAATGCTTCAGAAATTCCAGCATTTTTATCTACAATGAGTTGAGTCACAAAAAACCAGCGTACCATTAAATATATTCCTGGTAGAACAAAACAGATTAATCCGATTGCAACACCGAAAAAAAATAGAATTCCTGCACCCAACAGTGTACCAAACTTATTGAAACCAGTCTTAAAAAAATCACCGATTTCTACTTTTTCACCCCGCGCTGCGCGAATCATAGACTCTGTATATCCACCAACCACTGCCGGTATTGCTAAAATACCAATGATGGTGACACAAAGTATTACACAGACAAACCCAAAGATAACCGTGTTTACAACACATACAACTATTTGATCAACCATAGTTTTGAATGCCTGTTTAAAAATGGACTCGATGGTTGGTTTTTCAAGCGGTATAATATTTTCTGACATAATTATTACTCCTTCATTAATTCATGTGGCTATAATTTAAAGTGAAAAATGAATGTTATATAGGGAAAAGACATAGGTTAATTATGATAAAATTGGTTGAAATCACCGTGTGAAGCATGGGTAAAATTGCTTGTTTCTGGATGATATTTCCCCTATCTTTTTATTATGAAGGAAATTCAGGCAATTGTCCTTGCTACCCACAATAGGGATAAAAGAGAAGAATTACAAGAGGCTCTCTCGGAATTTATGGTAGAAATTCTTTCCCTAAACGATTTTCCCTTTATTGGAGAGATTGAGGAGGTGGGGCAAACTCTGCTGGAAAATTCTATGATCAAGGCCAAAACTGTTCATAACCTTACACAATTGCCTGCTATTGCTGATGATACGGGCTTGGAAGTTGAAGCATTGAATGGAGCTCCTGGTATTTATGCTGCCCGCTATGCTGGAGAAGACGTCACTTATGAGGATAATGTGAATAAATTACTTGCTGAAATGGAGAATATCCCTTTGGAAAACCGCAAGGCACAATTTCGGACGGTTATTTCATTTGTTGATAAAGATCGGGAACTCTGGACAGAAGGAACAATAAAAGGAATAATAGGAGAATCTGCGAAAGGGAAAAACGGGTTTGGATATGATCCTGTGTTTTTTGTTCCAGAGCTGGAAAAAACATTTTCTGAGCTTTCTATCGGTGAAAAGAATAAAATTAGTCATCGTGGACTTGCAATGAAAAAATTTCGTATACTCCTGAGAGAATATATTTCAGATCAATCAACAACATAAGGAATACTATTTAGACCAACTGTTAATAGATTCCCTGCAATAAGTGCAGGGCAATAGAAAACCGATAGTAAAGATAAGGAGAATACCTTTGAAAAAAGGGCGGTTGGTCATTTTTTTCTTCATAATGATTCTGGGGAATGATTTTATTCTGCAGGGACAGACAGCTGATTCTGTTTATATCCTATCCCCAAGTTATCATCCTATTTCACCGCTGGTCGTGAATCCTTTTCCAGAGATACCCCGACCTATTGGATGGTCAGGTGACACATTGTATCATCCAATTGGTCTTCTCAATGGTAATTACGGTAAACGAAATGTAACCGTTACAATTGATTCAGACTGGTCATACATTACTTTTACAGAAACACTGGATGGAGAGATTATAAGAGTCCCCTTTTCTGCACCTGTAGAATGGTATTTTAGGGAAAATATGTACATCAACCGTCATTTGAAATTTATTGAAACCGTATCCCTGGGTGGTGAGGGGAGCCGTGGTCGTGACTCCAAGCGAAAGAGCCAAACTCTTGAAGTTGTAGGGGTAGAACTTGGGAAATTGGGCAGGGCCTCTCTTCGAGTTCGGGGTAATGTGAATATTTCCGGTAAAATGATTTTTCAGGATCAGGAGTTAGTACGGTCAAGTATAAACGAAACTCAAAGCACGCATATTGAATTTGATCAAAAACAGAATTTTAATATTGAAGGAAAAGTCGGGGACAGGGTTAGTGTTTTCATGGACCAGGATTCCGAACGGGATTTTGATTTTGAAAACAACATTCGAATCAGTTATGAGGGAGCAGAGGACGATATTCTTCAAAAAATGGAAGCGGGAAATATTTCCCTCTCTCTTCCCTCTACACAATATGTCACTTTTTCTGGTACAAATAAAGGTTTGTATGGGCTCAAGGCCATTTCACAGCTTGGTCCAGTGGACATTACAACAATTGCTTCCATTGAACAGACTAAGAAAGAACAGCAGGCATGGGAAGGAGGATCTCAATCTCAGACTCAGAAAATTAAGGACTACGATTATGTGAAAAACCAGTATTTTTTCATACATGAATGGTTCC
Organism: uncultured Fidelibacterota bacterium; assembly: GCA_913041945.1. GTDB lineage: Bacteria > Fidelibacterota > Marinisomatia > Marinisomatales > UBA8229 > UBA8229. The sequence goes on from CAJWIT010000017.1 coordinate 26,749, forward strand.
GAAATGGAACACCGGACACAGTCCAGAATGTCATTCAACCGTCATTTTTTCCTCTTATTAATGGATTGCACAGGATAGGCAGCCTGAAGGTGACGAGTTTTGAATTGTACAAATTGGATATGACCAATAACCCTGGAGCAGATATAGGTGTCGCTCATATTGACCCTTCTGACTCCGGTTTTGAAGAGGATAAAAATAAAGATGGAAATTTTCTTAGACTGGAGCGGAATATTGATTACACCTTAAGCGAGGACTTGGGTTATATCAGATTACGGACTCGGAGTCTCGATGAAATTTTGGGATGTCATTATGTATTGACAGATCAGATTAGTGAAGATACAGTTATGACTATTGGGCATGGCATTTCTCTAAATGACAGCACCTTATCACTGAAAATGATCAAACCCCAATCTCCACACCCAAATCATCCCACCTGGGACCTCATGTTCAAGAATGTGTATTACCTTGGAACGACCAATATCAATCAGGAAGGATTTGCAGTACGAATTGTCAATGACCGTCTTACACCTCCCAGTGATAGGGATCCGCTGGGAATCCCCTATTTAAACCGGTTTGGACTGGACAGTCTCAACGAGAATGGTTCAAGACAGCCGGACGAAATTATTGATATGAATAATCCCAATATTGTGAATTTAATTTCTGGTGAATTACATTTTCCCGCTTTGCTGCCTTTTGTATCGGAAGATTCTCTTTTTGGTGGAAATTTGAACGAAATCTTGTCAGAGGTATTGGGGGAAGGGAAAATGTACACATCCACCATCAGTACAGATTATAATGGAGATAGCCGTTTTACCATTGAAGCGGATTATTCCAACCAGAGTTCTACAATTAACCTGGGGTTTATGTTGGTGGAAGGAAGTGAGGAAGTCCTTTTGAACGGAATTCCACTTACGAGAGGTATAGATTACCAAATTGATTATTTTTCCGGCACAATTGTACTTGGAGAAACCGCCGCAGATCCCAATGCCAGCGTAAGGGTTCTCTACGATAAACATGAATTGGTTTCCTTTGATAAGAAAGTAATAATTGGTACCAGGGCTCAAATGGATTTTGGTGATAATTCCTTCCTTGGTGCTACAGCATTGTACTACGATCAATCAGTTATAAATGAAAAAATAGAGGTAGGATACGAACCAACCCGGAATTTTATTTGGGATTTAAATGGCCGGTTTGAATTTGATTTGGATGGTTTGACCCGTGTTTTGGATAAACTTCCCATCATCGAAACAGAAAAATTATCCACGTTCTCAGTGGAAGGAGAATTTGCACAGGTACTGCCAAATCCAAACCCAGTGAACAATGCGGAAACAGGGGACCCAAATGGTGTTGCTTTTATTGATGATTTTGAAGGAGCAAAACGTACCACCTATATCCCCGTACAGCGCCGACAGTGGAAGGAATCTTCTGCTCCCTTGGATTCATCTGATTTAACAAAGTCCTGGCCTCAGCGGTATCGGGCCAGGATGTACTGGTACAATCCATTTGAACAGGTTTGGACGAAAGACGTTTGGCCCAATCAATCTACTTCTCAACTGGCCCATAATGAAAAGACAGATATTTTAGTTATCCATCATCAGCCCAAACCACATCAGGATGAGGACTATGTTCCAGAAACTTTGTTATGGTCAGGGATAACCTCTTCTTTTTATTCAGGGGATTATGACCAGACCCAAAGTAAATTTTTTGAAATTTGGTTAAAAGGAACAGAAGGGAAATTAACAGTAGATTTAGGTAAAATCAGCGAGGACAGGAATGGAAACGGTATTCTGGACACGGAAGATATTCCGGAAGCGGGACTAACCTTGGGAAATGGTTTTCTTGAGGACCATGAAGACGTTGGAGTGGATGGATGCCCTGATGAATTTGAGGATGGAATAGGAGGCTGCCTTGAATCAGATGATGATGGTGATGGAGAAGTTGATGAAGAGTTATTAAATGGAGTAGATGACGATGGTGATGGAGAAATTGATGAGGATATTGATGCAGAGGCAGAAGGGGATATGAATGGAGATAATTGGAGTTATTCTGAAGGAAGTACCGACTATTCACATGTGAATGGTACGGAAGGAAATGGAACAGGAACCCAAATCCAGGAAGGCGGAAAATATCCTGATACGGAAGATTTGGACCGATCCGGGTTTCTTGATAAAACAGATGCCTATTTTACAAAGAGTTTTCATTTAGATCCTGAGGTGTTCACCGAAGAAGAAGAAGATTATCTTGCAGGTGAAACTGAAAAAGATGGTATGTATACTGGTTGGAGACTTTATCGCATTCCTCTGAGTCATTTTGAGAAGATAAATGATGTTGAGTGGAATGAAATTCGTTCCCTTCGCTTAGTCTGGACTGAAGTGGAGGAAAGCAGCACCCTTCAGATTGCGAGAATGGAACTTGTTGGTAATGAATGGCAAGAGTTGGGAATTGCACCAGATTCTTCCTCAACTTTCAATCAAACTGGAGCCGACAGCGTTTTTTCCATTGCAATTGTTAACACCGAAGATAATGCAGATTATATCCCCCCCAAAGGAGTGAAAGGTGAATATGATCCAATTAATGAAATACAGTCTAAAGAACAATCTCTGGTATTGAAATTTTCAAATCTTGAAGGTGGATACAAAGCAGCTGCAAAAAAAACCCTTTATACAAA